>CAYYRB010000049.1:0-2480 GCA_964473995.1 uncultured Candidatus Competibacteraceae bacterium | reverse complement strand
GCCGTCCTGAGGCTCTCGAAGGACCGGCAATTGAAGCAAAAACAACCGCTGCTCAGCCCAGATATACCGTCATCGATATTTCCACATGGGCGCCTTTGGGCAAACCTGCCACGGCCACGGTTTCCCGGGCCGGATAATCACCGGTGAAGTACCGCGCATACACCTCATTCACGGTGGCAAAATGCCCCATATCACTCAAAAAGATGGAGGTTTTCACAACCTGCGAAAAGTCAGCTCCTGCATCGGCAAGCAGGTTTTTTATGTTCTCCATCACCTGCACAGTCTCTTCCTCCAGAGAGACCTGAATAAGTTCACCGGCTTCATTGAGAGCAATAACGCCTGAAAAGAAAATAAAATGGCCCGCCCTCACGGCCCGGCTGTAAGGCCCTATGGGAGCTGCCCCGCGGGTAGTTGGTATGATTTGTTTCATCTATTATGTAGCAGGTATCAAGTAGAAAGTATCAAGACCGATCTCAAATAATCAATTTATCAAATTCTTCACTCATTTTCTCCCACAATTCCATTTCTCTCTCCAAATCGGCTTTCGCCTTGTTATATTCTTCAAAAAAAACGGCATCGCTCATGTATTGCTTATACGATTCCGGATTTTGCAGTTTTTCATCCATCCCCGCGAGTTTGGCTTCCAAAATACCGATGGTTTCCTCTGCCTTGGCAATGCGGTTTTTCAACTTTTTGGCCTCCTTATCGTCGCCCCGTTTTTTTTCTGACTGAACGGCCTGCGCTTCTTTACGCAGCTGATCCGCAAAAATTTCCTTCTGTTCTGCCCGCTTGGTTTTTTCACCTTCAATGGCACGAAAATCTGCAGCCTCTTTGCGTGCAAGGAATTCATCAATACCGCCCAGATGTTCCTTAATACCCTCAGGGGTAAACTCAAAAATTTTATCCGTAAGTCCGTTCAAAAAATCCCGGTCGTGGGAAACCACGATGAGCGTTCCTTTAAAGTCGTTCAATGCCTGTTTCAATACCTCTTTCGAACGCAGATCCAAGTGGTTGGTGGGCTCATCAAGCAACAGAAAATTCAGCGGTTCGGTGAGCAGTTTGGCCAGTGCCAGCCGACCCCGTTCACCACCCGAGAGCACCTTCACTTTTTTGTATACATCGTCGCCGCTGAAAAGAAATGCTCCCAGTAAACTGCGCACACGGGTAAACAAGTCGCTGTGCGAAGTGGCTTTTTCCATTTCTTCCAGCACCGTGTTATTGCCTTCCAATTCCTTGGCCTGATGCTGGGCAAAATAGCCCATCAGTACGTTATGTCCGAATTCAATTTTGCCTTCATACGTAGTATCACCCGATATCATTTTTGCCAGCGTGGTTTTACCCATTCCGTTGCGCCCAACAAATGCAATGCGGTCGCCCCGGTTTACCGTAAAGGAAAGAGAAGGAATGACCAATTTATCTCCATATTTTTTCGATGCCCGGTCGGCCGTAATCACTACTTTACCCGAATGCTGCGCTTCAGGAAAGCGAAAACGCATGGCTGTGGTATCCTCATCGTCCACTTCGATGCGGTCTATTTTATCCAATTTTTTAATGAGCGACTGTGCCATGCTGGCCTTGGAAGCCTTGGCCCGGAAGCGGTCTATGTTCCGCTCCATCTGGGCAATCTGCTTGTCCTGATTCTTTTTGGCCGATGACTGCTGGGCCCTCCGCTCGGCGCGTAATTCTAAATATTTGGTGTAGTTGGCTTTGTAATCCTGTATGGTTCCGCCCGTAATTTCGATGGTACGGTTGGTCACTTTATCCAGAAACGTTTTGTCGTGGCTCACCAGCATGACGGCCTTGGGATAGTCGGCAAGAAATTTTTCCAGCCACACGATAGATTCGATATCGAGGTGGTTGGTGGGCTCATCCAGCAGCACCAGATCGGGCTCGGTAAGCAACAGCTTGGCCAGTTCCACGCGCATTTGCCAACCCCCGCTGAATTCGGTAAGGGGCCTGTCCATATCGGCATCGGTAAATCCGAGTCCTTTAAGCACTTTGATTGTTTTTTCGTCGGAATCATAGCCGCCCATCATACCGAAACGCGTTTCCAGATCGGCCATACGCATGGCGAGATTCATGTATTCCTCGGTTTCGTAATCGGTGCGTACATTTAATTCTTCCTGCAGGCGGGCTGATTCTTCGGCCATTTTGTTCAGTTCCGAAAAAGCCGTCTTGGTTTCCTGTATGACGGTAAGGGCCGAATTGGGATTCAGGTCCTGCGCTAAATAGCCGATGCGCACCGCGTTGGGCACGGCGAGTGCGCCGAGATCAGGCCGGCGTTGTCCGCTGATGACCTTCATGAGGGTGGATTTACCCGCACCGTTGCGTCCCGCGAGACCTATTTTGTCGTTCGGTCCCACCATAAAGGTAACGTCCTCAAACAAGTAATCTCCGCTGAAACCTACCGCCACTCCCGACACTGAAATCATATCTGCTTCCCGAATTTTGGTGCAAAGAACGGGAATTTTTGCGGGATG
>CAYYRB010000048.1:9556-19604 GCA_964473995.1 uncultured Candidatus Competibacteraceae bacterium | reverse complement strand
ACGACTTTTACACCACGCCGGAAGACACTCCGGTGAGCGGCAACGTAAATACGAACGACAGCGACGTGGATGGACCGGTAGCGGTATACACGCCTGTTCCGGGCAGCGGTCCCGCGAACGGCACGCTGACGCTGAACCCCGACGGCAGCTTCACGTACACGCCCGCACCGAACTTCAACGGTATGGACGGCTTTACATACAGCCTTTGTGACGGCGGCACTCCGAACCTGTGCGATACGGCGACGGTGATGATCAGCGTGACTCCGGTGAACGATCCTCCGGTGGTGAACTGGAATTTCTCAACAACCAATGAGGACACCCCGGTTACTGTAAACGTTTTAGGCAACGATTCTGATGTGGATGGATCGCTGACGCCGGGAAGTGTAGCCATTGTAATGCCGCCATCTCACGGAACGGTTTTTGTGAATCCTCTTACGGGAACAATAACCTACACCCCCAGTGCGAATTTCTTTGGCCAGGACAGTCTGATCTATATTGCTTGTGATAATGGTACTCCCTTGCCTTCGCTTTGCGATACCGCTTATGTAATTTTAACAGTTCTTCCGGTGAATGATCCCATGTTGGCTGTAGATGATTTTGCATCTACAAACCAGAGTACACCTGTAGCCGTAAATGTTGTAGGAAATGATGTGGACACAGATGGTAACATCAATCCGGGCAGCCTGGTCATCATTACCCAGCCTACTCAAGGTACAGTTGCCATTAACAATTCAACGGGGGTAATTACCTACACGCCATTCTCCACGGCATGTGGAAGTGACAGTTTTGTTTATCAGGTTTGTGACGATGGTACACCATTGCCTCCTACTTGTGATCAGGCTACTGTATTCATAAGTATTTCCGATACTCAGGCACCTCAGTTATCCAATTGTCCTTCTAATATTACTGTCCCTACAGCGGCAGGCATATGCGGGGCGCCTGTATCATGGGCGGTTCCGACAGTTTCGGATAATTGTGATTCTTCTCCGTTGGTCGTTTCTTCTCATCTTCCTGGCTCTGTATTCCCGGTTGGAGTAACAACAGTTACCTATACGGCTATTGACGATGCAGGAAATTCTTCTGTATGCACTTTTACGGTTACGGTTACTGATACTGAAGCACCTGTTATTACAAACTGCCCGACCACTATCACGGTTAATCACATGATTAATACGTGTTGGCGCCAGGTATATTGGCCGACTATTACGGCAACGGATAACTGCGGTACCGGAAACGTGACCGTGACAACTTCTTATCCTCCTGGTTATGTATTCCCCGTGGGTAATACAGTGGTTGACGTTACGGCTGTTGATTTAGCCGGAAATACATCAACCTGCAGCTTTAACGTAATTGTGGTGGATGCCCAGGCTCCGGTTATCAGCGTATGTCCTTCTAACCGTTTTGCCAATAGTGTACCCGGTGTTTGTGGAGCCCCGGTCTATTGGGATAATCCTACGGTTTTTGATAATTGCCCCGGAGTTACCTTCGTATCTTCCCATGCTTCGGGTTCGATTTTCCCCGTGGGAGTTACTCAAGTTTCCCTTATCGCTGTTGACGGTGCGGGTCTTTCTGACACCTGTGTATTTAATGTGACGGTATTTGATGTAGAAGCTCCTGTTATCGTGAATGGTCCGGCTAACGTTACTCAGAACAATGATGCGGGGAACTGTTCAGCGGTGGTGAGTTGGTCAGCCCCGTCGGCTACCGACAATTGTGCAGTGGTTTCCTTTACTTCTAACTTCGCTCCGGGCGCTGTTTTCCCGGTAGGGACGACCACCGTTTCCTACACGGCTGTGGATTCTGTCGGAAATACCACGGTGCATAATTTCACCGTTACAGTTGTGGATGCTGAACAGCCTGTGGTTGCAAATTGTCCTTCTAATATTGCTATTCCTGCGGAAAACGGTATTTGTGGGGCCACGGCGACATGGACTGTTCCCACATTTACTGACAACTGCGGTGCGGTTGTCGTGGATGCTTCCCACGCTTCGGGAGACCTATTCCCTGTAGGAACTACTGAGGTTGTGTACACTGCCACAGATGCCGCTGGTAATATTACCATTTGCACATTTGAAGTAACCGTAGCTGATACTCAGGCGCCATTAATTGCAAATTGCCCTGTGAATATCAACAGTTGTTCTACCCAGGTGAGCTGGACGGAACCTACAATTTCAGACAATTGTGGTGCGGTTACAGTAACGGCAAGCCATCAACCCGGATCTGAATTTCCTGTGGGAATTACCACGGTTATTTACACGGCTACAGATTCAGCAGGCAATGTCTCGGTATGTTCTTTCCAGGTTACGGTTTCTGTTCCTGAACTTATCCCGGTTTCACAAAACGTCACCTGTTTTGGAAATGCGGATGGTGCGGCTACCGTAATAGTGAATAATGCCGTCGGGCCATTTACTTTTGACTGGGGTGCGTTGGGCACCGATTCATTGATTACGGGCTTGGCCCCGGGAAGTTATCCCGTACAGGTAACTGACGGTATTGGTTGTTCGGCCGATACGCTTATAACCATAACGGAACCGTCTCCTTTCCTTGTTCAGGCAATCAGCGTGACTAATGCTACCTGTGGATTTGAAGATGGACAGGTATCTGTAGAAACAACGGGAGGTACGCTTCCATACGCGTATCTGTGGTCTAACGGTCAAAGCACGGAGAGTCTATTGAATGTTTCCGACGGCTCCTATGTTCTTTTTGCCAACGATGCAAATGGATGTGCCGATACCTTAAATGTGACGGTAGAGTGTGAATTTGGAAAAGTTCCGCAGCTTGTGACACCAAACGGTGATGGACACAATGATGTGTGGAATATTCCAGGTATAGATAAATTCCCGGAAGCTACGGTAGAACTTTATAACAGATGGGGAACCCTAATTTTTAAAGCGAGTCCTTATCTGAATAATTGGGATGGTTATTCTGCTGCAGTGACTACCGTTGGAAACGGCAGACTGCCTGCGGGAACCTATTTTTATGTCATCCAATTAACTAAGAATTCTAAGGCAATAACCGGTTACATAGAACTTCAATATTAATTAAGATCATAACACTGTCGTAAAGTATAAGTGGCTTAAGGGTATTTAAAAGAAAAAAAATGAAAACAAGGATCTTAAAATTGTCCATTTTCTTGCTGGCGGCCCTCGCGGTATTCCACCCCAGGCAGGTTTCAGCCCAGACTGAAGAGCAGGTTTCGCTCTATATGTTTAATCCGTTGCTTTTTAATCCGGCCTATGCGGGAAGCAGGGGTAGCATAAGTATGGTAGGCGTGGGACGGTTCCAGTGGGTAGGTATCGAAGGTGCTCCGGTAAGTCAGTTTGTGTCTTTGCATGCACCCGTGGCCAATCAAAATTTGGGGTTGGGCTTGCATGCCAGCAATGACCAAATAGGTGCCAGGAGCAGAACTTCGGTATTTGCCGACATAGCGTATCACCTGAAGCTAAATAAAAGAAACCACCGCCTGTCTTTTGGAATGAGCGCGGGAGCCGATTGGCAGGTATTTGATTTTAATAAGCTATATACGGTAGATCCGAATGATCCCGTGTATACGTATTATGCCAGCAAGATTCGTCCAAACTTTGGCGCGGGGTTATACTATTATGGTTCCCGCCACTATGTTGGGTTGTCCGTGCCGCGTTTGTTAAGGAATCGCTTAGGAGATGATGTATTTGTCGGCGAGGCCCTACAGAGGCGTCATTTTTATCTAACAGGAGGATATGTGGCTAAAATAAACAGTTTGGTCGATTTTAAGCCCAGTGTTTTGGTGAAGGTGACCGAAAATGCCCCTGTTACGTTTGATGTAAATGCTAATTTTTTCATCATGAATACCCTTTGGATCGGACCCTTTTACCGATTCAACGAATCGGTAGGGATGAATCTGGCTTTTCAGGTGAAGGAATTTATGACGTTTGGTTATGCATTTGATTTTCCATACAACGGCCTTAATGTGTTTAGAGCCAATAATAGGGGTACCCACGAGGTTATGATTTCTTTTGATCTAAAAACAAAAAAGCGGCCTTACTATTCGCCCCGTTATTTTTAATGCCAAAAAACATTCTCCAATGAAAAGAATATTGAATACCATCTTTGTTGTTTTATTTTTTGTTGTTCAAGCTTCAGGGCAGGGAGCAAAGAGAAATCTTGCAAATACTTATTTTAGCTATCTTGATTACTTTAAGGCGGCACCCGTTTATGACGAATTGGCAAAGCAGGCTGCCAAGCGCACGGCAAAAGGGAAAGCGGCTGACTGGGAAGCTGTGCGGAGAGCTGCTAAATGTAATTTTTATATCCGAAACTATTCGAAGAGCGTGAAATGGTTTGATGTACTTGACAAAGCCAAGGCTGCTTCAAAAGAGGATTACATGATGTATTTCGATGCACTTCGTTATACAGCTGAATATAACAAAGCCAGAGTATTTTTGGATAGTTTGAAACGAATAGATCCAAATGACAAAAAAGTACGTGAATACCTCAGACAGGCAGGTTATTTTGACGCATTGAAACGGGACAGTGTTCGCTTCAAAATAAATCAAATGCCTTTCAATAAAGGTATCGGTGATTTTTCAGCTGCTTTCTACAACGGTGGTCTTGTTTTTGTTTCCAACCGCAAAAATGGTTCTCTCAGAGAAAATTATGGATGGGATAATTCAGGTTTTCTGAATCTGTATTTTGTAAAAAAACGCGATAGCTCTTTCAGAAAAAATGCGACCATACAGAACAGGCGCTTTAAAACGGGTCCTCATGACGGCCCTGTATTTTACTCACAAGATGGTAAAACGGCTTTTATTACCAGGAATAGAACGGAATCTGATGCTAAAAAGGGTCAGCGCATACACTTAAGTTTGTATATCATGCAAAAAGGCACAGATGATAAATGGGGAATACCTCAGCCTTTTCCATACAACAGTAACTCTTATAATTTAGGCCATGCCACCCTTTCACCCGATGGGAATATTCTTTATTTTGCTTCGGATATGCCTGAAGGACAGGGTGGGGTAGATATTTGGAAATCAACCAGACAAAATGGAGGTTGGTCTAAACCGGTTAATCTAGGTCCGGAATTTAATACTTCGGATGATGAAATGTTTCCGTATTTGTCTGAGGAGGGTAATCTTTATTATGCTTCAAAAGGGTTTGTAGGGTTGGGAGGTTTGGATATTTTTGAATCGAGGAATAACGGGGTTGGTGGTTTAATTCCTCCTATTAATATGGGATATCCGTTGAATACTCAATACGATGATTTTGCACTCATTTTAGAAAAAGGCGGTAAAATCGGCTATTTTTCCAGTGACCGCAAAGACTATGTTGACCGCATTTACGGTGTGCGTATGAATCTGATTCAGATAAATCTGGAAGGGTTTGTGTTCAGCGGAAAAGATAAGAAGGAGAAGGTACCTGATGCCAGAGTCATTATCCGAAACAAGGCGTTTGGAGATAGTATCGTTACTCAGACAGATTCATTAGGTCGCTTTTTTGCACCGCTCACTCCAGAATCAGATTTTGAAATTTCTGCGGAGAAAGACGGATATACTCCTATCCCACAAGTAAATGTAAGCACAAAAGGAATGACTGAATCTGGTAAAATTTCCACAGAAATCCAAGTGCTTCCCGGGGATAAACCGAAAAATAAACAGGGAGAGGGAACTTTTATGGTTCGTGTTCTTGATTGTGATACAAAGCAGCCTGTCAAAGGACTGAATTTGGTTATACAAGACATGGAAACGGGTATCGAAACGAATACCAGAACCAATGAAAATGGCGAGATTATCATTAAACAGTCCATTAAGGAATTTCCTGTAGGAAAAGAATTTGCCGTAATCAATGAAGCCCTTGAAATGGATGCCTCGGGTGTTTCCTACAGGCCAACTGTAAAAAAGCTGTTTTTTGTACTGAAGGGATCCGAAACGGATCTTACCGTGTCAAAGGAAGTATGTCTTACAAAACTTCGCGAGGGAGATGAAATGGTTCTTGAGGACATTTATTATGATTTCGACAAGTGGGATTTGCGGCCTTTGAGTGTTATTCAATTGAATAAGGCATACGATTACCTGATGAGAAACCAGGGCGTAAAGCTTCAATTAAGTTCTCACACCGACAGCCGGGCAACTTATGAGTATAACATCACCCTTTCGGAAAAACGTGCGAAGTCTTGTGTTGATTATTTGGTCAAAGTGAAAGGGGTTTCCTCAAGTCGTCTGACTTGGAAAGGTTATGGAGAAACGCGCCTTGTCAATGGCTGTGCGGATGATGTTCCTTGTTCTGAGGAGGAACATCAGAAAAACAGAAGAACGGAAATCAGGGTACTCAAACTTCCGTAGTCGGATCTGCCAGATGTGAGTAATTTTGAAGCCTTCTTTTTCGTTACTTAACGAGGCTTTACGGAGGCTTTTTCGCCGGTCGTTGCAAGAAACCACCAATCTCCTACGTTCGCTTTCAGGAAAGTTTTAATCAGATCAAAAACGGTGGAAGTCAGGAGCGAAACATATGAAACAGCTCCCCTTTGCTGTTGATATTTGGTAACTGGTTGCCTTTTTTGACAGGTTATAAATGTAGTTGATTGAATTGAAATTTGAACTGTTCAATCGAAACGGAAATGAGCTCTGCCGGAGAGTAATTCATCAGGGATAGATGGAACCTACTAAAATGAAAGGAAGGCACAAGAAATTGCGTCTTCCTTTTTGCACACTTTCCGAGGCGTATGCCTTTAAAAACCCAACTCCTGCCGCGTCTTCATTTGGTGTACAAAAGTTTAGCGCCTCATGAGGTCTGTCCCCGTTATAATCATCTTTCCAGATTAAGGTCACCTCATATACGTGATCCAAGGAAAAGAAGATGTTTGCAGCAGGCACGTCTTCCCTGTAGGTTCTGTTAAGTCTTTCTATTATCGCGTTTTCCAGAGGCTTTCCTTTCTGTATCTTAACCCATTCAAGCTCATTCCCGGCGAACTAATCCTGAAGTGCACAAGACGTAAATTCCGGACCATTGTCGGTCCTTATGCCCAATGGCTTGCCGTGTTCCTCTACCGTCCTCTCCAGACTTTTAATCACTTTTCTTGACGGGAGGCTGAAACTTATGCTGATTTCCAGGCATTTACGATTATACTGGTCGATGATGTTCAGTGTCCTGAAGCTTCTTCCATTGGAAAGCGAATCAGACATGAAGTCCATGGTCCTTTATTCTATAAATATAATTATCAACCTGTATTATTTTTGTGCTGTTTTCAGCAGATACAGGCTGATAAGAAGAAAGAGAACGTTGGGTAGCCAAACCGCCAGAAACGGATTCATGATACCGCTGATGGCATAGGTGGTACTTACCTTATCAAAAAAAATGTAGGTAAATCCTAATCCGATGCCGATTCCTATATGCAGTCCTATGCCCCCGCGCAACCTTCTTCCGGCGAGCGGAACGGCAATTAATGTCAGAATGAGTGTTGAGAACGGAGTGGCCGTCCTTTTGTGTTTTTCAACCATATAATACGGAACTACCGTGCTGCCCATGCTGATTTCTTCCTCGATAAAGTCGTTCAACTCAAACCAGTTCATGGTACTTACATCCAGGTTTCGGTCGGTAAAATAGGCAGGCGTGAACTGAAACGTGGTATCAATAAAATCGCGCATGCGGATGCGTTCTTTTTGTCCCTGAATTTCCCGGATAAGTACATTGTTCAGCATCCACCTTCCGTTTACGGAGTCGTATCGGATGTTTTGCGCCATCAGTTTGTAGCGCAGACCCGTCGCATCGAATTTTTCTATGGAGAATTTACTTCCCGTCAGCGATCTGTTCATCCAGAATTCCATGTATAAAAATTCACCCGTGCCTATACGTCGGTGAATGTTTCTCGGATCCCAGTAACGCTGACCGAAATAGTTTTTTTCAAATTTTACTTTATTGGCGTTCGATTTGGGAATGACAAAATTCACCATGATACCCAAAAAAAGTGAAATAAACAGGGCGGTTCCCGCAAAGGGCATTACAAAACGGGTATAACTCACCCCTCCCGCCAGAATGGCAATAATCTCTGAACGATAGGCCATTCGGGACGTAAAGTAAATGACCGAAATGAATACGAATAACGGCGAAAATAACCCGGCGAAATAAGGAATGAAATTAAGGTAATAATCAAAAATAATTTCCCGGGTGGATGGAATTTTTCCATGCTTGCCCATGAAGTCGTCAATTTTTTCTGAAATGTCAAATACGATGGACATCGCAATAATTAAGCCCAACGCCACAAAAAAAGTGGTCAGGTATTTCTTTACGATGTAGCGGTCAATCCGTTTCATTTCCACGGCAAAGTAACGCAAATGTGCCCGATATGGTATTTCTTCAGCACTTCCCTGAATGAATTCTCCAATTGCCGGATTTGAAACATCTTTGCGATGGAATGATTCGATTCAGAACCGACGATATTTTGGCCAAACAACATGTTTTTTGGGCCCGGTCTCTTTTCCCGGAGGGATATGCGGATCCGTTTGCCCGTTTTCGACAGATTTTGGCGTTTTCCAATTCACCAGAAATTCTATCCGATTGTTCCGCCGCAGGCCCCAAAAGCAAACCGATTTTTGGCTGTGTAGGCTATAACCTGAAAAACCGATTTGAAAAACTATACAGCGACAAGCCGGATCCCGTCGGCTTTCCCGATTTCGGCTTTGTGGAGGCCCAAGGATTTTTCATCGATGACGAATTTGGTTGGGAAGATGCTTTTCCGCGCACCCTGAATGCCATAAAAGTAACGCCAAGGATGAGCCGCGCCGATTATACGCAGGCGATCAGGAGGGTGAAGGAACACCTGCAGGCCGGCGACATTTACGAAATGAACCTGTGTATGGAATTTTATGCGGAACGGGTTTTTACCGATCCTTTTTCGTTGTTTCTGAAGCTCACGGAAGCTTCTCCCATGCCGTTTTCCTGTTTTCTGAAAATGGGCGCGCGCTATCTGATTTGCGCCTCTCCCGAAAGATACCTCGCCAAAAGAGGCAGCCGCCTTATCAGCCAGCCGATCAAAGGAACCGCGCCCCGCGGATCAAACGAAGCGGATGATTTGCGCCTGGCAGAGGAACTCCTCGCAAGCGAAAAGGAACGATCCGAAAATACCATGATCGTGGATTTGGTGCGCAACGACCTTTCCCGGGTGGCCAAACCCGATAGCGTCAGGGTGGATGAGCTGTGTAAGCTGCATGCGTTTCCTGGCCTTTTTCAGCTCATTTCTACCGTATCGTGTGAGGTGGAAAATGAAACGACGTTCGAACATTTCCTGAAAGCTTCATTTCCTCCGGGCAGCATGACCGGCGCTCCCAAAATAAGCGCCATGCAGCTGATAGAGCGCTACGAAAAAAGCAACCGGGGCTTGTTCAGCGGAGCGGTGGGTTATCTGCTTCCGGACGGAGATTTTGATTTGAACGTGGTAATCCGCAGCCTATTTTATAACGCGGAAACGGGCTATCTTTCCTTTCAGGTGGGAGGTGCCATCACTCTGCTGTCCGATCCGCAGGCGGAATACGAAGAGTGCATGGTAAAGGCATCCGCCATGGCCCGGGTTTTAGGCGTAAATTTGAGGGAATTATGACCGATTCCGTATTGGCCCGTTTTCAGTCTGCTTATGCCGCTTTCGGATTATCTTCCGATAAGCCCGTACTGCTCGCCTTGAGCGGAGGCAGTGACAGCATCGCACTCTTTCATCTTCTGCGCGAAAGCAAAATTCCCTTTGCCGCGGCACACGTAAATTATGGATTAAGGGCTCAAGATTCGGAGGAAGATGCCCTCTTTTGCGGGGATATATGCAAGCGGTTCGGGATTCCTTTTTTTCTCCATTCCTGTTCGTCGGAGACCTTTTCCGGGGGATCCGGCATTCAGGAAAAAGCGCGGGAAATACGGTATGCTTTTTTTCGCAGGTTGCTGAAGGAAAACGCTTTCTCGGGAATTTTAACCGCGCATCACGCCGAAGACCGTGCGGAAACACTGCTGCTTCATTTGTTCCGTGGAACGGGAATCAGGGGCCTTGCGGGAATCAGATCTGCGCATGAGGGTATTTACCGTCCGCTGT
>CAYYRB010000048.1:3733-9456 GCA_964473995.1 uncultured Candidatus Competibacteraceae bacterium | reverse complement strand
ATCAGGGGCCTTGCGGGAATCAGATCTGCGCATGAGGGTATTTACCGTCCGCTGTTGGATTTTAAAAAAGAGGAGCTGAAGTGGTATCTGGAAGAACGTGGTTTCAACTGGCGTGAAGATGTCTCCAACCTGAAAAATGATTACACCCGGAATAGGATAAGAAATAAGTTGATGCCCTTTCTGCAGGCTGAATTCCCGGGAGCGGAAGAGGCCATCATCCAAACGGCCTCGCATATGGCGGTTGATGCGCAATTGTTTGACTTTTTAATTACACAGGCCGGACTTTTAATCGATGAAGGTTTTTCGATAAAAAAGCTCTTCTCTTTTCCGTCCGACCTGCGGGTTTCGGCCCTGTTTCACGTTTGCCGGCCATTCGGTTTGAGTTATGAACAGGCGGCGGATTTGTATGACCTGTTGAAAGAAAATAAAACGGGCAAAACGATTTTTACCGCTACCCACCGATTCTTGGTCGATAGAGACTATTTGCTCATTTCTCCGCTTTCCGCCGAAAAATGGGAGGCGGTTCTTTTGTCTGAAGATTTGACTCCGGGTATCACGGGGTATGCGTTGCGCTTGGTTTCACCAAAGGAGCTGCCCGATTTGGGGAATCCCCGGCATGCATTTTTGGATGCCGCATCGCTCCAGTTTCCCTTGACCTGGCGGATTTGGGAACCCGGCGACCGCATGACTCCGCTGGGTATGAAAGGCTCCAAAAAAGTGAGCGATATCCTCACGGACCGAAAAATCAGCCGATTCGCCAAGGAACAGATCCACGTTTTGGTCAGTGGGAACAAAATCGTGTGGCTGGAAGGAATTTGTCCGGCCGATTCGTCGAAAGTTTGCGCACATACATCCCGGGTTTTGGCCATAATGCACGAAAAATAGCAACCCGCAGAGAAGAATATCGTTGAAAGGCGTACTTTTATCACAAACAAACAGAAGCGAAATGAAAAAAATGAAGCAGTTTTTTACCGCCGCAACCATCGGAATTTTGGGAGCAGTTTCCCTGTCGGGATGCGGGTATAACGGAATGGTAAACCGCGAAGAGGCGATTGACGGAAAATGGGCCCAGGTGGAAAACCAATACCAGCGCCGGGCCGATTTGATTCCCAATTTGGTGGAAACCGTAAAGGGAGCCGCCGATTTTGAAAAAGGAACGTTGGAAAGCGTGATTGAGGCGCGCAGCAATGCCACCTCCATGAAATTGGATCCCAAAGACCTTACCCAGGAAAACCTGGATAAATTTCAGGCCGCCCAGGATAAATTGTCCGGTGCGCTGAGCCGACTGATGGTGGTGGTGGAGCGCTATCCCGAACTGAAGGCCACACAGGCGTTTCAGGATTTGATGGTGCAGTTGGAAGGGACCGAAAACCGGATTTCGGTGGAACGGAAAAATTTCAATGATGCGGTGTTGGATTACAATGCCTTCATCCGCCGATTCCCGAATAACATGACGGCCTCGCTTTTCGGGTTCGAAAAAAGAGCATATTTCAAAGCCGCCGAAGGAGCAGATAAGGCTCCAAAGGTTGATTTTGGACCTAAAGAGGAATAAAAGCAGAACACTAATTTGATAGATGCGCATTGTCAATTTCACTTAAAAATTGACTTAATGAAACATCATGAGCATCTAAGATTCTCATCAATGTGTCAATGGTAAAGTTAGTTCACTTTTCCACTCTCTAGAATTGAACTTTTGGGATTTTATTCCCACGCAAAAAATTCAGAGCTTATGTATCCTTTTTATGCTCTAAGCTCACGATTTTTTTTGAGATTTTAAAAATTCTGGGATCAAGATTTTTAGTATGAGTTACTTTTCTGCTCATCATGTTGCGAAATCTCAACTTTTATCTATTACGAAACATCATAAATTGGTTTCATATATGAAATTTAGAATTTTTGGTTTCTAAATTTTAAACTATGAAAAAAGTATCATTAATTATTTTTGCTTTTAGCATACTCGTTTTGGGGTGTAAAAAAGAGGAGCAAATGCAAACGAATTTACTTAAGAGCAGCTCAGCTTCTGGTGTAAGGGTTTTTGATGGCAGATTTGTTTTTGAAAATGAAAGTGCAATTGTAGAGTTTGCCGAAAAATACAGTAATTTCACACCAAGTCAATTGGATTCTCTTGAGAAATCTTTGGGATATATGTCTTACAGAAGGTATATGGGAGAGAATTTTTATGATGAAAAAATGACTTTGGTGGAGTCTAACATATTAGGAACAGTTTTGAATCCTCAAGCTATTTATCAGGTTGGAGACAGTGCATTTTATGTTTATAAGCAGGATACTACCTTGAAGGTACACATGTTAAGCGGAGTTACTGATAAAGGCTTAAATGAATTAAAAAAAGGTACACTTGCTGAAAATATTGTGGATGTTACTGATTTGGATATTTATGGAGATATGAGTAAGACAGATAACTGCGGTACTTGCAGAACAACTCAGCAAAAACTACATGTGAAAAAGGCAGACTTCACTTACCAGTGGAGTGGACAAACTAGGTATCTCAAATGTTGGACTAAATATGAGGGGATAGGAGCACTCAAGACTTTGTTTTCTCAAATGAAGCATTATCGTGGGATAGATATACTTACACCTTTGCCCTCATCGGTTTCTGGTAGATGTAAGTTTTACATGAACTCTTGTGCAAAATATCAGTTCAAAATCAAAAAAGATTGTTACACCCGAAGCACTGATATAAACAGTTTCCCTCAATCTTGGTCAGGTACAGGTGCTTCTGCTTTTCAATTAACAACTGTACAAACCAGCAAATGCATTAGAAATTTTCACATGGAAACTATTTTTAAATTTGAATACGAGGAGTCTGGAAATCCATATTTAGAGAAGAATTTTGGTAATAGAACGTGGAGTAAGGGTTTTACATCTTGTCTTTAGTGATCTTTTTAGTGTAGAATTTTTTCAAAATAAGCCTTTTATGTTACAAGCAAGGTTTTTGTGTGTTTCCATGTCTTTATTAGTATCAGGATTAATGGATGTAAAAGCTCAAAGCTTGCAAATTGAATATCAAACAGGTGGGTCGATGTCCTTATATGGAAGAGACCCCAAATGGAATGATTATATTGTTGGGTTTAAGAATTCAGTTTATCCATTTGTAAATTATGTCGGGAGTGCATCAATTGGCATTAATTTATTTAAAGAAAAGTTGAATTTTAATTTGGCATATAATCAGTTGGTTTATGCATACAGTATTCGCACTTTTTATACCTATCCTGATTATTTTGCAATGAAAGAGGGTGTTGCTTACAGGAGTTCATTGTATACCCATGCTATTTCATTTGGAGCTGGCCCAAACATAAAAGTTAGTCCTAAAATTACATTTCATCCTTTTTTAAATCTATATCTTCGATTTAAGGCGCCATTTTCACCCACTGAAGACGTTGAATATGCCCCTATACCGAATGAAGATGGTACTGTTTCAATGGCAACTTTAAAGTTAAAGGAAGAACTTGACATCAACCATTCTCTTTTGATGGGTGCGGGTTTTAAGTTTCAATTTTTTGTAATCAAAAAACTGTTTTATATTTCAACAGGAATGAGGTATGTAAGAGGTTTTAAAAAGGATTTAAGATTAACCTATTCAATGGATGTGAATAATAGACATTATTATGCCAACAGACAATTGAGGGGGAGTTTTTTATCTGTTGACTTGGGAGTGGGTGTAAAACTAAATTGGAAGAAAGTGAAGTAAGATCTGTTTGCCGCTTTTTGGAAAGTTTAACAGTGTCTTTCGTTTATTTAATGGTCGTTGGTGGTGGTGCATTGCCCCGCTTTTCTTTTCTTTGAAGTCTATTTTCGAACGTCATGCGCCTGAAACAACTTCTTTTGGCCGTTTCTTTTCTGCCCTTGGCTGCGTTTGCCCAAATGCAGAATCCTGTCACCTGGTCTACGGAATACAAGCCCGCCACGCAAACAGAGGGCGAAATTCGCATCAAAGCGGCCATCAAGTCCGGCTGGCATCTCTATTCCCAAAAAACAGATCCCGTTTTTCTTCCCCTCGTGTTCACCTGGAAGAAAGAGGCCTGTTTTGAGCGCATCGGCAAAACCGCCGAACCCAAACCCCACAAAGACTTCTACGACGACCTGATGCAGGGTCAGGCCCGCTACTTTGAAAAAGAAGTGGTTTTCACCCAAAAAATAAAGCGGCTTACCCCCGATGATTTTTCGGTCCGTGTGGAAATTGAAGGACAGGCCTGCGACGATGCCACCGGCATGTGCGTGCAGACGCCCGCCTCGCTTGATATTTTCATAAAGGGCAGCGGAAAAAAAGCCGACTGCAAAGGAGCTGCGGTTCCGGAAAATGTAGATTCCGTGCCATCTGATACGAACGCACAAACCACCGAAATCATTGAGCCAACCAAGTCGGACGATGAGCCCTTTGCGGAACCTCAGAAACTTTCGCCCGAAGCCCTCGCCGCCCTCGATGAATCCTGCGGATCGGCTTCGCTGTCATCCGAAAGCAAGGAAGAACGTTCGTTTTGGGGAATCTTTCTGGCCGGATTTTTAGGCGGTTTTTTGGCGTTGCTTACTCCTTGCGTTTTTCCCATGGTTCCGCTTACCGTGAGTTATTTTACCAAGAAGAGTGGAGGGCGCGCGAAAGGCTTGGTCAATGCCTTGATTTATGCGCTTTCCATCATCGTCATTTATACCTCGCTCGGCTTTTTGGTTACCAAGGCATTCGGTCCCGAAGCCTTGAATCAGATGGCTACCAATGCCTTTTTTAATCTCGCCTTTTTTGTCATTTTCGTGGTATTTGCCATCTCGTTCTTCGGCGCGTTCGAAATTACGTTGCCTGGCTGGCTGGTAAACAAAGCTGACAATGTTTCCAACAAAGGCGGGTTGATCGGTATTTTTTTCATGGCCTTTACGCTTTCACTGGTTTCGTTTTCCTGCACGGGCCCCATCATAGGTACATTGCTCGTGGAGGCCGCCACGGGTGGAAGTGATGTAGGTCCGCTGGTGGGCATGTTCGGATTTTCCCTTGCTTTGGCATTGCCCTTCGCTCTTTTTGCGGCATTCCCCGGGTTTTTGCAAACACTCCCCAAATCGGGCGGATGGCTCAACAGCGTGAAAATCGTGTTGGGCTTTTTGGAATTGGCCCTGGCCCTTAAATTCATCAGCAACGTGGATTTGGCCTATCACTGGGGCATCCTCAAACGGGAAGTTTTTCTGGCGTTGTGGATCGTTATTTTCGGTCTGTTGGGGCTTTACCTCATAGGCAAACTGCGTTTCAAAAGCGATACGGATGACGGCAAAGCGAGCATTCCGGGACTGCTACTCGGTATTTTTACGTTCAGTTTCGTATTTTATCTGATTCCTGGTTTATGGGGCGCACCCCTGAGGCTCATCAGCGGTTTCCCGCCTCCCGATTTTTACAAAGAATGGACTACGGAAGAACAAACCTGCCCGCTCGGGTTGGATTGTGAACACGATTATGCCGAAGGAATCAAACGGGCACGGCGCGAAAATAAACCGGTGATGCTGGACTTTACAGGCTGGAATTGTCCTAACTGCCGGAGGATGGAAGAAAATGTGTGGCCGCGCAAAGAGGTGTACGACAAAATAAAAGACGACTATGTGTTGGTCTCGCTGTATTGCGATGATAAAGAAAGTCTGCCGGCTCCCGAAAAAGTAGGCGAGCGAACCGCAAAAACGGTGGGTCAAAAGTGGAGTTATTTTCAGCAGTTATATTATAACAACAATGC
>CAYYRB010000048.1:0-3633 GCA_964473995.1 uncultured Candidatus Competibacteraceae bacterium | reverse complement strand
ATGCCGCTTTGTGTAATTCTTTATTACATGAGTCGGAACAACCTGTGGCGAAATCTTACGCTCACGGTTTTCTCCTACCTTTTTTATGCGTGGGGCGAGCCCATGTGGGTTGTGCTGTTATTGTTCAGTTCGCTGTTTGATTATTTCAACGGGCTTTTTATTGAGCGATGGAGGGGAACCGTCAAGGCTAAATTTGTCGTGGGTCTTTCCGTGGTTGGTAATTTGGGTCTTCTGCTTGCGTTTAAGTATGGGGGATTCATTTGGGAAAACATCAATTTCATCATTCCCCTTCCCTTTCCCAAACCTGAAAATACCTTGCCCATCGGGATTTCGTTTTACACGTTTCAAACCATTTCCTATTCGATAGACGTATATCGAAACGAGGTTAAGGCCCAGAAGAGTCTGGTAAATTTCCTCATGTTCGTGAGTATGTTTCCCCAGCTCGTGGCAGGGCCCATCGTAAGGTATCGAACCATTGAGGAGGATCTGGAATCGCGCCAACTGGATTGGGAACTCATTTGGTCGGGTGTGAACCGATTCTGTTTCGGGCTTTTCAAAAAAGTGGTGATTGCAAATTCCATCGGCGCTTTGGTACAGAAATACCTCGAGGTGCAATTACTCGATTTGTCATCCGCGGAAGCCTGGTTCGGCATTGTCTTGTTTTCCATTCAGCTCTATTTCGATTTTTCTGGCTATTCCGACATGGCCATCGGCCTTGCCCGTATGTTCGGTTTCCGGCTCGATGAAAACTTCCGGCATCCCTATGCCGCCATTTCCGTGGCTGATTTTTACCGTCGTTGGCATATTTCGCTCGGAAAATTCTTCCGTGATTACGTGTATATTCCTCTGGGCGGCAACCGACGCATGCAGGACAGAAATATCATGGTGGTGTGGACACTCACTGGATTATGGCATGGCGCCAGTTGGAACTTTGTGCTTTGGGGCTTTTACTTCGGCTGTTTTATGCTCTTGGAAAAATACATGCGCCGGGTGCTTGATGTCACCCCCCGGTTCATTAAGCATTCCTACACGCTGTTCTTGATTGTTTTCAGCCGGGCCATTTTTTATTTTGTGGATTTCGAAAAGCTGAAGCAGTTTCTGGTCATGCTTTTTGCATCGCCCAATCCGATAGGGCCGGGATTCTACACGGATATCACCGCGCATGTGTTCCTTTTTGCCGCAGCCATCCTTCTGTGTATACCTTGGGATGAAATTTTTTCTCCCGAACATCGGATTGCCCGTTTTTTTACCCGTTTTTACCGTACGTTTTCACTACCCGTCAGTCTGATTTTACTGGTGCTTTCAACCGTATTACTTGTTGATGCTACCTACAACCCGTTTATTTATTTTCGATTCTGATGCCATGATGAAAAATAAACTTTTTTCCATTACTTTTTTTCTCGCGGTATGCACGGTACCCACGTTACTGTTGGTCATTAAACCCAAGGAAGTTTCCGAAGCGGAAAAGCGAACCTTGAGCAAGTGGCCTGCCCTGAGTAAGGAGGGCTATACAAAAGGCACGTGGGCAAAAGGGGTTGATGCCTATATCAACGATCACTTTCCCTTTCGGGATAATTTAGTATCTGCCGCGGGAGGAATCCGCTACGCAATGGGAATTTCCATAAGCGGTCAGGAAAAAGTAGTGGTGATTGACAAAAACAATTCGGAGAAAAACAAAACCTGGGCAGACTCGTTGGGCAAGGCCGATGATCCAATGTATCTGGACGATTTTGAGGAAGCCTACTCCGGCAGTATGCTTATTCTCAATGGTAATGTATATACGCTGAACACCGGGAGTCCGAAAATGTCGCCCGCCTTTGCGCGTATGGTAAGCGAATATGCGGCTTTGCTCCAGGGCCAAACCCGTGTGTTCTCCTGCGTGGCTCCGTTATCTTCGGCGTTTATACCTGCCGAAAAATACAAACGGTATAGCACGGCGAATAAAAATACGCTGAATGCGATCGGGGCAAATCTCACGAACGGCGCCATCTTTTGCGATGTGTTTACGGAAATGAATAATCATTACAACGAATACCTTTTCTACGGAAGCGATCACCACTGGACGGGAAGAGGAGCATATTACGCCTATGTTTCTTTTTGCCGTGCCGCGGGACTCAGGCCTGTGGGCATGAATGAAATGGTTCGAAAAACCAAGTACCCATTTTTAGGATCGCTCTATCAGCTTACGCGAGATGAGTCTGTTCGAAGCAATCCGGATACCGTGGAATATTTTATGCCTAAGGTAAACACTACCGCCGTGCGTTATAACGCGGTGAATTTTAATTCTCCCGTAAAAACGTCCGTGTTTTGCGAGGGCGCCTCGGGAGGAAACGGCTATTCCACCTTCATTTGCGGTGACGCACCGTTGATGAAGATAACCACGGATGTAAAAAACGGACGAAAAGCTGCCGTGGTAAAAAACTCCATGGGCAATGCGTTTGCCGTTTACCTCATCAGCCATTATGAGGAAATTTATGTGGTGGATTTCCGGTATTCAAAGCATAACCTGGTGGATTTGATCCGCAGTCAAAAAATCAATGATTTGATTTTCGCACTCGGCATGTACGGAGCCATGAGCAACGGCACGATCAACATGATGCGTAATCTGGCGAAACACAAAGGCACGTCTCTGCCCGAATCGCAAGAACCGAAAGCTCCCGCAGACAGTTCATCCACTCCGGAACTTAGTCCTTCCTTAGTTTCTGATACGTTAAATCGCTCTGTTCAATAAATATGGGTTTTGTTACAAACTTCTTCCCATTAACAAGAAAGCGTGGATTGACTATTTTTTTCATCTGTGCCCAGGCTCTTTTTTTCTCTACCCTGAAGGCGCAGGAAATTCCCGAAATACCCGTTTCTCTGCCTTTGGATACACAATACTGCCGTTTGCAGTATTATTCGGCTGAACCTGCCAAGAAACTGCTTGAACTCTTTGAACGCACCCCTGAACAACGCACCGTAATTTATCATTACGGGGCCAGTCACATCCAGGCTGAGGTGCTCACTACGCAGGTGCGTGAACAATTGCAATCGCGCTTCGGAAACGGCGGTCGCGGCCTGATTTTTAATTACGGGGCGGCCAATACCTATTCATCGGTCAATTATTCTTCCACGGCAAAAGGGAAATGGCTTTATGGGAAAAGCTTTATCATTCCGCCCAAGGTCCCTCTGGGTGTAATGGGCATGGCCGTGGAAACCAAGGATCCTGAAGCCGAATTGCAGTGGCGTTTTCATAAACCTATTCCGGCGGACAATTATAATCTTTTTATTCTCACTGAGAATAATGACCTTACACCCGATTTTGAATTGTGGATTGATACGGCACGGTTTATATTTGATCAATCCATGCGGAGGGAATTCAACGGGAAAAATTATTTCCACCTCAACCTTACCCGATCCATCAGCGAAATACGGATTAAATGCATAGCACCACAGGAAACACCTTTTTTGTTTCGTTTTTACGGACTGGATATTGAAACGAGCCGAAAGGGAGGGCTGGTGTATCACTCGCTGGGCGTAGGTGCGGCACCTTTTCAGAGTGTGCTTTATCTGGAGAAAATGCCTGAACAATCCCAGTTGCTCAAACCTGACATGGTTATTTTGGATTTCGGCACCAACAATATTTTGTACAAA
>CAYYRB010000047.1:10212-19725 GCA_964473995.1 uncultured Candidatus Competibacteraceae bacterium | reverse complement strand
CAAGAACCAATCAAAATACCTATTGGCTCCAGTCTTTAGCTATTAACAATTGAACATTCAACCAATGGAACAATCAAACAGTTCTGTCTTTTGCCGAAGCCCTATGACCTTATTAACGCAGCCTGGTGTGAAACGAACTAAATAATCAGAATGAGAATAAAGATCTGCGAGCGCAGTAAATCTAAAAATCCCGCTCAAAGATGCGCCTCGCTAAATCGAGCAGTACGGTTTTGCGTTCGTCATCCACCATTACGGAATCTAAATTCCGCAAGGCTTCTCCGTAAAATTGGGCAATTCGCGCCTCCACCAAGTTTCGTATGCCCAAGGTATCCCAAATGGCCAACGTGCCCCGTATTTTCGCTTCCGCGTCGGGTTCGGTTTCCAGCCGGGTTAATTCGGCCCGCTGTGTTTCATCGGCCTTGGCTTTCGCCATCAGGTAAAGCAACGTGCGCTTGTTTCGTAGGATGTCGCCCCCCACTTTTTTGCCGGTCTTTTCGCCCTCACCGAAACTGTCCAGCCAGTCGTCCTTAATCTGGAACGAAATGCCCAGGTTCAGCCCGAATTGATACATGGCCTCCGCATCCCGGGCACTTGCCCTGCCGATCTGCGCACCCATCCGTATAGCTGCGGCAATGAGCACGGAGGTTTTCAGTTCAATCATCTTCAGGTATTCTTCCACCGTGACGTCGGTACGGGTTTCAAAATCCAAATCCATGCTCTGCCCCTCAATCACTTCGGTGGCGGCTTTGGTAAAGGTGTTCATCACGTGCACGGCTCCCGCACCTTTCAGTTTTGCGAGCATTTCGTACGTGCGGATGATCATCACATCCCCCGTATTGATGGCCGTATTGATGCCATACACGTTGTGCACGGTGGGCATTCCGCGGCGCAGGTCGGCGGCATCCATTATGTCGTCGTGCACGAGGGTACTGTTGTGGTACCATTCCACGGCCAACGCGGCGGGTGCGGCTTCTTCTGCCTCCGCACCGAACATTTCCGCGGCTGCCATCAACAGAATGGGGCGCAATCTTTTTCCCGGAATGGCCATGATGTGCCGCACGGCATCGTACAACTCCGCCGGACTTTCGGGAAAGGGATTGGCAGATGAAAAAGTGTCAAACATCCGATGGAGTTCTTCGGCGGTTTTCGGGGTCGTTTTTGCTTCGGTGCTCAAGTTCATGTTTTCGTTTCGGTATTATCTGAATTCGGGAAATAAGAGGTTGCCGGTTTTCAGGGCCAGCCGTTGGAAGGAGTTGGGGCGCTCATTTTTGAGCAGGGGATACACGATGCGGAAGGCATGCCGGATCATGGTGTAGGCTTCGCCCGGCGGCCGTCCTTTTTTCAGGAGATTGAACGCGCCGAAACGGGCCACTGCAAAAAAGTGCTTTACCAGCAGGTTTTTGTCGCGCGAGATGCCTCCGAGTATGCTCACGGGTTCCTGCGCATGCGCTCCGCCTTGAGCGAGGTAGTCAAAGCAGGCATCGGCCAGGGGTCTGTGCCTGAACACGCGGTAGAGCGCATCGGCCAGGATGTTGATGGTGCTGTTTTGGTTCCGTTTCTCAAAATAAAACGTGTTTATGCGTCTCGTCAATTCGTTAGAATCATCCATATCGGGCGCATCGGTCAGCAGACTTCCTAAAGACAATACGTCCGAAAAGGAAGCCGTCATGCCTCCACCCGTGAGGGGATGACGCATATTGAGCGCATCGCCGAGCAGTACGGCACCTTCGCGAATTACGGGCATTCCGGGCATGTAATGGTTGGGCATGACTTTGAAATCACCCTCTTCCACGGCCCGCAGAAAGGACTCGTGCAGTGATTGACTCAGAAACGGCAGGATGCGGGTGGTTAGCTCGGCCTTCAGCTGCGGACTCTTTTTGGGCGGCATGGTACCGGGAAAGTCAATGAGCATGCGCGACTCAAAGGAACTGATGGGATACACCAAAAACGGTGATGTATCGGTGATAAATACGTGCCCGTGGTTGGGATGCGGAAGTTCGGCGTGTTTCAGAATTAACCCCAGAAAGAATCCGCTCACGCTGGCTTTGTTATTGCTCAGCTCCTTGCGGAATAAGGAAAAGAAACCGTCACTCACGATGGTCAACTTCCCTTTCACCTCGCATTCTTCGTCGGTATGGCGCTCGGTGTAGCGTACCCCGCACACGGCGCCTTTCGCGTCCCTGATAAGTTCCGTGGCGGTGCCTTCCAAGAGTGTAACGTTATCGCGTGCGGCTATTTTTGCTCGCATCTTCTGAACAAACCGCCCGTTGTGGAAGCCTCGTCCTTCAAACTGTTTGTGGGGATAGGAAATTTGAATTTGGGCTCCGTTTTTAAACAGGGCATAGCCCGTAACGGGTGCGGCATCAATTCCTTCCAGGCAGTCCGCCAGACCCAGTGCTTTCAGTTTTTCCACACCGCCTGGCTGCAGCAGTTCACCTACGATGCGATCCTGTTCGGAAAGATCTTTTTCAATTACCGCAATCTGTTTGCCCTTTTCGGCCAGAAAGGCGGCCAAGGCGGCACCGGCCACTCCCGCTCCGACGATGCAGAAATCGTACACGTGGCTGTCGGCCTTTCGTTGAGATGGTTTTGGTTGTAATGCAATGCCTGCGGTCTGCATGGTTGTTTTTGTTATGCGTACAAGGCGTTTTTTGACCTGTTTTCTTTGGCGGGCGTGTAAAGGCAAACGAGCGCCCGGTTCACGGAGTCCCTGATTTCCCTGTCCCTCGGGTGGGTAGGCAAGGCCTTGGCCCGCATGGATTCCAGATGCCTGCGGATTTCATTCAGCGTGAAATCCAAGCCGTTGGTGTACACCATAATTTTGGCGGCCATGCCTTTCCGGATTTTTACGTTTTCGGTAAACACGGCCGGGTTGTTATATACCTTGGCCAAGGTGGCCACGGCCATGATTTGCGGAATGGCGCAAAAGCGGAATACTTCGGGATTGCGCAGCTCTTTTAGGTAGCACACCACGTCGGGCAGGTGGCGCAGGGCATCGGCCACCATACGGTTTAGGCAGGCGAGGGAATCGGGATGTTCTGGTTCTCGGCTGAAACGGGCAAAATCGTCGGTGTAGTTACTCCAAATTTCACGTGGCCAAAAGCGTCGTCCTTCGTCCAGGTCTTCCTTGTAATCGCGGATGATGTTTGTTTTTTGCAGAAACAGACCCATGGAGTTCGACCATTCAAGGCGATCCTTCAGGTCGTTCTTTTCCAGTCCCGATGCCGAGAAGAGTCCGCTAAGGCCATAGCCCACGAGGCCCGCCACGTAATGGCAGTAGTGGTCATAATCGGCGAGGGTTTGCACTTTGGTGTCGGCATAGTCGGCCATGCCGTTGCCCATGCGTCGGGTAATGTCTTGGATTACCTGTCGGTAGGGTAGTGCGAGGGAAGAAAACACGCGGGCCACCTTGTCGTAATGGCTCATGAGCATGCGGTAATCTTCGGTGTCGCCTATGCCGGGGTAGGTAAGGGTTCCGTCGCCGCATTGGGCGTGAAAATTCCGCAGAAGCTGATTTTTGTATTCGGCATTCAGCCCCATGTCATCCTCGATGCTGTCGAGGGCGCGCAGCGTGAGGTAGAAGATGCAGACGGGATCGCGCAGTTCTTCGGGCAGCTGACGGATCACTACCGCAAAGGAGCGGGAAACCTTGGCGAGTGCGCCATAGCAAAACTCTCTGTCGGCAAGGCGCATGGCCAGTTCCGAAATGCTTTTGTCTGACGGTTTGGGGGCTGATGCGTCAAACTTGATGCGGAAAATGGCGGATAATTCAAGTGCATGGGGAGCTGAGTAAATCAACTCTTTTACCATTGTTCTCTAAAATGCATTAAAATCATAAACTCTTTTTTTTGTTCACGATTTCAAGCTTGCGTTGGGATTGCAAATATAACGACAAAAAAACAATCCGGGAATTTTCTCTCTCCTGTTTATTCACAATAGGGTGTCAAGTCTTGACATGGTTTGCATAATTCGTTTAAAACGTTGACCTTTGAAAAAATGAAATCCGTATATGAGCAAGGCAGAGCGTATACCTAATTTTAGCGAGTTTTATGTGTTTTATTTGTCTGAGCACAGGCATCCTGTTTCGCGCAACCTGCACTTCATCGGTACGTTTGGGGTGATTTGTCTGGCTTTGGCGGCGCCCCTCACCGGGAAGTGGTGGTTTTTTGCCTTGGTTCCCCTCCTGGGTTACGGCTTTGCCTGGTTCGGGCATTTCTTTTTTGAGAAAAACAAACCGGCCACCTTTCAGTATCCGTTGTGGTCTTTAGGTTCCGATTTTGTGATGTTTGCCCACATCCTAACGGGACAAATCGGTGAGAAACTGAAGCAGGCCGAGGAAAGATACCCGAGGAACAAATGATTGGTTTTGAGCAAAGAGTAAGGAACAAGGATTAAGGACAACTTCGCTGCGCTTCCCGCCGATATTTGACAAGATCGACGGGCGAACAACCTTTTGATTCCTGATACCTGCTACTTGCTACCCTTTTCAATTATTTCGCTGCCCTTCCCGACGATACATCTCCCCATCTCAAGTAACAAATAACGGATAACCATTGACAAAAGGAACCAAAAATCAAGAGCCAAGACAGATTCCTATTGCCTAATGCCTGATGAATGTGCTGATGAATCGATGTGCTGATGTGCTGATGACACTTTTGTCTAATGCCTAAACCCTATTGCCTAATGCTTGAGCAATCAAACACCCAAACATTAAAACGCCAATTGAAACCCGAGATAGGGGAGAATCGGCAATTGATTTACCCGGTTGAAGGTGACACGATCCACATAAAATACGTTGGCCCGGTTGTACACGTTGGTGGCACCCGCATTTATTTCGATATTCACTCGGTCAGTAAATTTGTGGGAATATTTCGCACCGATATCCAGACGATGGTAAGTAGGTAAACGACCTCCGTTTACCGTTGCCAGCAGGATACCCAAATCACCGTTTGCCGTTGTATAATCCGTGGTGATTCCTGATTGGAAATTCAGGTTTTCAAAATATCCCGCACTCTGGGTGAACGCAAAGCCCGAACCGAAGTTCCAGCGGGCACTCACTTCCCAGTTTTTCTTCTTTCCGAATTTGTAGGAGGCCACAAAGTTTACGTTATGACGGCGGTCGAAAGAAGGGAAGTACGTAACCAGTTCATCGAAACGCTCGGTGAAGGTGAGTGAATAAACCCCATATATGTAAATACGCTCCGTGCTGTAGGTAAGGCTTGCATCCAAACCGGCGGCATATCCTTTTTCAATGATGAAATCTTTTTTGAAGCGGTCGGGCTCATCGGCATTGGCGGCGTTGTCGTCAAAAATTTTAAACCTGTTCAGGTTGGTGAGTTGGCGGAAATTTTTGTAGTAGCCTTCCACATTTAAAAACAGGTTTTTCAAAATGTCCCATTCAAATCCGAGTACCACGTGTTCGGCTTTTTGCAGGCGGCTGCGAACTGGTTTCCCGTCGAATTGGGCCGGGAGGTTGGCCGATCCGCTCAGGAATCCGTAGAACAGGTTGACCACATCGTAATCGTTGTTGGCTGCAATCAGGTTTTGGGCATACATTCCTCCGGATGCCTTAATCCGGAAGGTTTCCAGGGCATTGATTTTGATACCGAGTCGCGGTTCGGGAGAAATGTTGTTCAGTGAAGCATAGTAGTGAAGGCGGAAGCTGGGGTCGAAAACCACCACGCCACGGTTCATGCGGTAACGCACATAACCCGCAAATTCGGTGGTGTTTTCGGTTTGGTTAATCTGCCGGTTCACGGCGTTGTAAAATTGGAAGTCGGTTGACAAACCGATGGCCTCGATACCATATTGGAGTTTGTCGCGTTTGTAAAAGCTGCTGAAGTCAAGCCCGAAGTTAAAGCCGTTCACGGTGCTGCTTCTGGGGCTTTTGTTTTCTTCATTCAGTCCGATTTTATAATACGAGTAGCCGAAAACCCCGTCGATTTTCACGTTGGCCGCCCCCGGAATAACGGTAAAATTCAACCCGCCTCCGAATTGATTCCAGCGAATATCGGAAACCTTGTTGAAGGTGGCACGGTCCGTGTGGGCAAATCCGAACAGGCTGGCCCGGTTTCCGCCCGAACCGTTGATGGTGAGTTTGGCGTATCCGTCACCGAAACCGAAGGGCAGTCCGTCCTTACCGCGCTCCGTGTAAGAATACAATGCACGGCTTGATTGGGGGAGGTAGGAATATTTTCCGGCCACCAAAATGGATGCGGAGGTTTTGGCGTCTTCCTTCATTTTTTTCAGGGGACCTTCCAAAACGAGTTTACTGCTGAAGGTATTGGCTCCCACCCGACCCGAAAAACGCTTGGTATTTCCGTCGCGCGTGGTGATGTCCATGATGCTGGAGATACGTCCTCCGTACTGGGCTCCGAATCCGCCCGTATATACATCGGCACTGCGGATGACTTCGGTTTCCAATACCGAGAACAGACCGATACTGTGAAACGGATTATACAGGATGACACCGTCCAACAGCAGTTTATTTTGAACGGGAGATCCTCCGCGGATGTAAATCTGTCCGCCTTGGTCGCCCGTGAATACAACCCCCGGAGTAACCTGCAGAATCTGGGCAAAATCGGGCTCACCGCCTACGGAGGGCAACCGTTTGATATCTTCGGGCGTGATGGTGGTCACGGAGTTCAGTACTTCGGTTTTATTTTCCTGACGTTGACCGGAAATCTCCACACCGGTGATTTCCACCGCGACAGGTTTCAATTGGATGGTTTTGTTTACCGATTTGCCGGGCTCTACCGTAATTTTCTGTTTGTAAGGTTCAAAATTGAGCGCCGTAATTTTCAGGTTGTAATCGCCTGCAGGTACCTGGTTGATACTGAAGAAACCGCTGATGTCGGTTGCGGCTCCCAAGGTGGTACCTTCCAACGTTACGTTTACGAACGGAACGGGATTGCCCGTTTCTGCGCTGTAAATGGTACCTTTTACGAGCCCGAAATTTTTATTCTGGGCAAATGACGGCGCTATGAATAGGGCAGAAAGAAAGCCGATGGAAAACAACCGGAGTGACATCATGGAATCATCAATTATTCGCGCAAATATATTCCTATAAATCACACGACGGATGTACAATTTTTTGGGGGTGTACCCCCTTTAACATCTTTTATGCGCCTTAACCCCCGTGTTTTCTCACCTTCTAGCGGATGGAGAAATCCATTTTCAGGGTAACGGAAGCCGTTTTTTTCTTGCTGGATGTATTGAATGCACCTCCCCAACTGTAATCTTCGTTGCTGTTGCGGCCGGTAAATTGAAAGATGCCCATAGATGCTTTCTGCAGTGTTCCGATGGATGCCCCCGAGTTTTCGAGGATGGTTTTGGCGCGTTGCTCCCCGTCTTTGGCTGCACGGGCGAGTAAGTCAATTTTCAGCTCGTCCAGCTGGGTGTAGTAGTACTGCGGTTCAAAGCTGTTGAGCACAATGCCCTTGTCCAGCAGCTCCGTGATTTCACGGGAAATTTTTTCTACCGTGACCAAATCCTTGCTTTCTATTTTGATGTTTTGCGATAAGGTGTAGCCGGTGAAAATACTCCGCGATCCCCCGTTATCATCATAAATGTACTCGATGTCTTTGTTGGTGCTGACCGAGCTGAACACGATATCCGATTCGTTAATTCCTTTTCCTGTCAAATAGGCCCGAATGTCTGCTTCGTCTTTTTTGAGTTCGGCATAGGCATCTTTGATTTGCATGCTTTTCCGGCTGAATTCGCCGTTCCACACAATCAGGTCGGAATCGAAATCAAAGAATGCGGAGCCGGTAACGGTTACGGTCTGATTTTTTTTGAATTTAAACGTGTAGGCATTGCCCAGGTATATCGCTGAAAATACTACGGATACACCGATAACCAGGGTGGGAAGGATGTTTTTCATTTCATGTATTTTTAACGAAGGTATAACGCATAAGTGTGATTTTATTTTCTTTGGTAAAAAATAAACCATGGGTGAACCGGTTTGGTATTATGCAAGTGTATGGGTTTGGGCCGCAGTAGGGGCCGTTACCTTTATGTATCTTTTTTTTCAGGCCGCACCCTATGGTCGCCATACCGCATCCGGTTGGGGACCCATGATTTCCAATCGGTTGGGTTGGATGATTATGGAAGGGGTTTCGCCGCTGTTTATTTCCGTCTGGTTTTGGCTGGGCCAACAGGAAAAGTCGGCCATGGATTATACGCTCTATTTTCTCTACACCGGACATTACATTTACCGCGGCTATATTTTCCCGTTTCTGACGCGCACCAAAGGGAAAAAGATGCCCGTTTCCATCACGTTTTCCGCCGTGTTTTTTAATTTGGTCAACACGTTTTTCATCGGCTATTTCCTCGGGTTTTTGGGTGGAAGGCCTGCCATATCAACGGTGGAGTTGGCGGCAGGTTTGGTTTTGTTTTTCGGCGGATTTATTACCCATGTGATTTCAGATCAGATGCTTATTCATTTGCGGAAACCGGGAGAAACCGGGTATAAAATTCCTCAGGGATTTTTGTTTCGCTATGTGGTTTCGCCCAATTATCTGGGTGAGGTGATCGAATGGGTGGGCTTCGCGATTCTGGCGGGTTCTATCGCCGGCTGGTTGTTTGTTATTTGGACTTTAGCCAACCTGATGCCCAGGGCCTATGCTCACTTGAAATGGTACCGCAAAACCTTTCCCGAATTTCCGGCGGGACGTAAAGCCATGTTCCCCGGTTTGTTCTAAATAGTTTCTTTATCCGACAATTCTCGTTCTGCGGTCTGAACGGTTAATTTTTCAGCTTCGTTTTCGCCGAGATACCGGTCTACCAGATAATGTACCAGATAAATAAACGGAATAAGTGCTAAGGCCACCAACAGTTTAAATACATAGCCGAACGATGCATTTTTCAAAAATTCGTTCATGGTCCATACACCGGGAATCACGAAAGCCACGAACTGCACAATGAACGTGTCGATGAGCTGAGCCACCACCGTACTGCCCGTGGCACGCAGCCAAATCATGCCTTTTCCCGTGCGGTTGCGGATGACCCAAAACACAAAAACATCGGTGAGCTGCGAGGCCAAAAAGGCAAGCACCGAGCCCACGATCATGTACATGCCCGTGCCGAATACCATGCGGAACGCTTCCTGGCTGATGGGCGAAAAAGCCACCGCGGGAATCTGCATGGCCAATAACAAAAGCAGGAACGTGTAGGAAATCAACCCTACGGTGATGAAGGTAATGGTGCGTACGCCTTTCTTTCCGAAATATTCGTTGGTGATATCCGTAGCCAAAAACACGATGGGCCAGGGCAGTATGCCGATGCTTTGCGTAAAGGGTCCGATTTGGATCAGCTTGCCGCCGATCATCTCCGCCACCAAGGCATTGGTGATGAAAAATCCCGACAGGGTAAGAAACAGTATGTCTTTTTTCGATTGGAAATTCATGGTTTTGCAGTGCTTAGCGAAATGATCCGGTTATTCACATGTCTGTTATATTTTTCGTCAAACCAAACCGTGGTTTTTTCAGGTTTGATGAGCAGTGAATTCCAGCG
>CAYYRB010000047.1:0-10112 GCA_964473995.1 uncultured Candidatus Competibacteraceae bacterium | reverse complement strand
GGTAAAAAAGCAGGGAAGGACTTTCCGCCAGCAGCGTTGCCGAGTCGGTCATTTCGCTTTCGTAGGTTGAAAGGGTACTGTTTTTTTCGCGGATGATGAGATACGGTTTCGGGCTAATTTTTTCGGCAAAATAGACCGGATCGCCCGAGGGTTCCTGGAGCATACGCAAATGCTCGAATGTTTCGCTGATGGAATTGCGGTTCAGCAAAACGGAGGTGAGCGGAAGTCCGCTGAACAGCGAGGTCATGTAGGAAAATTCATACGTGCGCCCTTCGGGTGCAAGCCACACATTTTCGGAACCGATGTGAAAATAGGGCAGGGGAATGATCGCCTGAAAATCGGACGGATTCAGACGTGCCAACGGGGCATAATCGGGATGGGCCGTTTTTTGCACGTACACATCCAGGGGTGCCGGAATTTTTTCGGCAGTAAGTTTTACCATGCGGTAGGCTTCCGTGGCGCTGATGGCAAGCAATGCGCATGCGGGTAAAAAACCGGCTTTGTATTTTTTGGTGATTTCATGCAGCAGAAAAATACCGATGATGCCCAAACCGTAATAGGTAATCCAGGCAAATCGGGCTATGCCGCGCAATTGTTTGAAGTAGCCCACCTGGTTATACAACCACTGATCAAACACCGAAAAAGGCAAGGCCACGGCCAGGAGAAAACCACCCGCGGATGCATAAAAAAGGATGTTATACACATCGTTTTTAAACGGTAAAAACACTCTTTTCTTTTTGAAAAATACAATACTTTTCAGGAATAAAAGCAGCGAGGTAACGGCTGCCGTAAGGCCGATGATGCCCACAAACGAAACGCCTTCCCATTCAAAATTCAACGAAGGGGTGAACCAACGCCGAAACATCGGGATATCATACCAATAGCCGAACGGATAGAAAATGGTTTCGGGAATGGCTTTGTATTGAAAGAATCCCCAGGGCGATTCGGTGCGATCCGTCACGGAATCAATGGATGCGATAAACAAGCGCAGCAGGACAAAGGGCAGGACGACCTGAACAAATAAATGCGCGCCCGCAAAGGACAATCGCTTGATAAACTGCTTTTTTTCATCGTTGTTGAATAGAAAAAATGCCCATGCGGTTACGGCGATGAGGGCAAAAAATCCGAAGAAATAAAAATGGGTGGCCGAGAAAAAAAGAACCAGTGTGCCGATACCGAGGGAAACGCCCAGGCTTTTCTTTTCCCGAAAAATGATCCACAGGTAAATAAACAGGGGGATGGCAAACGTGTAGGCGAGCGAAAAATGACCGATGAGTCGGGCGATTTGCGGAGAACCGAACGTGATGCACAAGGCACCCGAAACGGACAGCCAAGTGGAAATTTCCAGTTTTCGGAAAAGCAGGTACAAGACGGCCGCACAAACCACGATGCTCAGCAGCATGAGCGCGTTCAGTATGCCTACCGTGTAATCGGCGAGGCCGAATAATTTAATGAAATTAGTCACAAGGGGTTGGCAACCGCTGAAAAACACCTGTTCGCCCTGCGGATAGTTCATACCGTTCATGCGCCAGTAGGCGGTGTCGTGTTGGGTATGGTAAAGGGCGGTGTAATAGGCCTGCAGGCCGTCACCGGAGGGGGCAAAAAAGGTGTGGTTGAGTCGGGGAATGGCTTCGCTGAAAAAATAGCCTACAACCGTACAGGCCAAAAATACGGTGAGGAACAGGCCTTTTTCCATCGTTTTTTTCATGCACCTTTCAGTGTTGGTAAGCGTTGAAAATGGCGGTAAAAGGCATCAGGAATCGGCTTTTATTTTTCCTACGGTTTCTTTCACGAAGTAGAGCGGTCTGTTTTTGGTTTCGTTATACACGCGGGCCAGATATTCGCCGATGATGCCCAACGAAATCAACTGCAACCCGCCGATGAGCAGAATCATGATGAGCAGGGAAGTCCAGCCGGGCATGGTGTTTCCCGTGTTGTGGTTGATGATGGCATACAGGGCATAAAACAGCCCGAAAACCGCAAACAGAAATCCCAAATAGAGCGAAATGCGCAACGGCTTGGCCGAAAAAGAGGTGAGGCCGTCCAATGCAAAGCGCACCATTTTGCGCAGGGTATATTTTGATTTTCCCGCAAATCGCTTATCGGCTTCATAGGGCACGAATGTCTGTTCAAAACCCATCCAGCTGACCAGTCCGCGGGTAAAGCGGTCTTTTTCTTTGAGCGACAGGAAGGCATCGGCTGCCCGGCGGCTCATGAGGCGGAAATCGGCCGCACCTGCTTTTATTTCCACGTCGGAAAGGGCATTGATTAAGCGGTAGAAACCTTTGCTCGTGAGGTTTTTTACGGGACCCGTTCCCTCCGTTTCCAGTCGGAGCGTGTTTACGATATCAAACCCTTCCGCGTGTTTTTTCAGTAATTCGGGAATCAATTCCGGCGGATGCTGCAAATCTCCGTCCAGCGTGATGATGATGCTTCCTGCCGCGTGGTCCATTCCCGCGGTGAGCGCCACCTGATGCCCGAAATTGCGGGAAAGGGATACGGCCTTCAGGAATAGATGTTCCGTGCTCAGTTTTTTTATCTCCTCAAGTGTGGCGTCCTTGCTGCCGTCGTCACTCAAAATAATTTCATACGATTTTCCGGAAACGGCCAATACGGCATTCACCCGGTTTACCAGCTCGGTAATGTTGGGCGCCTCGTTGTATACGGGTATTACGACCGAAATATCCATCATAGCGTAGGGACAAAAATACCAATTATCCCTTACGGCCTATGAAAAACATGATATCATAGGTATTTACCGAAACGGATGCCTTTTCGGGAATGAGGTTGTAGAGCCTGCGCAGAGCCCCGGCCCAAGGTTTGTTGAGCATAAAAAGGGAGTAAAAAATCACGCGGAGCGAGCGCGATACGGGCGGGTAGGAGAGATGTTCCGTTTTAAATCCGAATTTTTCGCCCAGTTTCGTGAGCGAACGCGACGTAAAGTAATGCAGGTGCGAGGGCGGATGGATCATTCTCCACTTGGCCCCCTGAATTTTCGCCAACGTACTTCCGATATCTCCCGTGGTGATGTAAATTCTGGCTCCCGGCGCTGATTCGGCCGCTACTTTCTCCATGAATTTTTCCGGATTCGGCAGGTGTTCGATCACATCCCACAGAAACACATCCGAATAGGGTTCCGCGGGGGCGGGCATGCTCAGGTAATCCTGAAGCAGTAAATTTTGATGCAGTTTATAACGGCCGTAGGTAATGGCTTCGGGAACCACGTCAATACCCACATAGTGCTCCGGTTTGTATTCCCGGTTCAGCAATTCGGCAAAAAAACCGTAGGCACAACCAATCTCCAAAACGTGTTTCAATTCGGGCTTGGGGTTCAGGGTCAGAGCGGTTTTCAACCGGTTGCTGAAGTTCTTTTGCAGCATGGGTTTGTCGGACAGGTAATCGGCATATTCCTCGCCCATGAAATAATTCACGGAATAAATCTTTTTCAGGGTTTCGGCATCTACCTGCATGTTGGCGGTTATATGACTGCATTCGGCACATTCCAAGAGCGTGTCGTTGAATTTTCCCGACAGGTTCGAACCTCCGCAAACCACACATGTTTCCATATTTTGCAAAGCTAAACCAAAAATAAACATGCCCCAAACCTCCTCGTTGGTGATTTAAGAACGATTTGGTCTGCAGCGGTTTGCGTAATAAAATGCAATTGGTTGATAAATCCCGGAAGTGGGGTTTCGCTTTTCCCGTGCAAAGGTCTATTTTTGTACCATGAGTTCAGAAAATCCCACAGTTCCGGAAAACGGCGAGTTGAACGGCGGTGCCATCACACCGTTGGCCGGGATGTACAAGGAGTATTTTATCGATTATGCCTCCTATGTGATTTTGGAGCGTGCCGTACCGGCGTTGGAAGACGGTTTGAAACCCGTGCAGCGCCGTATCCTTCATTCCATGTGGGAGCTGGAGGACGGGCGGTATAACAAAGTGGCCAATGTGGTGGGAAACACCATGAAATATCACCCGCACGGGGATGCCTCCATCGGCGATGCCATGGTGGCTTTGGGCCAGAAGGATTTATTGATTGATACCCAGGGAAACTGGGGAAACATCATGACGGGCGACGGAGCGGCTGCACCGCGGTATATTGAGGCACGCCTCACCAAATTTGCCAAGGATGTGGTGTTCAATCCAAAAACCACCGTATGGCAGGCTTCGTACGACGGCAGGAACCGCGAACCCGTGACGCATCCCGTGAAATTTCCGCTGCTCCTGGCGCAGGGCGTGGAAGGTATCGCGGTGGGATTGGCCTGCAAAATCATGCCGCATAATTTTGTGGAACTGCTCGATGCCTCCATCGAGATTCTGAAAGGTAAATCACCGAACATTCTCCCCGATTTTCCCACGGGGGGCATGGCCGACTGTTCCAAATATAACAACGGTCTGCGGGGTGGAAAAATACGCATACGCGCCCGCATTTCCGTGGTGGATAACAAAACACTCTGCATCAACGAAATTCCCTTCGGTACCACTACGGGCGGTCTGATCGACAGCATCGTGGCGGCCAACGACAAAGGGAAAATCAAAATCAAAAAGGTAGAGGATAATACCGCGGAACATGTGGAGATTCTGGTGCACCTGCCTCCGGGCACTTCGCCCGATCTTACGGTGGAGGCCCTCTATGCCTTCACCGATTGTGAAATCAGCATTTCGCCCAACAGCTGCGTCATCATCAATGAAAAGCCCGTTTTTCTCGGTGTAAACGATATTCTCAGAGAAAATACGAAGCAGACCAAGGAGCTGCTCGGCATGGAGCTCAACATCCGCAAGGGCGAATTGATGGAGTCCATCCTGTACACCTCGCTCGAAAAGATATTCATCGAAAACCGCATCTACCGGAAAATTGAAGAATGTGAAACCTGGGACGAGGTACTCGCCACGATTGACAAGGGTTTAAAGCCGTTCAAAAAAGAATTCTTCCGCGAAATCACCAAGGACGATCTGGTGCGCCTGACGGAAATAAAAATCAAACGCATTTCCAAATTCGACGGATTCAAGGCCGACGAGGCCATGAAAAAGCTGCAGGAAGAATTGAAGGAAGTGCAGCATCATCTGGAACATTTGAATGACTACGCCATCGCCTGGTACAAAGACCTGAAGAAAAAATACAGCGCAGGGCGTGAACGCAAAACCGAAATCCGCTCCTTCGATGCCGTGGAAGCCGTTCAGGTGGTGGTGCGCAACGAAAAATTGTACTGGGATAAGGAAAACGGATTTGCGGGCTTCGGACTCAAAACGGGTGAACTGATCTGCGATGTGTCCGATTTGGATGATATGATCGTGTTTCGGGAGGACGGCACCATGATGGTGTCGAAAGTCACCGATAAAACCTACATCGGGAAAAATGCCCGCTATGTGAATATCTTCAAGCGGGAAGACCGGGACACCGTGTACCACATGATTTACCGCGACGGTAAACAGGGCAGCTACCTGATGAAGCGTTTCCGGGTTCAGGGCATCACGCGCGATAAAGATTACGACCTCACCAAAGGAACCGCCGGAAGTTCCGTGGTGTATTTTACGGCGAATCCGTTCGGGGAAACCGAAGTGCTCACCGTATATCTGAAACCGCGTCCCAAACTGAAAAAGCAATTTTTCGACGTGGATCTGGGCGAAATGGCCGTGAAGGGCAGGGACTCGCAGGGGAACATCCTGAGCAAACTGCCCATCCGCAAAATCGTGCGCAAATCGCAGGGCGAGGGACAATCATCGGCCCGTACGGTCTGGTTTGATTCCACTTCGCTCCGTTTCAACTACGATGCGCGCGGCGAGGAAGTGGCCGGCTTCCGTCCGGGAGAGCGCGTACTGGCCTTTATGCAAAACGGCACCTACCGCATGGTTTCGCCCGAGCCTACCACTTACTTCGAAGAAAAGCCCATTCTGCTCAGGAAATTCAAACCCGGTTTGATTGTTTCCGTGGTGTATGCCGATTTCAGCCGGGGCGAGTTTTTTGCCAAACGCTTTACCCCCGAAACACCGGATAAAATCATTCCCTTCCTGCCCGAAAACGAAGATTGCGAAATCATTTTCATCACCACCGATAAATACCCGCGTGCGGAGGTTACCTTCCTGTTCGGCCGCAGCGGCGAAGAAAAAACGGAGGTCATCGACATCTGGGAGTTGGTGGGTGTGAAGGGCGATACGGCCCGCGGCAACAAACTCAACTTCCGCGAAATTCAGAGTGTGGTGGAGCATGAGTCCCTGCCCGACGCGGAAGAAGAACAGGCCGGGGAAGCGGATGAATCCATTGAAATTGATTTACGGGATCAGGACAGCCAAACCGAATTGGGATTTGAAGAATAAACTAGCCAGAGCCTTAGGGCTTACCGTATCGGTTCTTTTCCTCTGCGTGGGAACAAGAGCCCAGTTCAGCAAAAACATCGCCCTGGAGGGGTATCTGCCTTACGACACCTGCCTGAGTGCCTTGTGGGGCTATACCGATGAAGCCGGACGCGAATACGCCATCGTGGGCACCTGCAAAGGCACCAGCGTGGTGGATCTGAATGAACCGGGCAATCCAAAGGAAGTGTATTTCGTACCGGGACGCAAAAGCATCTGGCGTGAAGTGAAAACCTACAAACACTACGCCTATGTGGTAACGGAGGGCGGAGGAGGCCTCACGATCATCAACCTGAAAAACCTGCCCGACACGAATTTAAGTCATACCCAGGTAAAACTCGTGGGTACCGATACGCTGCGAAACGGACACACCATTTGGATTGATGAAAAGGGAAAATGCTTTATTTACGGGGCTACGGGATATCCCGGCGGGGGCGGTTGCGTGATTTTGAATCTGGAACCCGACCCGGAAAATCCCACCTATTTTGCCAACATCGGCTGGCCTTACTTTCACGACGGTTTTGTGCGGAATGATACGCTCTATGCGGCCGCCATATACGAAGGGTATTTCGGGCTGTTTCAAATCAATGATTCGTCCGACATCGTTTTTCGTGCCGCGCAGACCACACCGGGCGTATTTACGCACAATGCCTGGCCCGATGATGAAAGCAAGGTGCTCTTTGTGACGGATGAAGTGGCCGACGGATTCGTGACCGCCTACGACATTTCCGACTGGGGCAACATCCGCGAGATCAGCCGGATTCAGATGGATCCGCCGGGGGGAGAAACGCCCCACAACGTGCGCTACTTAAACGGCTGGCTGCCTACGGCGTACTACCGCGAGGGCGTGGTGCTGATTGATGCCCACCGGCCGGAAAACATGGTCATCACGGGTTATTACGATACCTTTTGGCCCGACACGGGCAGCAATTTCTGGGGCGTGTGGGATGCCTATCCGTACTTTAAAAGCGGGCGGATTATTGCGGGTGACCGGCAAAACGGGCTTTTTGTGCTGAATCCGGCGTATGTGCGTGCGGGCTACCTGGAGGGAACCGTTACCGATACGGCCACGGGAAATCCGCTGAACGGGGTGGATGTATTCTTTTCCGGGTTGATGCCGGGGCAAACCCTTTCCACGGATATTTTGGGCGGGTACAAAACCGGTTCGCCCGATTCGGGGCTGTTTTTGGTGAGTTTTGTGAAGGCGGGTTATGAGAGCAAAACGCGGTATGTGACGTTGAGGCCCGGTGAGGTGACTCAATTGGATGTACAGTTGAGGCCTTTGGGCTATGTGCCTCCGCCGCCTGCCGATGATTTTTCCGACTTGGTGGTTTGGCCCGTTCCCGCGGATGAGCAGCTGCAGATTTTAGGCATTCCTTATTCGGTGGACGAAGTAAAGATAACGGACATGAACGGCAAGGTGTTATTTTCCAGGAAGCTGCAGGCTGTTTCGTATTTGCAGCTGGAGACCGATTTTCTGGCGCAGGGCACCTACGTGCTGCATTTGTTTGCGGGAAAAAAGGGACATACCGTGAAGTTTGCGGTGGTGCATAAGTAGATGTTGGATTTTTGAAACCTGCGGCGCTGCGGGCGCCGGATGAATCAGTAATTTTTGCAGATGACTAGGGTAAACCGTGGCTAAACCTTTGGCCGGCAATTTTTTTTGGATTTGTGAAACAGGGTATTTATTTTTGACTCAAACCTGTTGAGACAAAAAATAAGGAAAAGGAACCCGAGTTGCGCATATCTACCCAAATTAGACGAATAAGCGAAATTTTATAGCGCATATAAACAAGTTAGCGGTAATTATTATAAGTATGGGAAAATTACTTTATTTCAATATAATCTGTTTGACTTTTATTCTTATCAGCTCTTGTAATACTGAAAGGAATGTTGTTTTCACAAAACAATATATATCTGAACACAAGGGTAAATTTGAAGTCAGTGTACCAGAAGTTCATGAATTAGCAAACATACTTATTGCTATTTCAAAAATCGGACAGCTAGATTCAAATATGGTTGATATGACCACTCCTTATTATCAAAAAGTTCGTACTAAATTTTTACCTTTTGCCGGTCATGCTATCATGGACACCATTAATACACATATCATTTCATCGAATGATGTTTATAGCTATTGGTACTATTATTCTATGAAGATGAATGCGTGTGGCTATACCTTTACACCCGACAATTTCATCAAAAATAATGGTCCCATAAGGAGAATGGGATTTAATAATTTGAAGGATCCGATACTCAGCAATATTTCACTTATAGAGGATTTTTCAATGAAATCTGGATTCAGAGAATTTTATAAGCAAAACAAGCCTTATTACGATAGCTTGATTAGCAGTTATCAACAGCTCAATCCGATTGACAAAATGCAAAAATGGCTCGTGTCAAAGTTTGGATTTAGCTATGACAATTACGTTGTTTATTTTTCACCACTGGTTGGCGGGGCACATGCGACTCAAAAGTACAAAGACAATAATTTCGAACAAACAGTAATGTTTGTTTGTCGTTCCCTGATTTTTGAAGAATATAACATGAATGTAAACGAAATGCTTAATTCAAGGGTTGTTTTCACAGAAATTGACCATAATTTTGTTAACCCAATATCTGACACCTATCGAAAAAGAATAAATCGTGTTTTTTCAAATCGTATCAAATGGGTAAATGAATTTGAAAGCAGTAGGACGCAAGCCTATAAAACACCAGATGCTGTTTTCAACGAATACATGACCTTTGCCGTATTCTCTCTCTATTGTATGGATAATTTTTCAGAAGCTGATGTTGCCATATTCATTCCAAAAATGGAAAAACAAATGACGGAAAGAAGGAACTTTATCAAGTTTAAAGACTTCAATCAAAAATTAATGGCAATTTACAAAACAGACAAAACTATATCTATTCATTCCCTTTATGATCAAATATTGAAATGGTGCGAATCACAATAACTACCGCTAACAGCACCTACCCAAAAGGCGGGGTTTCGTGTTCCAAAGACAGTTTTATGGTTAATCAAACATTAGTTTTTCAAATCAAGTTTTGTGGTAAAAATCCCGCCCTTCGTGTAGCTGAAAACCTTTATGGTCAAGTTTAAACGACAAAAAAATGGAGATTGTCGAAAATCCATTAAAGAGTAGGTACCATTAAAATAATATAAGATGAAAATTTTAATTCAACTTTTTTCTCGCTTAGGCATTGCAGCAATATTAGTGGGTTTTTTAAGCTATATCCTTCCTATTTTTGGATTGCAATTTAGAAATGCAGGCTATTTAGAACACCCTGGCGCCAAATTAAATACAATTCTTATAGGATTAGCACTGCTTAGTATTGCTTTTTTAATTTCTTTAATTAGTCAAAAAAAAGATAAATAAATATTCATGGAGGTTAGTTATTCATAAAATTGCCCATAACAACGTGTAAGTGCAACTTTTGGGTATGCACCTACACGCCATACTTGGAGAAGACGGTCAATAAAATTTAAGGGCAGCCGAAAAGAAGAAAAAACTCTAAGCCACGCCATGCTCAGTTACAAACCTCATACTGCGAAAAAAATAGTAAAACTTGTTTTTTTTGTTAATAAGTAGTTTATCTTTTTGTTTTTCATATTTTAAATCCGGAAGTTCTTAATGGCAGATTGGTAATCTGCTAAAAACGAATTACAAATCCATGATTACGGAAGCCCGGGATGCTAAATCGCGGGCAGCATGGGGAGCAAACCCTCTTAGATTGTTCGGTTGTTTAACCGTTTGATT
>CAYYRB010000046.1:6631-19914 GCA_964473995.1 uncultured Candidatus Competibacteraceae bacterium | reverse complement strand
TAACTTTGTGGCAGTTATATATGTCATGAAAATACTTCAAATCAGCGTTACCCTAACCGCATTCATTCTGCTCTTGTTAGGTGCAAAGGCACAAACAGGAAAAATCTCGGGAAAAATTCTGGAACCCTCCGGCCAAAGCGTGATCGGTGCCACCGTTTTGGTGAAAGGAACCACCAAAGGAACCGCTACCGATTTTGAAGGTTTTTACGCCCTTACCCTGGAGCCCGGCAAATACGACATCCAGATTTCATCCATTGCCTTTGAAACCAAACTGTTTACCGGGGTGGAAGTAAAAGCCGGGCAAACCACCACGCTCAACACCACATTAGCCATGGCGGATAAAACCTTGGGCACTGTAGTTATAGAAGCAGAATCAGAAAAAGGAACCGTTTCCGCCATCGTGCTGGAGCAAAAAAACTCCGTGGTTCTTTTTGACGGATTCAGCAGCGAACAAATCAAAAAAACACCGGACAGAACCACCGCCGACGTGCTCCGCCGGGTTAGCGGTGCCACCATTCAAGACAATTCGTTCGTGGTGGTGCGGGGCCTCCCCGACCGCTACAATGCCGTATTCATTAACAATGCTCCGTTGCCGAGTTCTGAGCCTGACCGCAAAGCGTTCGCATTCGACATTTTCCCGGCTTCCTTCCTGAGTGACATCAAAGTGATTAAAACAGCCATGCCTTCTTTATCAGGAGAATTTGCCGGCGGACTGATTCAAATAAAAACAAAAGACATTCCGGAAAGTAACTTTTATTCCGGTTCCTTCAGCGTCGGATATAACACCATCACTACAGGCCGCGATTTTTACAGAGGACGGGGCGGCAAGTTTGACTTTATCGGGCTGGATGATGGCACGAGGGCGTTGCCCGATGGATTTCCTTCCGTGGAAACATTCAACGACCCGTCGCTCACCAAACCCGAACGTTTGGAATATTCAAAACTGTTCAACAACAACTGGACTCTGACAAACAAAAATGCTTTGCCCAACTTCAACGGACAATTCAGCATGGGCCAAAAAATCAATTTTATTCCCAAAGCCAGAAGAGACAATACGCGAAACAAAAGCGAGTTGGGCAGTGTACTTGCACTCACCTACATGAACAACAACACATTTACAGATAGAAAAAGGTTCGACTATGCAGGCGGCAATAATCTCGAGTTGGATTTTACGGATAAGTCTTACGTGCGCAACGTGATGAGCGGCGGGATATGGAACCTCTCTTATCTGAACTCAAAAGAAAACGGATCCACGCATCGTATTTCCCTCAAAAATCTGTTCAACATCAACACGTCAGACCAAACCATACTTCGGGAAGGGTTCCGGTATGATCAGGGACAGGGAATCCTTTCCTACCTCACCATGTACACCCAAAACCGCCTTTTCAGCACCCAACTTATGGGGGAACATTTTATCCCGAAAGGAAAAATAAAATTAGATTGGAACTTCGGTTATAACAACCTGCGTCGCGACATTCCCGATTACAGGCAGCTCACCTACAAAAGGAACTTGGATGACACAACCGTTGTTTGGGCCGTACCGTTCGGCACCCAGCCTTCATTCAATGATATAAACGGCCGATTCTACTCCACCATGAATGACAATATCTATTCCGGCTCGGTTGATATGGGTATTCCTTTCATCACCGGCCCGGTAAGACATGAAGTAAAAGTAGGCGGATTCTGGCAGTATAAAAATCGGGATTTTCAGGCCCGCACCTTTTCCTACGTAAAATACCAATCCTCGCAGTTTGATAATACGTTGGCTTTTCAAGGTATCGATAGTATTTTCGATGTACGCAATTTTGACCAGAGCGGTTTCCTCATTCGGGAAGCCTCCCGAAAATCTGACACCTACACTGCCAATAGTTCCATATATGCGGGGTATCTGCAATATGAATTATCTGCGTTGGAAAACCGGCTGAAAATCATTTTAGGTCCGCGTTTTGAATACTGGAACCAAAACCTCGCCTCTTTCGCAGTGGCCGATGAATCGCCCGTAAACGTGAGTCTTGGTAAATTAGACATCCTACCCTCCTTGAATATTATTGGAGGCATCAGCGAAAAAATGAACCTGCGAGTGGCCGCCTCGCAAACCATTTGTCGCCCGGAAGCCAGAGAATTAGCACCCTTCCAGTTTTATGATTACAATGTATTTCTTTTGGTCGAAGGGAATCCGAACCTTCAACGCACCAAAATCACCAATTTGGACTTGCGGTATGAATTTTACCCGGCTTCCGGACAGGTACTCTCCGCATCCGTTTTTGGAAAATATTTTGAAAACCCCATCGAGAAAAAATTGGAAAATGCAGGCTCGTTCAACCTGATGCGGTACATCAATGCCCCTTCGGCTTACACCTACGGAGCTGAATTGGAATATCGGGTGAGTTTAGGTACCTTCTACAAATGGTTCCGCGGCAAAACAACCGAAAAAGGATTTTTTCACGGATTCTACCTTTTCGGCAACGTGGCCCTCATCAAATCCGAAGTCAATCTGTCCGGTGTGGCAGGTACGGAAGGAAGCAGACCACTGCAGGGACAATCTCCTTACATCATCAATGCGGGAATTCAATACAACGACAGTAAATACGATTACGGGGTGAGCATTGCCTACAACCGAATCGGGCAACGCATCGTAAGCATCGGTTTTGACACATACCCCTCTTTTTGGGAAACACCCCGCAACGTGTTGGATATTCAGCTCACCAAAACCTTTTGGAAAAAACTGGAGTTAAAACTTAACGCACGCGACATACTGGCCAATCCCACCATCTGGTATCAAAACAACGACAAGAAAACAAGCTTCGGCGCGGGAGATAACGAAATACTCCGTATAACTCCGGGAGCAACCTATTCATTCTCTATCGGATTTAATTTATAACCAAACCAAAAGAGCATAAAAAGCCCACCCGGTGGACTTTTTTATTTTCTCATAACATGAGGTTAACAACCCACGGGGAAGGTTAATAAAGACTTAACGCTCATTTTCTTTTAAGCTAATAAGGGAAGCCGAATATTGTACCATAAAATAATTGTCATGAAAAAAACAGTACTCATCGGAATGATTGCTTTGTCCGGCTTAATGGCCAAAGCTCAAGCCCCTTTCTTTGAAAGTGTGCCTTACAAAGGAGCCTTTGCTCCACAACCCGCCACGCCCTGGACGGCTGGCTGGACTAATTTTGATCCGCAGAATACGGTGTATCCGGCTACAACTGTAACGGTTCCTGGCGGTGACATTACCGCAAATACCACGTGGACGGCAAACAACGTTTACCTTTTGGACGACGGCTACGTATATGTAACCAACGGCGCTACGCTCACCATTGAACCGGGTACGGTAATCCGTGGCCAAGGAAAAGGAACCCTGATTATTTGCCGCGGAGCTAAAATCAATGCTCAAGGTACGGTTGCCAATCCGATTGTATTTACTTCTAACGAGGCAGTAGGCGCCCGCGATTATGGCGACTGGGGAGGTATCGTAATGTTAGGTTCCGCCAGACACAATATTTCCACGGGACCTGATGCTCCCGCCGAAGGAGGGATAGCCAAACCCCTGCCCAGCGGTGACGGACGCCATGGAGGTACAAACGATGATGATAACTCAGGAGTGTTATCCTTTGTACGTATTGAGTTTTGCGGCATTCCGCTTACCACGGCCTCAAATTCGGAGATCAACGGCCTCACGATGTATTCTTTAGGTAATCAAACGAAAATAGACCATATCCAAATTTCCTACAGCGGAGACGATGCTTTCGAATGGTTCGGCGGTACGGTAGACTGTAAATATTTAGTGGCCTTTAAAACTTGGGATGATGACTTTGATACCGATAACGGATACCGCGGACGTGTTCAGTTCGGAGTTACGTTTCGCGATTCACAATATGCAGACCAGTCCGGTTCATGTGCTTTCGAATCAGATAACGACAGCCAGGGTTCAGACAACGTACCCGTAACAGCTCCTGTTTTTTCAAACATGACGGCAATAGGTCCAAACTGGACAGGAAATCCTGCAGCAACCAACTCGCTTTTCACCCGCTCCGTTCACCACAGAAGAAACAGCCGATTGTCTATTTTTAATTCAATTATCACCGGATGGCCCACCGGATACACGATAGACAGAAGAAAAGTGACAGCTAACCTTTGCACCAATCTTTCAGACTTTGAACAAAATATTGTAGCCGGAATGACCACTAATTTGGCGTTAGCAACCTCATCTGACACATTATGTATAACCGACTTAACATCTGCTGCCTTATTTTTCGGTTCCACGCCACAAAACACAACGTTGCTGGCTACATCAAACGAAGTTAACCTGGTAAATCCGTTTGGAAACACAAATACTAACCCTGATTTCAGACCTACATCCACTTCACCCGCCCTTACAGGTGCTTTATTTACCAATTCTAAACTGTTACCACTGGCTGCGTTGCCGACGCTCACCACTACTGCAGTTACAGGCAATACAGGAGTTGCAGCTCAATCGGGAGGTAACATTACCGCAGACGGTAACCTTCCCGTTACGCAACGCGGAGTAACTTGGAGTACTTCTCCAAACCCCACGCTTGGTGCAAACTCAACCAGTGATGGTACAGGAATAGGCACTTTTACATCTAACTTGACCGGACTTACACCTGCCACACAATACTACGTACGTGCTTACGCTGTGAATGCCGTAGGTGTGGCTTATGGCAATGAGGTAACCTTTACCACCCTTACCTTGGCTGTGCCTACGCTTACCACTACTGCCGTTACAGGCATTACAGGAACCAATGCAGAGTCAGGTGGTAATATTACCGCAGACGGCAACCTTCCGGTTACCCAGCGCGGTATTACCTGGGGTACTTCCGCAAATCCCACAATTGATATAAATGAATTTACCAGCAACGGAACAGGCACGGGAACATTTACTTCCAGCCTCACAGGTTTGGTTCCTCTTACTCAATATTATGTTCGTGCTTATGCCGTAAACTCTTTCGGAGTAGGTTATGGAAACCAAGAAACCTTTACCACCACCAACCTTTCGTTGAATGAAAATTCATTGAATGCATTGGTGATAGTATACCCGAATCCGGCAGAAGATGTAATCAACATCAGCCTCTCTTCCGAAATCGAAGGGATGATCAATATGGAAATCATCGATCTGAACGGTAAAGTGGTATTGTCACGCAACGAAATGACTATTTCTGCCGGTAACAATACATTCCAAGTTCCGGTGAATGAATTAGCTACCGGAATTTACACCCTCCGCCTCATGGCAGCCAACGGAGTGGCCGTACAAAAATTGGTGATTCGCTAAGCGAAATTCCACCTTATTTCAAAGGCAGTTGTTCTTAGGGCAACTGCCTTTTTTATTGACTGTAAATACCATTGGTCAACCTTCCTTCCGAATGCACATGAGCCACTGCAAAACAAAAAAGGCTGCCGCACCTAGCGACAGCCTTTCCTAGAAATAATGTGAAACAGATTATTTGCTTTCAATCAACTTTTCGCGGGGAACAATCCGCCCTTTATCTGAGGGCATTCCCGCTGAGCGGTCAGATTGACGCGTTGAACCCGCTTCAACAGACTTTGAATTCCCTACTTTCACGGCGGGCATTTGCGATTGAACTGACCCTGGGGAACCGGGTTGTACCGATGAAATTTTTGCCGGTTGTGAAGAAGAAGTATTTCTGGTACTTTGTGAACTCGAAACGGGCTGAACAATTTGCCCATTTTCTACCTTTTTTGCAGACGACTCCTGAGTTTTTACCTGAGCAAAAAGAGAACCTCCGAAACTAATGGTGCAAAGACCTAAAGTCATAAAAAATAATCTAGCCATATAATTGTATTTATTAAACGTTTTCAAAAGCTATGCCAAACAGCAGGTTACTTTATTTTCTGTACTTTATCCTGCATTACCACCTTTCCCTCCTGAGAAATAACGGACACCGCATATAATCCTGAAGGAAGCTCCTCAATAGAAATAGGAGCATTTGCAATAAGGGCCGTTTTCTGCAAAACCCGGCCGGCCATGTCGGTCATCACCACCATGCCGGTAAACCCTTGGGGCAGTCCCGAAAAAGAAAGATACTGATCGGAAGGATTGGGATACACATATCCACCGTCAATCAATTCCATTTCCGGATTGCTGAGGAAAATCGGATCGGAGAGGTAACGGGCGGATTGAGGGATCGTTGCCGTGGCAGAATCCACCCGTACCGAACAAAGGATATAATCTTTGTTATTGGTAAACCAATCGTAGGATTTTTCCACGGTTACGCCTGTGGTATTGCCCACAAAAATACCGGGAGCCACCACGGAAATCGCGGCGGCAATGTCGTTTGTGATCACGTTCCAACCCGCCGTCAAATTGATGTTGAACAACGGAATGCTCACCGGCTGAAGGAGATAAGCAAACGTACTGTCGTTGTTGGTCTGAACATTTAAAGCGCGCAACGAATTAAACGTACCTATGGGCAAGGCCAAATTTCCAAACGCATCGAAGTTGATGTTCACCTGGGCATCGCGCTTAATGCGGATGGAGTCCAACTGAATGACCAAAGTACCAACAATGGGAACATCTGCCGTGGTGTCCAGCCCTATGTAGTTGGTAATATCAAAGCTGTAGTTCTGTGAGGAGTTTGAACCGTAGGTAGTGGGATAACTCAACAGCGTAAAGGGAGGATTAAACGGAGCGCTGAATCCGAAGCCGCCCGCACCGGCACCGTTTCCTAGTACTTGAACGCCACTTGAGGTATTATTAAAAAATAGAGCCGTATTGGGCCCCGTCAACAAAGCCACGGATGCATTCGGAAAATCAGAACCACCCGGCGCATTCGCGGGGTTCACGAAGTTGAGGGTATCAAGCTGGTCAATAGTGAGGGCCGTAAAATTCCAGTTTTGGGCAGTGGCCGAAGCTGAGCCTAAATTAAGACCACCCGCCGTTTCATCGGTAGCCTGATAAAAAACATCACCGGTAGAGCCAAAGTCAGACTGGTTGAGTGTAATTTGCGCCTGACTAATAAAAGCTGAAAATGAACATGTTAGAATAAGAAGTTTTTTCATGGTATTGTGAATCTATTTGCACAAATGTAGAATAATGATATGAAAAAAAATAGTGTAGTTAGACAAAAGCCCTATATTTGATGCATAAATAGTTGCTTAATTAATTAAGTTCCGCCCGGCAAATCAAAAAATGCCTTACAAAGAACGATCGGAAGAAGACATCAGGCTTTATTTCACCATTGGGGAAGTAGCCGAAAAATTCGGGGTAAACGCCTCGCTCATCCGCTTTTGGGAAAAGGAATTTGCCATTCTTCAACCCAAAAAAAACGACAACGGAAAACGTCTTTTTACCAAACAAGATTTGGAAAACCTACAGCTTGTATACAATCTGGTAAAGATGGAGGGGTATACGTTGGAAGGGGCAAAAAAAATCATTGACGGCCGCTTGTACGAAAACCGAAAAAATAAAAAACTGGCGCAATCTCTTACCGAATTGCGAAAACAATTGGTAAGCCTAAAAAAAGCATTGGAAGTCAGCGATAACATCAGTTGAAAGCATGAAAAAGGTTAAAATTCAGACCTCTTTGGGAACCATGGTGGTAAAGCTCTATGACGAGACTCCCATACACAGGGATAATTTTTTAAAGCTGGCCGCGGAGGGATATTACGACGGTACTACCTTTCACCGGGTCATCAAATCGTTCATGATTCAGGGCGGAGATCCGAATACGAAACATGCCGCCACGGCAGATATGGCCGGAACGGGCGGCCCCGGTTACACCCTCGAGGCTGAAATAAGGCCGGAACTTTTCCACAAAAAGGGTGCTTTAGCCGCAGCAAGGCAGGGGGATGCCATCAATCCGCAGAAGCGATCCAGCGGATCCCAATTTTACATCGTACAAGGCTCGGTTTACAACAAAAACCAATTAGAATCTTTTGAAAATCGGATGAAGGCAATGAAACCCGGCTTTACCTTTTCGGAAGATCAGAAAACAGCTTACACTACCCTGGGAGGAACGCCTCACCTGGATATGGATTATACCGTATTCGGCGAAATTACGGAAGGCCTCGAAGTATTGGATGCCATTGCCAAAACGCCTACTCTTCCAGGAGACCGTCCGGCAGAAGAGATAAAAATGACCGTGGCACTAATCGAAGATTAAGCCGCTTGATTCAAACATCCGTTTTTATTTAGTTAAATTTCCAATTGAACCTATTTTGGTCTTACCTTTGATCAGCATCTTAGAAAATAAATACTAAAATACATCATGAAAAAAGTTCTTCTATTTATCGGTTTTGTGGCTGCCGGGTTAACCATTTCCGAAAAAGCGGCTGCACAGGCTTCACCGAAGCTGACCTTTGAATCGGCAGTTGTGGATTACGGCCAGGTTGAATATGGCGGACCTCGTGAGCGGGTATGGAAATTTAAAAATACGGGCAAAGAGCCTCTGCTCATCACCAATGCCACGGGTTCATGCGGGTGCACGGTTCCCACCTACCCGAAAGAGCCCATCATGCCGGGAGCTACAGGTGAAATTAAAATCAATTATGACACCAACCGTCAGGGTGATTTCACCAAAACCGTAACACTTACCACTAATGAGCCGGAAGGAGCCAACCGCCATGAGATTACGGTGAAAGGTACCGTAAAACAGGCACCATCCACTCCTGCCACGCCGGGTCCCGTCAGTAAATAAATTTAAATCATACCTTCTTTAAAAGCCTGCATACCTGCGGGCTTTTTTTATGATTACCCTATTCGAAATGCCTGAAAAATAAAGGCTGTTAATCTTTTGTTAATCGAAAATGAGTAATGTCGGAACAAAATAAATTTGTACCAATAAAATTAAAAATAGCATGAAAAAAATAGCATTGTTGATAGGTTTTGTTGCTGCGGGCTTTTCGGTTGCCCTGAATGCATCCGCTCAGGGAGCTGTATTAGGTCCAAAAATCACTTACGAAGTGGATTACGTGGATTACGGTGAAGTGGAATTCGGCGGAAACGGGGAGCGTGTCTGGAAATTTAAAAACACGGGAAAAGAACCTCTGATCATTACCAATGCGAAAGGTTCTTGCGGATGTACCGTTCCCACCTATCCTAAAGAAGCTATTATGCCCGGCCAGACGAAAGAAATTACCATTAAATACGATACCAAACGTCCGGGGCCCATTGCCAAAACGGTAACCATTACCACCAATGAGCCGGAAGGAAGTAATACGCATACCATTAAAGTAAAAGGTAGCGTGAAAGAAGCTCCTGCCAACAACGGTGTGCCCCTCAAAGAACAAGGAGGCGCCCCGGTAGGTATGTAACCTCGTTTTTTTGTTTGTTTAATTGATTGCCCCGTATGCGTTGCATACGGGGTTTTTTTATTTCCCCACGGCTCAAAATAGCTACATTTGACGCGTAAATAGTGAACGATGCCTGTCATATCAAAAAAAGGAATTGAACTTCCCAGCTCTCCTATCCGAAAACTGGTACCTTATGCCGAAGGAGCTAAAAAACGGGGTATAAAAGTCTATCACCTGAATATCGGACAACCCGACATTAAATCTCCGGAGAGCGTGCTTCATGCCATACGAAATTTCAACATGGAGGTAATCGAGTACAGCCACTCTGCCGGTTTTGAATCGTACCGAAAAAAATTGGCTGCATACTACCAAAAGCTGGGCATTCAGGTAAATCATGAACAAATCATCGTAACCACGGGAGGTAGCGAAGCACTTCTTTTTTCGATGATGTGTACCCTGAACGAAGGAGATGAAATCATCGTTCCTGAACCTTTTTATGCCAATTACATCAGTTTCGCCAAAGCTGCAGGAGCCGTCATAGTTCCCGTAACTGCAAAGATTGAAGACGGTTTCGCCCTGCCCCCGATGGCGGAATTAGAAAAACGGATTACCCCGAAAACCAAAGCCATTCTCATCTGCAACCCTTCCAATCCTACCGGATATTTATACTCCAAACAGGAATTGGAAACCCTGCGCGACATGGTACTGAAGCACGATCTTTGGTTGTTTTCTGATGAGGTATACCGTGAGTTTGTGTATGACGGGCATTCCCATACTTCCGTCTTGCAGCTTGATGGACTTTCACATAATGCGATTGTGGTAGACAGCGTATCCAAGCGGTACAGCCTTTGCGGTGTGCGCATAGGATGTGTGGTTTCCCAAAACACGGAACTGATGCAGTCCGTGCTCAAATTGGCGCAAGCCCGTCTCAGCCCGCCCACGCTGGGTCAGATTGCCGGTGAAGCAGCCTTGGATACGCCTGATTCCTATTTTAAGGACGTAAATGCTGAATATGTAAAACGCCGTAACTTCATGGTGGAGGCGTTAAATAAGATTCCCGGAGTAATCTGTCCAAATCCCGGCGGTGCTTTTTACACCACCGTAAAACTTCCGGTGGATGATGCGGATGCCTTCTGCCAATGGCTGCTCAGCGACTTTAATTATAACGGAAAAACCGTCATGATGGCTCCGGCATCCGGATTCTATTCCACTCCCGGATTGGGAAAGCAGGAAGCCCGCATTGCCTATGTACTGAAAATAGAAGATTTGCAAGAGGCGGCAAAATGCCTGGAAGAAGCACTGAAAGTATATCCCGGAAGAACGGAAAACTAATTTACCGGAGTAAGAACGGTGCCCGGTAAGCGAGTAAAGAGTTCGTAACCCAGTAAACCGGCGGGTGTATGATAACCCGAGCGCACCTCGTTTTCCAAAAAATGACGGGTAATATACACGGACGCAACGGCCGTCAACCTATAGCCTTCAGGGCCCTCAAGCTTTACCTCAACTCGGTTTCCCTGTTCATCGGCAGCCTCTCCCCAGACAAGGCAACGACCCTTCTCATTTTGTTCAGCCGTGGGTCCTTTGATGTTTTTATGTATGTAATTTCGAAATTGATTTTTCACCCATTTGGTTCGCAAAATCGGATTAAAAAGCGGAGCCAGTTTCATCATGCGAAAACTGCCACGGGAAACAGCCGTATAGGTTTCAATGTTGGGAATACCGGTTGTTGTATATGCCGTAGAGATATCGCCCCAGGGGATGGTCATACAGAAACGGGTTTTTAATCCGAAATCAACAAGAATGCCTTTATGCCCTACGGGCTTGGGAATAATTTTCCCATTCTGCCTTACGGCACCGCTGCCGCCTAAATTTTCTACCATGGTCAGCATGGTGCCGTGCGAAATACTTCCCCCTACGGAGGCAAAAGCCAATTTTAATCTTGTGGCGGAGGGCAGTCGGGAATGCAGGTATTTGGCGGCACAATCGGTAGGCACCACATCAAAACCTACCCCGCTCATAAGCGCCACACCCCCGGTTTTGGCTGGCTGATCATACGATTTTACCAACTCAAACACAGGAATTTCTCCGGTAATGTCAAGGTAATGCACCCCATTTCGAATGCAGGCTTCCACCAAAGGTTGTGCTGTATGAATGAAAGGCCCGGCACAATTAAGCAAAACCCGGAATCCCTTCAACGCTTTATCCACTTCGGCAGCATCATCTAATCCGAATACAAGGCATTTCAACCCATATTGCTTAGCCAGCTCCTCTGTTTTTTGTCTGTTCCGCCCGGCCAATACCGGTTTCATTCCCTCACGTAATGATTCCTCAATCACCAGCCCGGCAGTATATCCGTTTGCTCCGTATAACAAATATTCCATATGATTAAAAAAATTCGACTCGAAAGGTAACCCAATTTATTACGTAAAATGCTTACGCCCGTTTTTTACTTTCCCAAATTCGGTAAAAACCGAACAGTGCGATGCCTACCCAAATGATATTGACCACCGTGGATGGGTAAGCCCCCTTTTCATAGGTATTGATGATCAAAAAAATACTGCCGACCAGATTCAGAAACTGAAAAGATACAGCATCCGATTTTACTTTGCCGGAAGAAATAAGAAAATAGGCTACAACCACCATCAGTCCGCCCAGCCAACCCAACGCGTCAATCCAAAAATCGCTCATTGCATGCATTTATTTAAATAAAGATAAGTTCCCAAAGCAAAAAAAAAGCGCGGCAAATAACCGCGCTTTTTACAAAATAAACTATTGAACTACTTGATAAGTACTCTTTTTACCATGCGTTTTTGTCCGCAATCTACGGTAACCAGATACACTCCGGGAGCCACGCGACTCTCCAGCTCCACCTGATTCGTACCAGCTGCAACGGCCATCTGTTTCTGCATTACGGTGCGGCCTGTAAAATCTTTCAAGGCAATAAGAGCCAATGAATTACCAGCGGCCTCAAACTTCACCGTAAACCTATCGGAAGCCGGGTTAGGGAATACCGACATGGTAGCAGACTCTGTATTTTCGGAGATGGAACCGCCCAGCAAAATGTCTTCCTGTTTACGCGGGATAATTTGATAACCATCTGTGAAAGGCGGGGCGGTAGTAGTAGCAAACTGACTTCCGATACCGATTACATCAAACATGGTCGGGGGAACAGGCATCGTAATGGCCGTGGTATTGGCAGCAATACGCATGGTGTACACCTGATTACCATCCGTAATCTGCACGTTAAATCCGTTGGTGCTGCCGGTCCACTGGGCGGCATCTACCAGGGTGCAGTTGGCAATGCGCACCAGGTCGCTCTCTGTAGATTCATTCAAAGCCGTCACGAATGAAGGCGTTTTGATGGTTCCGGTACCTACGGGAATAATATTCGCCTCGGTCACATTCAAGAAATCCATTTGAGAAAGGCCTCGGAACACGGAAACCCGACCGATCAGGCGGATGCTGTCCCCTTCATTCACCGTATAACCGAATGTATTGGAGGGAGAGAAAACGCCGATACCACCCGTGCCGTCGCGCATAGTGAATTGCAATCCCGTAGCGCGTGTATTCACCCCGTAAACCGTTCCGCGCACTTCACAAAACACACCCAATGAATCGGGACCACCGTCTGCATTGGCACCGCGCACCTGGGCAATGGTATACACCGGCAAACCGGGCACAACCACGTCATCGTCGGTAACGGTAAGCGTAAACAGAGAGTCAGCGCCTAAGAGCATTCCCGAAGAAGGATTGCGAAGGGCAAACACAAACGTTTTGTTACCGTCTTCCAGGCTGTTATCCGTAACGGTAACGGATACAGAACCCGTATTGGTACCGGCGGGGAAGTTTACCGTTTGGGTAGTATAGTTTCCTATGTCGGCGGCATTGCCGGATTTCAAAACAACCTGGGCATTAAACGAAGTTGCTGAAGAAGCAGGATTGTAAACCAAAGGTAGTGTTGTACTGCCAGATGCCTCGGAAACGGAGCCACTGGTTGGAGAAAATTT
>CAYYRB010000046.1:0-6531 GCA_964473995.1 uncultured Candidatus Competibacteraceae bacterium | reverse complement strand
CGCAATTCATACCCGGCCAGGTTAATCGGACCTGCGGTAGGGTTATAAATTTCGATGGCCTTGTTATTGGACGATCCTTCAATGTATTCCGATAAAAACAAATCGGAACACGGCTGTGCCAAAACTGCCATGGAGGTAGCCAAATAGGCCAACGTGTAAACTATTCTTTTCATATCTATCTTGTTTTTATTTGGTAATTACTACTTTTTGAGTTTTCGAAAATTCATTTCCTTTAACCTGAAGGGTATATATACCGGCAGGAATCATACTGATATCGATAGACTGCCCCGCGTATAAATTGGCAGAATAAACCATCCGACCATTCATATCGTATATGGAGAAAACCGCAGCCTCGTCAGTCAAACCACTGATCGTTAATTGATCGCTTGCCGGATTGGGAAAAACAGAAAAGGATGGCTCATCAAAATTTACTTCATCAGCGTCTAATGTAATGGCGCAGTTGGAGTAAACCGTAAGCGTATTAAAATTGATGCAATCCGCCCATTCCGGGAAATCAATAAACGGGTTTCGGTTGTTCTGCAAAGAATAAATATACTCGTGGCGGGTAATTTCGAAAGCATCCGGCGGATCCTGAATATGCCAGGTCTTCAACAAATCCTGATTTTGTTGGGGACCTAACGTAGGCATGGACGGGTAAGCCCAGGTGCCTCCGTTTCCGTTATAGCATACCATCATATAAAACTGGGCGCGTGCTACGTCTCCTTTGATATCATCCCGGGGTTCGTAAACCGTATTACCTTGGCTGTTGGTTCCCAGTTTACCTTGCAGGTATTGATAACTTGCATTCTGAACTATACCATACGGATAATTGGATCGTTTGCTGTTGGCATTCGCATGATTCACGGGGAGGAGATTATGGTAATCGGCCCGGTCCTGATCGCTTGTGGTTCCGCCTACCGTAAGCATCCAGCTCTGAGGCAGCATGTGTTCACGGCTGTATTCGCCTACCGATGAGCCCCAATACAGGGGTGGATTGTACACTTTTGCTTCGCCAGTATATTGGCAATTGATGACTTCCATACCGCCCACCGTGTCGCGGATGTACACATTGCGCATTACGTAATTTAAAAATCCCGGCGTGTAAGTCTGGAACACCCTTCCCAAATTCAACCGATTTTTCAAATCGGCCAAAAAAGTAGGTGATCCGCCGCCAAGAGTGGAATAGTACGATCCATAGTTACCGCCGGGAACTGAAATACTCCCCGTAAGCGGACCCGACTGCCGGTAATTGATACCCGACCCTGTTCCGTTATAGGCAAAAACGGCAAAGTGATAGGTACGGCCCGCAAGTACTTCACGCACGGACAAAGAGGGTAAATTACCTGCCGAGAAAACCTTTACGCCTTGGGTTAAACCTTGACCCTTTTGGTATTCAACTCCATCCTGCGGTATAAAGGTGACAGGACCCGCAGAGCTGCGCAAAACCAAAAATCCGTCAGCCGAAGTTGGGGTAAAAGAAAGGTTGAATCCAAAAGGTTTTACATTGGAAAAAGAAAGATTCGTAGGCTGGCTTTGAGGCTCCTGAGACCAAGCAAAAGAAGCCGATAGAAAAGAAAGAAATAAGACTGACCAGAACCTCATCATCAACGTTTTTCGCGATAAAGGTACACCAAAACAGGGAAGTGGTCACTATACCCCCCCTGATATTCATTGCCTACGTAGGTTCGAAGAGGATATCCTTTGAAGTTTCCCGTCTTTTGGGTAAGAAAAGATCGGTTAAACACCTCGGCGGAATTAAAAAACCATCCCGAACGGTCAAGCACCCAGGCGGGGGTAAAAATAACCTGATCGAAAAGGTTCCATGCATCATTCCAAGCCAAGGTTCCGATTCCCTTTTTGTAGAAAGGTTCAAAAGGATTGTACATATTCCACACCAAGGAATCCACGTTTTCCGATTTTCCTACCGCTTTCAATACCCTTTTTATGCTGGGGCTTTGTGGATCATCGTTCAAGTCGCCCATAATAAGCGCCTTGGCTCCGGGCTCGGCTTTCATAATGCTGTCGATGGTGAGCCTGCATTTTGCCGCAGCCTGTTGGCGCAATGGCGAGCTCGCCTCCTCCCCTCCCCTGCGGGATGGCCAGTGAGAAACAAACACATGCACTTTTTCACCGAGCAGATACCCTTCCACCCAGAGAATATCACGGGTCTTCAGCAAATTTCCTTCAGACGTTTTAATATCAGGGTTCAAGGCGTGGGAAGAAATGGGAACAAAATACTTTGGATTGTAAAGCATGCCCACATCCACACCCCGCGCATCAGGCGAATCATGATGACTGATTCGGTAATTGCGCGAAGCTAAAAGCGGATGTTTTACCAAAGCTTCCAGCACACTTCTGTTTTCAATTTCAGCCACGCCCAAAATGGCCGGGCCGTCCGGTGTTTTCTCCACACCCATTTTGGAAATAACCTCCGCCAACCGGTCCAGTTTCTCCTTGTACACAGCCCCCGTATATCCCTTCACTCCCGAAGGCAGAAACTCTTCGTCATTCTTTAAAGGATCATCCAGGGTATCGTAAAGGTTTTCCAGATTGTAAAATCCTACGGCTGCCAAATGGTATTGCTTTTCCTGAGCCACAGAGCATGGCGACGAAACAACCCATAAAAAAAAGGCCGAAACAAGGCCCCGAGAAAAAAACTTCATTCTGACGCTGATTGCGAAGGCAAAAGTAACTAATTCCCCGGCTCATGAAATACCTTTCTGAATTAAATAAACTTTATTCTAGCCAACGATTATGCCAAAAACAAAATCCGTTGGAAAATTCCTTTACTTTTGAGCCGATTTTTTAAAATACGCATGTTCTTTTTACGCACCCTTTTTATCGCCTCAGGCCTTTTGGCAAGCATTTGGTCTGGCACGGCTCAAACTTACCGGGTATCCGGAAACGTAAATGAGGAAGGTACGCTCATCCCTATCCCTTTTGCGCTCATCAGCCTTAATCCGGGAAATTACGAAACTGCATCAGGCCCTGACGGTAATTTTACTTTCAACAACATTCCCGACGGAAAATATACCCTGGAAATTTTAGCCACGGGCTACCGCAACTTTCAGTTGGAAGTAGCTGTTGCGGGAGAAAATTTCAACCTGGGAACTATAAGTCCTAAAAAAGATGAGGCGGGCATAGGCATAGCCAACAGCGACGACCTGGTTCCCGTGGTTCCCGGCAATGACAGCGAAGGAGCCGCCGAAAGCGGGGGTGACAACAACATTTCGGGAGTACTTTCCGCCTCACGCGACGTATACGTGAGCACGGCATCCTTTAACTTTGGGCAGGCCCGTTTCCGCACCAGAGGATATGACCCTGACAATTTCGGGGTGATGCTGAACGGATTGCCGATGAACAACCTGGAAAACGGTGAAGTATATTGGAGCCGTTGGGGCGGGTTGAACGATGTATTCCGCTTCCGCGACAATTCTTTCGGACTGGAGCTGAATACCTTTTCCTTCGGGGAAATAGGCGGAGCCACCAACATGGATATCGTAGCCGCCCGGCAGCGCAAGCAACTCAGCGTGTCGTATGCCGTGGGTAACCGCTCCTACACACACCGCCTGATGGCGACCTACAGCACCGGCATTCTCAAGAACGGTTGGGCCCTTTCCGTATCGGCATCCTGGAGAGCGGCCGGTGAAGGCTACATTCCCGGCACCTTCTACGATGGAAAAGCCTATTATTTGGGTGTATCGAAGAAAATAAAAAAACACATCCTCAGCTTCACCACCTTCGCCACGCCTACCCGACGCGGCAAAATGGCTCCGGCGATAGCCGAGGTTTATGAACTGGCAGGTACGCCGTTTTATAATTCCAATTGGGGCTATCAAAACGGAAAGAAGCGCAACTCACGGGTATTTGAAAGTTTCCAACCCGTATTCATGCTTACCCACGAATGGAAGCCCACTACCAAAACTACACTCACCACTACGGCCGCTTACCAAATCGGTGAAACGTCCAACTCGGCCATTGACTGGTTCAACGGGCAAAACCCGGCCCCCGATTTCTACCGAAATCTGCCCAGCTTCCAGCAAGACAGCGGATTAGCCGCATCCGTGCGCCAAGCGATTCTGGATGATCCCAATCTGCTGCAGCTGAATTGGGATGCCATGTACGAAGGAAACCGCTTCAATGTGGAAACCATCAATAACGTGAACGGCATCGCAGGAAATAATGTAACCGGAAAGCGCTCTAATTACATCTTGGGTCAACGGGTTCAAAAAGTGAACGAGTTCGGTTTCAACAGCACGCTCAACCATAGCTTTTCTGACCGCATCTCGCTCACGGCGGGACTGATTTACCAGTACCAGATGAGCGAGAATTTCAACCGCGTGGAGGATTTGCTGGGCGGTGATTTCTGGTTGGATTTTAACCGATTTGCCCAAATAGGCATACCGCTCGATTCCACCTCGCTGCAAAACGATTTGGATAACCCGAACCGACTGGCCCGCGTAGGCGATCGCTACGGTACCCAGTTCCGTTTTATTCAACACAAAGCCCAAGCCTGGATGCAGGCTCAGTTCAACTTTAAAAAAGTGGATTTCTACCTGGCGGCACGTCTTTCCGTGAGCTCCTTCTGGCGCGACGGCCTCACCCGCGTAGGACTTTTCCCGGATAACTCCTTCGGCGTATCCGAAAAAATGCGCTTTATCAATCCCGGCATAAAGGGCGGTTTCACCTATAAAATTAACGGAAGACATTATGTGTATGCCAACGGAGCCTACATCACCCGTGCCCCTTACGTAAACAACGTGTTCCTCTCGCCGAGAACCCGCAATACGGTAAACGACAACCTTACTTCAGAGAAAATCTTCTCCGTGGAGGGCGGTTACATCTGGAATTCACCCCGCGTGAAATTCAAAGCCACGGGATATTTCACGCAGTTCTCAGACGGTATTGAAACCAAAAGTTTCTTCCACGATGATTTCAATGCCTTCGTAAACATGGCCCTAAGCAACCTGGACCGTATGCATTACGGCGGTGAATTCGGAGCCGATGTAAAAGTATGGAACGGCATAGGGATAAACGCCGCGATGGGAATCGGGCGCTCCCTCTACACAGACCGTCCCATTGCCACGCTTACCCAAGACAATACCAATGCCGTGTTGAAAGAAAACGCGCCTGTGTACATGAAGAATTTCAACGTGGCACAGGGTCCCCAATGGGCCAATACGATCGGGCTTTCCTACAATTCCCCAAAGTTTTGGTTTGTGCGGGTCAACTTCAATTACTTTGATTGGATCTGGGTAGAAGTGAATCCCATCCGTCGCACGGCTGAGGCGGTGGAAGGAATGGATCCGGAAAGCGATATTTACCGCAATACCATTGATCAGGAACGCCTGCCCGGCCAATTCACGATGGATTTATTCGGCGGATATTCGTGGAGGCTCGACAAAACCTTCCGCACCATCAAACGGCCCATGACTATGGTGTTCTCGCTGAGCGTAAACAACCTCACCAACAACCGTAAATTTATCTCGAGCGGGTTTGAACAGCTACGCTTTGACTTTGACGACCGGAACCCGAACAAATTCCCGGCCCGTTACTTTTATAACTTTGGCGTCAATGCCTTTTTCAATGTGGCCTTCCGCATGTAATTATTAAATACGAATTTTAATATGAAATCCATACAGAATATGATGACTTCCCCCGTAGCAAAAAACATAAGGGTTTGGGCAACCGCCCTTTTGACGGTATCTCTGATGAGTTCCTGCATCAAAAACAAATTCGACGAACCGCCCGTAAACGGTTCCGATCCGAATCTCACTCCCACCATGACCATCGCCGAATTCAAGCAATTGTATGCCGGCGCGAGCATCGAAATACAGGATTCGATTATCCTCTCCGGGGTAATCATTGCCGACGACCGTTCGGGCAATTTTTACAAAACCCTGGTGATTGAAGATTCCACCGCGGGGATTGCCATCCGCTTGGATCAAACGGGATTGTACAATACCTACATGATCGGTCGCCGCATTTTCATCCACACCAAAGGACTCTATCTGGGCGCTTATGCCGGACTGGTGCAGATAGGCGGAGCGGCTACGGCCGGCTCGGTTGACGAAGTAGATGCCATTCCATCTACTCTCATCAGCAAGCACATCGTGCGGGGTTCGCTGAACAATACGGTTACTCCCACCACGGTTACGCTCACCTCGCTCGGAAACAATTACCAAAACCGGCTGATCCGTTTGGAGAATGTGCAGTTCTCACCCGTGGATACCGGTTTGTCGTATGCGGACGGAATCCTCCAACAATCAAAAAATACGACCATTCAGGACTGCAACGGTAACAGCATCATTCTGCGCAACAGCGGATACGCCACCTTTGCCAACCAAATCGTGCCCTCGGGAAAAGGAACGCTCATTGCGGTATACAGCGTGTTTAACAACACGCCCCAGCTGCTCATCCGCGATGTGTACGACGTGCAGTTTGATTCAACGCGCTGCGGCAGCGGCGGCGGTGGCGGCGGTAGCGTAGTCCTTTTTGAAGAATCCTTTGACGGACTTTCCGACAACGTGG
>CAYYRB010000045.1:0-20013 GCA_964473995.1 uncultured Candidatus Competibacteraceae bacterium | reverse complement strand
GATATTACTTTGGATGAAACGCTCATTGAAGAAGGCATCGCCAGGGATATTGTAAACCGGATTCAAAACATTCGTAAGGAAAGCGGCTTTGACATCACAGACCGCATAAATGTCTGGTATAAAACGGATGAAGAGGTAAGCAGAGCCATACAATCCAATTTGAATTATATTTGTGCGGAAATTTTAGCGGATACCTTTAACCCCGCCAACGGTGAACAGACAGAAAGTGGCACCGAAGTGGAATTGGGAGAAAACCTCCGGGCTGAAATTTTTGTTTCTAAGGTTTAACTTTCAAATGCAGAAAACTATGGCAGAAGATAAAGCAAGATATTCCGACGCAGAATTGGAGGAATTCAAAGCACTAATCGACAAAAAACTCGAGAAAGCAAGAAAAGAATTGGAATTGCTGCAGAGCGCCTTCAACTACAAAGATGGTAACAGCACGGACGACACCGCACCCACCTTCAAACTGATGGAAGACGGTTCGGAAATAGCCACCCGTGAGGAGATCGGACAATTGGCCATGCGGCAGAAAAAATTTATTCAAAACCTGGAGGCCGCCCTTCAGCGCATACAGGCAAAAACCTACGGCATCTGTCGGGAAACAGGGAAACTGATTCCGAAAGAGCGCTTGATGGCCGTGCCCCATGCCACGTTGAGCATGGAGGCTAAAATGAAGCAGAACCGTTAACCCCTTGCCGGTTTTGAGGCACTTTTTTCAAATCATGAAACGCCCGCTCATCCTTGCGGGCGTTGTTTTGTTCCTCGACCAACTCATTAAAATATGGGTAAAAACGGGCATGACTTATGGGCAGCAGATCAATCTGCTCGGTGACTATTTTCAGCTGTATTTTATTGAAAACAACGGCATGGCATTCGGCATGGAATTCGGAGGCGAAAGCGGCAAACTGCTGCTGAGTCTGTTCCGGGTGGTGGCCGTATGCGGCATCGGATATTACATCTACCGGCTCAGTAAAGAGAAAGCCTCCCCTTACCTAATCACTGCCATGACCTTGATTTTTTCGGGAGCCGTGGGCAACATTGTAGACAGTATTTTTTACGGAAAAATATTCAGCCTCAGTCATTACGGAACTCCGGCCACGTTGTTTCCCGCCGAGGGAGGCTATGCCGGATGGTTGCACGGCCGTGTGGTGGATATGTTTTTCATTCACGTGTATTGGCCGGCTTGGGTTCCCAAAGTCGGCGGAGAGCTTATTTTTCCACCCATTTTTAATCTGGCCGATGTTTCCATCACCTTCGGCGTCTTCATGATCGGTATCTTTTACCGTAAAATTTTCGCTACTCCTGCAAAAAAAGAGGAGCCGACAACGGAATAGCGGTACAAACTATTGATTTGATCAACCATTCGGGCATGAAGGCAAACCCGGATGCTGATTTCCAAGTTTTAATTGAAGAAAGAGATCAAGGCTGACGCCCCTCGTTTGTCCGGTTGGGGGTGTTTTTTTCGAGATCGAATGATGTCTGGCTGTCAGAGCAGACCTTTTTGCAACAACAGTTCCGCAATCTGCACGGCATTGGTAGCCGCGCCCTTACGCAGGTTGTCAGACACGATCCAGCAGTTCAGCGTACGGGGCTGGGTTTCATCCCGGCGTATGCGCCCCACAAACACGGCATCCTTATCCTGCGCATCGAGCGGCATGGGATATCCGTTTGCTTTCGGATCATCAACCACGGTTACACCGGGCATGGCCCCGAGCAGATGGCGCACTTCCTCCGGGTCAAATTCTCGCTCAAATTCTACGTTCACGCTCTCGCTGTGTCCTCCCATCACGGGAACGCGCACCGTGGTGGCCGTAACGCGGATGGAATCATCGCCCATGATTTTTTTGGTTTCGTTCACCATCTTCATTTCTTCCTTGGTGTACCCGTTATCCAAAAAAGCATCGATATGCGGAATCAAATTCAGGTCTATGCGGTGCGGATAGGCTTTTTCGCCTTCGCGTCCCGCACGTTCATCCATCAGCTGCCGTACCGCTTTTACGCCCGTGCCCGTAACCGATTGGTAGGTGGACACCACTACCCGGCGAACGCCGAACGCCTCGCGGAGGGGCTTGAGCACCATGACCAGTTGAATGGTGGAACAGTTGGGATTGGCGATGATTTTATCCTGCGCGGTGAGCACATGTCCGTTCACTTCGGGTACCACCAGTTTGATGGCCGGGTCCATGCGCCAGGCGGAAGAGTTATCAATGACGGGGATGCCCGCAGCGGCAAAGCGCGGGGCGAGGGCGAGCGATGCGGCGCCTCCTGCGGAAAACAAAGCCAGGGCGGGTTGCATGGCGATGGCTTCTTCGGCGGTGGTCACGGTGTAATCCCTGCCGGCGAAGGTTACCTTTTTGCCTTTGGATTGTTCGGAGGCCACGGGAATGAGTTCGGAAACGGGAAAATGCCGCTCCTGCAGCACCTGCAACATTTTAGAACCCACCAGTCCGGTGGCACCCACCACGGCTACACGCATGTTTCTCGATTTTGGAAGTCAAAAGTAGCGAAAACCCCGAAGGAAAAAATTTGGAAAGAAGGGGAATAATTTCAACGAAATGAAATAGCAAGAATTTTCCTTCCTCAACTAATTACCCCTTCCCCTCAAACCATTTTTTCACCAGGGCGGCTTTGGATGGCCCGATCAGCGCCGCCAACTCGCGCTCCGAAGCCTCCCCGATCCGCTTCACCGACTTGAATTCCGTGAGCAGCAACTCCGCCGTCTTCTCCCCTATGCCCTCTATGCCGTCCAGCTCCGTTTTTATCAGGCCTTTTCTGTGCCGCTTGCGGTAATGCGAAATACCGAAACGATGCGCCTCGTCGCGCATGTGCTGCAACACCTTCAGCGTCTCGGAACGTTTGTCTATGTACAAAGGCAGCGAATCGCCGGGATAGTAAATCTCCTCCAGTTTTTTGGCAATGCCCACCACCGTCATCGTGCCCCGCAAACCCAAAGCTTCCATACTTTTCAGCGCGGCGCCCAGCTGTCCTTTCCCGCCGTCAATCACCACCAGCTGGGGCAAAGGCTCTCCCTCCTCCTTCATGCGCTTGTAGCGCCGGTAAATCACTTCCTCCATAGTGGCAAAATCGTCGGGACCCTCCACGGTTTTCACGTTGAATATGCGGTAATCTTTCTTGCTGGGCTTGGCCTGCCGAAAAACCACACAGGCCGATACGGCATAATCGCCCTGAAAATTGGAATTATCAAAACACTCCATGTATTCGGGCAATGCGGGCAGCCGCAAATCCTTACGCATCTGTTCCAAAATGCGATCCGTATGCCGCTCGGGATCCAAAATGGCCAACTGCTTCTGCTTGTCCTTGATGTAAAAACGCAGATTGGTCTGCGAGAGGTCCAGCAGCTTCTTCTTATCACCCGCTGCGGGCACGGTAAATTTCAGATTTTCCCATTCGCCCTCGGGCACGAAGGGCACCACCGCCTCGCGCGATTGGCTGCGAAAACGCTCCCTCAGTTCCACGATGGCCAAAGGCAGGATGTCTTCATCGGCCTCTTCCAGCTTCTTTTTAATCTCCAGCGTGAAGGACTGAATCACGGCACCATCCACGATGTGCATGTAATTTACGTAGGCATAGCGCAAATCGCTTTCGATGGAAAACACGTCCACCTCGTCGATATCCCGGTTCACCACCACGGATTTGCTGCGGAATTTTTCCAGCTTATCCAGCTTTTCTTTTATTTCCTGGGCCTTCTCAAACTCAAAACGGCTGGCATGTTCCTGCATTTTGTCGGTGAGAAAACGATTGAGTGCCGACAGATTTCCTTTGATGATCTGACGCACCTGCCTCACCGACTCCCGGTAGTCCTCCATGCCCTGATAACCTACACAGGGTGCGAGACAATTGCCCAGGTGATATTCCAGACACACCTTGAATTTTCCGGCCTCTACGGATTCGGGCGTCATGTTCAGGTTGCAGTCGCGCAGTTTATACAATTTGCGCACCAGGGAAAGTACGGTTTTCATGGCCCCCACGGAGGGGTAAGGCCCGTAAAGCTCGCCCTTGTAGCCCTCGGGAATGTTGCGTATGGGATATACCCGCGGAAAAGGCTCCCGGGTGATGGTGAGGTACGGATAGGTTTTATCGTCCTTGAGGTTGATGTTATACTTGGGCTGATGCTGCTTGATGAGGCTGTTCTCGAGCAACAGGGCTTCCATCTCGGAGTTCACCACGATATACTGAATATCGCGGATGTTTTTTACCATCACACGGGTTTTTCCGTAATGGGCATGTTCCTGCGAAAAGTAAGAGGTAACGCGGTTTTTCAGGTTTTTGGCTTTGCCCACATAGATAAGCCGCCCCGTATCGTCGTAAAAACGATACACGCCCGGATTGGACGGAAGGGTCTGAATCTGCGCACGCAGGTGATCGGAAAAATCGGCTATCATGACACGGGCAAAGGTACTACATACCGGAGCCAAACAACAAAAATGAACAACGAGCCGTTGATACTCCGAAGGGGCAGAAAAAACTCCCCGAAACACAAGCCGTACTTTTGAATCATGAAGCCGTTCCGTTTTATATGCCTGGTCTGCCTGCCGCTGAGCGTATCGCTGTTCTCATGCAAAACCATGCTGACCGATAAAAACGAATACGAGCGGGGATGGGAATTTGAACGGGAAGAAAAAACGAACAAAAAAACCGGTACGAAATCGGAAGGCCTGAAGGACCTCACCAAAAATATTCTTCTGAAGAATGAGGTGGAATCCTGGCTGGGTGTACCCTACAAGTATGGCGGCACCACCCGTGCAGGTGTCGACTGTTCGGCCTTTTGTGGCTTTGTGTATAAGAAGGTATACGGCATCACGCTGAACCGCAGCGCAAACGATATTTTCCTTCAGGCGGCACCCGTGAAAAGAAACGAACTGCGCGAAGGAGACCTTGTGTTTTTCAAAATAAATTCAGACAAAGTGGGCCATGTGGGCATCTACCTCAGCGGTGACCGGTTCGTGCATGCCTCCACCTCGCGCGGGGTGGTCATCAGCAGCCTGAATGAAACCTATTGGAAGAAACACTACCACGGCGGGGGACGCATGAAGCGTTGATGGATTTTAAACAAACAGTCCCTTCCGTTTTTTATACTTCAAATGGAATCAAATAGGCTAAATTTGTACGCATAAAAATCGGTTGATCATGATGAAAAAATGGATTTTGTGGTGCGCCCTTCCGGCGCTGATGAACATGGGATATTCCCAAAGCATGCCCGTATTTTCCGAAACCCTTCCCGACGGGGGAGAAACCACGGGCCGCAAAGAAGACGGAAAAAAGCAGGGCCTTTGGATTACCTACGATGCAAACCGCAACATCAAACGTTTGGAAGAATTTAAGGAAGACAAACGCCACGGCTGGTTTCTGGAAAACGACGAACACGGACATCCCTTTCTGCAAGGCCTTTTCTATGAAGGAAAACCCGTTGGAAAACACACGGCCACCAACCATGGCATGCTGGTGAGCGAAATGGATTACGACCAGGGAACGGTGAAAGAATTCCACCAGGACGGAAGCACCAAAAAAGAAGGGTTTCTGCTGAACGGACTTCCCCACGGAAAATTCGTGCAGTATTACGAAAACGGGAAAAAACTATCGGAAACCGCCTATGTAAATGGCAAGAAGACGGGTACACAGAAATACTATTACCAAAGCGGCATCCTGCAGGCCGAGTACGAAACCGCGGACGATAACCTGAACGGCCTGTACAGGGAATTTCATCCCGAAGGAGCTTTGGCTGCGGAAGGACGTTACGAAAACAACCTGAAACAGGGGATCTGGAAGGAATTTGACCCGACGGGAAAGGTGATCCGGCAGACGAAATATAAAAACGACGTGGAGGTAAAATAAACTTGGACAATACCCAAAAACCACCGGCGGAGCGATTTGCCCCGTTTCTCATCAGCGGACCCTGCAGCGCGGAAACCGAAGATCAGGTATTGCGTGCTGCAAAAGAACTGCGTGATGTGCCCGGTCTGGCCTATTTGAGGGCGGGCGTGTGGAAACCGCGAACGAGGCCCAATTCCTTTGAAGGAAACGGAGAAAAAGCCCTTCCCTGGCTCGTAAAGGCGAAGCAGGAAACGGGCCTGCCCGTGATGGTGGAAGTGGCGACTCCCGAGCATTTGGAGCTTTGCCTGAAATACGGAATGGATGCGGTTTGGATAGGCGCACGTACAACGGTAAATCCCTTTACGGTGCAGGAAATTGCGGATGCCCTGAAAGGTGTGGATATTCCCGTATTGGTAAAAAATCCGATCAATCCGGACCTCAAACTTTGGATAGGAGCGATAGAACGCATCATGGGAGCGGGCATCACGCGCATGGCCGCCATACACCGAGGGTTTCAATCGTACGAAAACACGGTTTACCGCTACGCACCCAAGTGGGACATTGCCATAGAATTGATGATGCTCATGCCCGATTTGGCCGTCATCTGCGACCCGAGCCACATCACCGGAAACCGCGCCATGATTCAGGAAACGGCTCAAAAAGCCCTCGACCTGGGCATGCACGGCCTTATGATCGAATCGCACCCGGAACCCGACCTGGCCTGGAGCGACGCGGCGCAACAGATTACCGCGCAACGGCTGCGGGAAATTCTGGCAGAGCTTAACGTACGCACCTACACCCGCGAAGATCCCGTTTTTGAAAACGAGCTGGAACGCCTACGGCGAATGGTTGACAGCACGGACGAAGAATTGCTGGAGATAATCGCCAAACGGATGCGCCTGATTGAAAAAATCGGTAATTACAAAAAGGAAAACAACATCACCATCTTTCAACCCGACAGATTAAACGAAATTCGGGAAACCCGCACCACGTTCGGCGAAAAACTGCACCTGGAAGAGGATTTCATCCGCAGAATTCTTAAAGACCTACACGATGAATCCATCCGCTACCAAACGGAAATTCTTTACCGGGAAGGCATGAACAAAAACGGGGACGCTTAGTCGCTTAATGCGATACGGAGAGGTTGCGCAACATATCCTCCGTCATGGAGGCAAGATCGTATTCCGGTTCCCAACCCCAGTCATTCCTTGCTTCGCTGTCATCAATGGAGTCAGGCCAGGAATCGGCAATCTGTTGACGAAAATCAGGCTGATACGCCATGGTAAAACCGGGAATATGCTTCTGAATTTCCGCTGCCAGTTCGGAAGGCGTGAAACTGAAACCGGCCAGGTTGTAGGATGTGCGGATTTTTACTTTTTCGGGCGGAGCCTCCATCAGGTTTACCGTGGCCCTGATGGCGTCCGACATGTACATCATGGGCAAAGCGGTATCTTCACTCAGAAAGCACACATAACTTCCCTTCTGCAGCGCTTCGTGAAAAATCTCCACGGCATAATCGGTAGTGCCGCCGCCCGGAGGAGCCGTATAACTGATAAGCCCCGGATAGCGCAGACTGCGCACATCTACTCCGAATTTTTCAAAATAATAACGGCACCACAGTTCGCCCGAATATTTGGTGATTCCATATACCGTGTTGGGGTCATTTACCGTAAACTGGGGGGTGAGCACCCTGGGTGTGGATGGCCCGAAAACGGCGATGCTGCTGGGCCAATACAACTTTTTTATTTTTCCTTCGCGGGCCGCTTCCAACATGAAAAGTAAACTTTCCATATTCAGCTGCCGGGCTTTCAACGGATTTTTTTCGGCCGTGGCAGAAAGCAAGGCAGCCAACAGATATACCTCGTCTATTTCATTTCGGCGGAGCACATCGGCCGTGGCCTCAAAATTCATTACATCGAGCACTTCGAAATGACAGGGAGACTCTCCTTCCGGGTTCAAATCGGCGGCTACCACGTTCTCGGCTCCCTTCCTTCTGACCAGCTCCGCGGTCAATTCCGTGCCTATCTGTCCCTTGGAGCCGATAACCAGCGTTTTTCCCATAACCTTAAAAATTGAAACAAAATTAAATAAAGAGGCTACCCCAAAACTAATTGAAAACGAAATGGGAATACCCGATTATAAAAACGTGATATTGCGAAATTCACCGCTGATGGAAATAATATCCAAAGCACCGTTGGAAGCCGTTACATTGAAATTACCACTCAGCCTGGAATCGGCCACCTCGGTAACCACGATGGAACCGCTTGTGCCGGCATACGACTGTTGGGCTCCCTGCACGGTAACATCGGGCGTATACACGAAGGGTTGAATATCGCCGTTGATCAGACTCATATCATAGGTGCCGGGTGCGGTACCGTTGATGTTCAATATAATCTGCTTATTCAGGCTCAGTCCTGTAATCGTAATCCGATTCCCTGTTTTAAATCCGTTGGGCAAAAGAGCAGACCAAGATTGTCCGTCAATATCCGCCGTGAATGAACCCAATACGCTTTCTTTCTTACAACCGGTAAAAAGTAAAGCGGCCGTGAAGAAAAAAATGAGTGCTCCAAGTTGTCTTTTCATGCATTTATATTTTTGGTTAAGCTGCGTAAAACGGCTATCCGGCAGATACCGTTTCTTCGCGCATGTATTCTTCCGGTGAAGGGCAGGTACACATCAGGTTGCGGTCGCCATATGCATCGTTCACACGGCTCACGGATGGCCAAAATTTACCCGAGCGAACCCAGGCCAGTGGGAAAGCAGCCTGATTGCGGGTGTAGGGCCTATTCCACGAATCGCTTACCACCACATCGGAGGTGTGGGGCGCATGTTTCAGCACGTTGTTTTCTTTGTCGGCCTTTCCCTCTTCAATTTCCCGAATCTCATTCCGTATGGAAATCATGGCTTCGCAAAAGCGATCCAACTCCGCTTTCGATTCGCTTTCGGTGGGCTCAATCATCAACGTGCCCGCCACGGGAAACGATACCGTAGGTGCATGAAAACCGTAATCCATGAGCCGCTTGGCAATGTCGGTCACTTCAATTGCGGCTGTGCGCTTAAAGTCGCGACAATCGGCGATAAATTCGTGGGCGACGCGTCCGTTTTTCCCGGTGTATAGCGCATCAAAATGACCCTTCAATTTTTCCTTCATGTAGTTCGCATTCAATATGGCGATACGGGTGGAATCCGTAACACCTTTTGCACCGAGCATGCGTATGTAGGCGTAAGAAATAAGCAGAATGAGGGAACTTCCCCAGGGAGCCGCGGATACCGCATGCATGGCTTTATCTCCGCCTGTTTTGGTGATGGCGTGCCCGGGCAGAAAAGGCGCCAGATGGGCACGAACCCCGATGGGTCCCATTCCTGGACCGCCACCGCCATGCGGAATGGCGAATGTCTTGTGTAAATTCAGGTGGCACACGTCGGCACCGATATTGCCCGGAGACGTAAGGCCCACCTGGGCGTTCATGTTGGCTCCGTCCATGTACACCTGACCTCCGTGCGCGTGAATGATAGAGGTAATCTCGCGGATGCGTTCCTCAAACACACCATGTGTGGAAGGATACGTAACCATGAGGCAGGCCAGGTTGTCTTTGTATTGTTCGGCCTTGGCTTTCAAATCATCTACGTTGATGTTGCCATTCTCGTCGCAGGACACCACCACCACATCCATGCCCGCCATGACGGCGCTAGCCGGATTGGTTCCGTGAGCCGAGCTGGGAATCAGTGCAATGTGACGATGGCCTTCGCCCTTTGATTTCAGGTACTCGCGGATAACCATCAAACCGGCATATTCGCCCTGTGCGCCCGAATTGGGCTGAAGGGAAACGGCGTCAAATCCGGTAATTTCAGACAGATAGGCCTCCAATTCAGTAAAAACTTCAATATATCCCTGTGCCTGAGTAATGGGAGCAAAAGGATGCAATGCATTAAATTCGGGACGGCTGAGCGGACTCATTTCCGAGGCGGCATTCAGTTTCATGGTGCATGAGCCGAGCGAAATCATGGAAAAATTTAGACCGATATCCTTGCGCTCCAGCTTACTGATGTAGCGCATGAGCTCCGTTTCGGAACGGTAATTATTGAATACGGCGTGCGCCAGGTATGCAGATTTTCGGTTGAATGCACTCTGAGAAATCTGCTCTGTATAAGAAACCGTGGGAACGGGCTTGCCCGCCAATGAAGCAAAAAGAGAAAGCACGGCCGTGATGTCTTGCTCACGGGTCAGTTCATCCGCACTGATGGACACCGAACCGTCCGCACGGTAAAAAAAGTTCATTTGAACCGCTTCAGCGTGGACGCGCAAATCGGCGGGAGCATTCCATACGGTAACCGTATCAAAAATAACCCCTTCGTTCACCTGGAAGCCCAGTTCCTTCAAACCGAAGTGAATGGCCATGGCGGAACGGTGCGTGTTGCCTGCGATACGCTTGAGACCTTCCGGTCCGTGATATACGGCGTACATGGCAGCCATATTGGAAAGCAGGGCCTGGGCCGTGCATATATTGGATGTGGCTTTATCCCGTTTGATATGCTGCTCACGGGTTTGGAGGGCCATACGCAGGGCGGGGGCTCCCTGGGCATCGATGGTTACTCCGATGATACGTCCGGGAATCAGGCGTTTGAATTCTTCTCGCGTGGTAAAAAAGGCGGCATGTGGGCCACCGAAACCCATGGGAACTCCGAAACGCTGTGCGGAGCCGAACACCACATCGGCTCCCCATTCTCCCGGAGGCGTGAGAAGGGTAAGCGCCAGCAGGTCGGAACCCACGCCGAGCAATACGTTATGCGCCTTGGCTTTGGCCACGAAAGAACTGAAATCGTGCACATTTCCGAAGGCATCGGGGTATTGTATGATGGCCGCGAAAAAATCATCGGTAAAGTCAAATGAACGAAAATCGCCCGTAACGATTTCCACACCGATGGGTTCGGCGCGGGTAAGGAGCACATCGAGCGTCTGGGCAAATACTCCCCGATCTACAAATAGTTTATTGGCTCCTGCCTGCACTTTTTCGCGCGAACGACCGCCGAAAAACAGGTGCATGGCCTCGGCCGCGGCAGTGGCTTCATCCAGAAGAGAGGCATTGGCGATAGGCATTCCCGTGAGGTCGCATACCATGGTCTGAAAATTCAGCAGGCTTTCCATACGGCCCTGGGAAATCTCGGCCTGATAAGGCGTGTAGGCGGTATACCAATAGGGACTTTCAAAAATGTTGCGCAAAATGGGCGAGGGCGTAAACGTGCCATAATAACCCTGCCCGATGAAATTTCGGAACAATTTGTTTTTGGCCGCTTTGCCGGCAATCAGCTCCAAATACTCCCGTTCACCGAGCGCTTCGGGAATTCGGAGAGTGCGGTTCAGTCGGATATCTTCCGGTATCACTTCGGATATGAGTGAGTCGAGCGAGTTTGCCCCCACCGCATCCAACATTTCATTCATTTCACGTGAACCCGGACCTATGTGCCGGTCTTGAAAGTTTTCCCCTTGAATCATCTTGATTTATGTATCTTTTATCGGAACGCAAAATTAGCCAATATGTTCTGGGAGTAGAAAAAAACATGGACTATTTTTCAATTTTTAAAACACTTATTTACAAATAATTAGCCGAATGGTGAATAATTTAATCCCCATTCCCAAGGAAAACCGATACTTTTAATCCCGCATAATCGAACACCATGAAATCAAACTTTTTTCTCTTTATTTTCAGTTCCCTCATTTTCGCGGCAAATGCCCAGGAAACGCTGGTAACAACCCGCGGAAAGCGCATTCAGGGAAAATTGGGTAATACATCCGATAAAAAAATCAGCTTTACCAAAACGGACAATACGGTTATTGAGGAAGATGCGAACAAGATTGCTTTCCTGCTGAATGCGGACGGATCGCGAAAATTCCTCAGACCCACGATTCATTTGTACAACGGAAAAAACGTGGCCTACAAAAACATCCGGCAGGATGGAAGATTCCTTTACTACACCCCGCTCAAAAAAAACAAAGAATGCAAACTGAAATCCGATAAAGTGTTCAGCTATCACACATCAGAAAAGGAGGTTCTTTTATTCAGAGAGCGGATTTACGACGGCGATACGCTCACCGAATCAAAAATCCGCTCCATGGTGGAAGGCAGACAAGATGCACGGCTCTATTACAAAAACCCATACACCGGCGTGGCCAACTTTGCGCTCGGTTTCATTTCCGGCGGCCTGATGAATTACTGGGGAATTTTTATTCCGGCTGCTTACACGGGAGTATATTCCGCCATCAACCCCTTAAAAACAAAAAAGAAAATTGCTTTACTCGGTCCTCGTTTCTTGGAAGATGATTACTACCGATACGGGTTTAACAGCCGGGCTAAAATAAACAAGCTGACATGGTCTGCCGGCGGAGGTGCACTGGGCATCATCACCTCGGTGGGCATTTTGGAATACCTGAAAAAATACCGGCCCGACATCATCGACAAAATCTGGTAACCGATCTTGATGAAACTGTTCCGATGGTTGGTTTATTCCAACTTTTGGGTGGCACTGGCGGCCCCATCGATTCTTTATGTGCACGCAGTCCTGGTTGAATCGGCATTCCCGTCAGAAATGTACTTATTCGTTTTTTCCGCGGTGCTTTTTACCTACAACATCCAACGGCTTTACCGCGCCGATACCTTCCTGTCTCCCGAATTGTTGACACGCCACCGGTGGATCATTGAAAACCGTCCTTTCTTGTGGCTTTTTACCATTTCCGCAATTCTCCCGATACTGATTTGTGTCCCCCGCCTTCCCTCGCGTTTTCTTCTCCTCCTGCTTCCCGCAATGGTGCTTTCAGCGCTATATTTCTTACCCATTTTACCCGGCGGAAAACGCCTGCGCGACCTACCTCTCATCAAGATTCCCGTTGTAGCGATCACCTGGGCCTGGGTGCTCATCATCGCACCTGCCGAGGGCGACGTAAAGAAAATACTTCCTCTGTTTCTATTCGAGTTACTGTTGTTTTTTGCGGTCACGCTCCCTTTTGATTTGCGGGACAAACTCCACGATCAAAAAAGCGGCACAATCACCTGGGCTATCCTTCTGGGAGAGAAAAAAACCAAACAGCTTGTATTGGCTCTCATTGCCCTTTCCCTCATACCCCTTTTGGTATTCTTTTCATCCGCCGCCTTTATACCTCTGCTCCTTTCCGTGTCGCTTACGGGGGCAATTTTATCCAGAGTCAACGAGCAACGAAACGATCTTTACTATGGTTTTCTGCTGGATGGAAGTCTGGTAATTCAGGGACCTATCCTGTGGCTTTGGGGCAACCTTACCCGCTGAAAAAAAAACCATTTTCGGCCAAAACGTTAAATTTTTTAAATTGTATGCACGCATAACATATTTTGTATATTTGAGGGATGAATTCAGCCAAAAAAATGAAGCGGGAAGAGACCGTAGACTTCAACATCAAGTATTCGTGGCACCTGATTTCCAGGATGTACAATACAGAGGCGCAGTCATACGGCATCACCACGGCCATCGGTTTCGTGCTGCTGAACATCGACCAGGAAAAGGGTACTCCCGCCACCAAAATTGCGCCCCTGCTGGGTATGGAACCCCGTTCGCTCACACGCATGCTCAAATCGCTCGAGGAACGAAAACTGATTTACCGCAAAAGCGACAAAGAAGACAAACGCATGGTGCGTATTTTCCTTACCGAAGAAGGCAAACAGAAGCGGGAAATCGCCAAACTGACGGTAAGGCACTTCAATAACTTCATCAAAATTTCCATTCCCGAATCCGATTTGGAAGTCTTTTTCAAGGTGCTGAAGAAGATAAACCACATGATTGAAAACGAACAAATTCTTTATTAGTACACTTATCAGCATAGACAAACCGAAAATTTACATGATACCATGAGAAGAATCAAAAAAGCGGCAGTACTCGGATCGGGAGTAATGGGCTCCCAGATCGCCTGTCACTTTGCCAACATCGGCCTGGATGTGCTGCTGTTGGACATAGTGCCACGCGAACTCACACCCGAAGAACAGACCAAAGGACTTACCTTAGAAAACAAAGGCGTACGGAACCGGATCGTCAACACGGCGCTTCAAAACGCGATAAAAATGAATCCGGCGCCCCTGTACGACAAAAAATTCGCCAACCGCATCAAAATCGGAAATTTTGAGGATGACATGCACCTCATCAACGATTACGACTGGGTAATCGAAGTGGTGGTGGAGCGACTCGACATCAAAAAATTGGTGTTTGATCAGGTAGAAAAATACCGCAAACCGGGTACGCTGATAACCACCAACACCTCCGGAATTCCCATCGAACAGATGCTGGAAGGACGCAGTGAGGATTTTCAGGCCCATTTCTGCGGAACGCACTTCTTTAATCCGCCCCGCTACCTGAGACTGCTGGAAATTATTCCATCCACGAAAACCAAACCGGAAATCGTGGACTTTTTTATGGATTACGGAAGCCGCTTCCTCGGCAAAACTACCGTACTCTGCAAAGACACTCCAGCATTCATCGCAAACCGTATCGGGGTGTACAGTATTCAGGCGCTCTTTCACGGCATCCGCGACTTGGGCCTGACCGTAGAAGAAATAGACAAACTGACCGGCTCGGTTATGGGTCGTCCCAAATCAGCTACCTTCCGCACGGCTGACGTGGTAGGTCTGGATACGCTCGTGAACGTGGCCAACGGACTCAAAGCCAACCTGCCCAACGATGAGGCCAAGCACCTGTTCGAACTGCCCGACTTCCTCCAGAAAATGGTGGAAAACAAATGGCTCGGTTCCAAAACCAAACAAGGCTTTTACAAGAAAATGGCCGACGGCGAAATTTATTCCCTGGATTTAAATACCCTGGAATATGTGCCGCAGAAAAAAGTGAAGTTCGCCACCCTGGAAATGGCCAAGCAGGAAGACAACCTGACCAAACGGACCAAAATTCTGTTCAACGGACCCGACAGTGCCGGTGAATTCTACCGCAAATCCTTCTGCAACCTATTCCAATATGTGAGCAACCGGGTTCCCGAAATTACGGAAGACATCTACAAAGTAGACGATGCCCTGAAAGCGGGTTTCGGCTGGAGCATAGGGCCTTTCCTGAGTTGGGATGCCATAGGTGTAAAATCAGCCATTGCCAAAATGGAAGAGTTGGGGGTAAAACCCGCCCAATGGGTGTATGATATGGTGAGTGCCGGTTTCGAAACGTTCTACAAGCTGGAAAACGGAGTAGAGAAATTTTACGACCTCAAAACCAAATCGTACAAAACCATCCCCGGCCGAGAGGCCTTCATTATTTTGGACAACCTCCGCGAAAGCAAGAAAATTTGGGGGAATGCCGGTTCCACGTTGTTCGATCTGGGCGACGGTGTATTGAATCTGGAGTTCCATACCAAAATGAATGCGCTGGGAGGTGAAGTACTCCTGGGCATCAACAAAGCCATTGACATGGCTGAGAGTGGAGATTACCGTGGACTCGTGTTAGGCAACAACGGAGAAAACTTTTCGGCAGGAGCCAACTTGGCCATGGTACTCATGCTGGCCGCAGATCAGGAATGGGACGAGCTCAACTTTGCCATCAAAGCCTTCCAAAATACGGTGATGCGCGTACGCTATTCCGGAATTCCGGTGGTAGTGGCTCCACAGGGACTTACCCTGGGCGGAGGATGTGAACTCTGTCTCCATGCCGATGCCGTGGTGGCTGCAGCCGAAACATACATCGGACTTGTAGAAGTGGGTGTTGGTGTGATTCCCGGAGGTGGAGGAACCAAGGAGTTTGCCCTCCGTGTTTCGGACGCCATAGGCCCGGAAGACATACGCATTCCTACCATCAAAGACCGTTTCCTCACCATTGGTCAGGCCAAGGTGGCCACATCCGCCTATGAAGCTTTCGGACTGGGCATCTTCCGCCCGGGACAGGACAAGGTAGTGGTGAACCTGGACCGTAGGCTGGAAGAAGCTAAACGCGAAGTCATCCGCCTGGCCGACGCCGGATACACCCAAAAACCTCAACGGACGGACATCACGGTGCTCGGCCGGGAAGGATTGGGCGTAGTTTTTGCCGGATCCAACGCCATGCTCAGCGGACATTACATCAGCGAACATGATGTGCTGGTATCCCAAAAATTGGGCTACGTACTCTGCGGAGGCGACCTGAGTGAGCGTACTACGGTGAGTGAACAGTATCTGCTGGATTTGGAAAGAGAAGCGTTTTTGTCTCTTCTGGGTACCCGCAAAACGTTGGAGCGCATTCAGCACACGTTGAAAACCGGGAAACCCTTGAGGAACTAATTGAAGGTATCAAGTATCAGGTATCAAGATGCATAACTTCAAGGAATTAATCGTGTGGAAAGAAGCCATGAGATTGGCAAAAACGGTCTACGTTCTTTGTCTGGAATTCTCTGCTGATGAGCGTTTCGGTCTTACCACACAAATTAAAAGATGTGCAGTATCAATACCTTCGAACATTGCTGAGGGTGCCGGAAGAAATTCGGATAAAGACTTCTTACGATTCTTATCCCTGTCAACAGGCTCGATATTTGAACTTGAAACACAATTGTTACTTGCCTCAGATTTTGGTTTTGTTGAATCTAACAAGGTAAATATCATTTTAGAAGAGGTGGCAAGTCTTCAAAAAAAACTTTACCGATTTAGTCAACAACTTGAATTAAAAGTCCGTCCTGCTATCAAATCGTGATACCTGATACCGGATACTTGATACCATAAAAGAATAATTACCATAATTAAAAATTACAAAACATGAACAAAGCATACATCATAACCGGATACAGATCTCCGGTAGGAAAAGCAGGAAAAGGATCGTTTCGATTCATGCGCCCGGATGATATTGCCGTACAGGTAATTCAACGCATCCTTCAGGATGTGCCCGGTTTGGACGTGAATAAAATTGATGACGTGATTGTGGGGAACGCAGCACCCGAAGCAGAACAGGGCCTCAACATGGGGCGTATGCTCTCGCTGATGGGTCTGAATACCGATAAGGTGCCCGGCATGACCGTGAACCGCTATTGTGCATCCGGTTTAGAAACCATTGCCATTGCCTCGGCAAAAATCGAAGCCGGCCAGGCCGATTGCATCATCGCCGGCGGAGCCGAATCCATGAGCATGTTGCCCTTCGGCGGATGGCGAATCGTACCTAATTACGAAGTGGCCAAAAACAACCCCACCTACTATTGGGGTATGGGTCTCACGGCCGAAGAAGTGGCCCGCAGATACAACATCAGCCGGGAGGATCAGGACGCCTTCGGTATGGAAAGCCACAAGCGTGCCTCCGCAGCCATAGCCGAAGGACGCTTTAAAGAAGGCATCGCGCCCATCACCGTAAACCAGGTTTACCTCGATGAAAAGGGCAAGCGCAAAGAACGCTCCTTCGTGGTGGAAACCGATGAAGGTCCGCGCCCCGACACCACGCTGGAGGCCTTGGCCAAACTGAAGCCCGTATTTGATGCCAAAGGATCCATCACCGCAGGTAACGCCTCCCAGACATCGGACGGAGCCGCCTTCGTATTGGTGATGTCCGAAAAAATGATGAACGAACTCGGTCTCAAACCTCAGGCTCGCCTCGTGGCTCACGCCAACGTGGGGTTGGAACCCGCGATCATGGGCGTAGGCCCCATCTGGGCCATTCCCAAAGCGCTTGAAAAAGCGGGGTTGACCAAGGAGGACATTTCCGTAATCGAACTGAACGAAGCCTTCGCATCCCAGTCGCTCGCCATTGTACGCGAGTTGGGCTTAGATACGGCCAAGGTAAATCCGAACGGCGGCGCAATTGCCCTCGGACACCCACTGGGCTGCACGGGAGCCAAACTTACCGTACAGATGATCCACGAAGTAAAAAGCCGGGGCGGCAAATACGGAATGGTGACGATGTGCGTGGGTACAGGGCAGGGAGCAGCAGGCGTGTTTGAAGTTTTTTAACGAGATAAAGAAACAAGGATAAAAGATAAAAGACCTAAAACGATGCATAATTTCAGGGAATTACATATTTGGAAAGATTCGATTGAAATAGCTTCGACTATTTTCGAAAAAACCAAATTGTTTCCTGCTGAGGGAAAATTCGGCATTATTTCACAGATGCACCGAAGCGCCGTTTCCATAGCATCAAACATCGCGGAAGGGTCGGCAAGAAAATCAAACAAAGAATTCTCGCGCTTTCTTGAGATTTCGCTCGGTTCTTGTTTCGAATTGGAAACCCAATTAATCCTTGCAGCCAAATTCGGATATATCAGCGATCTTGAATTATCCAAGGTTTCATCTAAACTTCATACAATCCAAAAAATGATTTCAACTTTCAAAGAAAAATTATCGTAAACACTTTTTGATTAAGGAACAATGTCATTTGTCGTTGTTCCTTAATCCTTATTCAAAAAATAAAAAAACAATGACAACAACTACCGAAACAAAAAAAGCCCTTAAGGGGGGCGAGTGGATTATCCGCGAAACAGCGTGGAATGATGTGTTCATTCCCGAAGAATTTGATGAAGAGCAACGCATGATTGCCCAAACCTGCCGCGATTTTCTCGTGAATGAGGTATGGCCCAATCTGGACGAATTGGACAGCATGAAAAATCCGGATCTCATGCCCCAGCTTCTGGATAAGGCCGGCGAGCTCGGTCTTTTGGGTATCAATGTGCCCGAACAGTACGGTGGATTTGGTAAAGACTTTACCACAGGCATGCTCGTAACGGAAATCACCGGTGCGGGACACAGCTTTGCCGTAGGTTTCTCGGCCCATACGGGAATCGGAACCCTGCCCATTACGCTGTACGGAAACGAAGCCCAAAAAGCGAAATACCTGCCCAAACTGTCTACGGGCGAATGGAAGGCCGCCTACGCGCTCACCGAGCCGGGCAGCGGTTCCGATGCCAACAGCGGCAAAACCAAAGCCGTACTCTCTGCCGACGGTAAACACTATGTGATCAACGGCCAAAAAATGTGGATCACCAACTCCGGATTTGCCAACATCTTCGTGGTGTTTGCCAAAATCGACGATGATGCGAACCTTTCCGCGTTCATCGTGGAAAAAGACTTCGGCGGAGTGAAGCTGAACGAGGAAGAAAAGAAAATGGGTATCAAGGGTTCATCTACCCGTCAGGTGTTCTTTGAAGATTGCCATGTGCCCGTGGAGAATCTGCTCAGCGAGCGCGGCAACGGATTTAAAATTGCCGTGAACATCCTCAACATAGGACGTATCAAATTAGGCGCCGCAGCCGCCGGCGGATGTAAACAATGCATCAGTGCCGCCGTAAATTACTCCAACGAACGCCAGCAGTTCGGACGCCCAATCAGCAAATACGGAGCCATCCGCTACAAAATCAGCGAGCAGCTCATCCGCACATTTGCCTGCGAGTCGGCCACCTACCGTGCCTCCAAAAACATCGAGGACATGATTGCCCAGTACGAAAAAGACGGCATGGAACATTCTCAAGCCGAGCTGAAAGGTGTAGAGCAATATGCGATAGAATGTGCCATCATGAAAGTGTACGGTTCCGAAACCTTGGATTACGTAGTGGATGAAGGCGTACAGATTTACGGCGGTATGGGCTACAGCGCAGAAGCGCCTATGGACCGTGCCTACCGTGATGCGCGTATCAACCGTATTTTTGAAGGAACCAACGAAATCAACCGCATGCTCACCGTGGATATGATTCTGCGCAGAGCCATGAAAGGAGAACTCGACCTGATGACTCCAGCCATGAAAGTGGCCGGTGAACTTATGAGCATTCCCGAGCCGTTTGAGGATGACGGAACCTTGTTCTGCTTGCATAAAGAATACCTGCGCAAATTCAAAAAAGCCATCCTGATGGTGGCCGGAAGCGCGGTGCAAAAACTGATGCAGTCGCTCGCGAAAGAGCAGGAAATCCTGATGGACATTGCCGATATGGCCATTGAAACCTACGTAGCTGAATCCACCATGCTGCGCGTGGAAAAACTGATTCAACGCGAAGGTGCCGAAAAGCATGCCGTGTTGATTGACATCGTGAACGTATTGTTCAACGATTCTGCGGACCGCATCAACATCAAAGGAAAAAATGCGATCAACAGCTTCGCCGAAGGCGACGAGCAACGCATGATGCTCATGGGTCTTAAGCGATTTACGAAGACGGAACCCTTCAACGTGAAGGAAGCCCGCCGCCGTATCGCCGCCGTGGCCATAGAGCAAAATAAATATCCTTTCTAA
>CAYYRB010000044.1:0-21050 GCA_964473995.1 uncultured Candidatus Competibacteraceae bacterium | reverse complement strand
TCGGCAATCGGAGAGCAGGCACGTAACCTGATTCTCGGGGGAAGTTTACCCGAGAAAATCAGGGAAGAACTCATGAACGAATACGATTTGCTTTCCGGATCGTGCGGAGCCAAAGAAATAGACGTTGCCGTGCGAAGCAGCGCCACGTCAGAAGATCTTCCATCTGCAAGTTTTGCCGGACGTATGGAATCTTTTTTAAACATCCGCGGAGAAGCTGCGCTTGCAGAAGCCGTACTCCGGTGCTATGCATCTCTTTATACCGACAGAGCGATCAAGTATCGATTCGACAAGGGATTTGTTGATATAGACCTCGCCATTTCCGTAGGTGTACAACAGATGGTGCGCTCCGATCTGGCCTCTTCAGGAGTAGCCTTTACGCTTGACCCCGACAGCGGTTTCCAAAATGTGGTGGTCATCACGGGCTGCTGGGGTTTGGGCGAAAATATCGTGCAGGGCCGCGTAACTCCGGATGAATGGATGATTTTTAAACCCACGATCGGGCATCCGCAGTACAATCCGATATTGAAAAAACGCTGCGGCAAAAAAGAGTACACCTTAATCTATTCGCAGGAAAACCAAGAAAAATCGCTCATTACCACCATACAGAACAAGCAAACCGACCCTGCATTGCAATCGATCCTAACTCTTTCAGATGATGAGGTCATCCGGTTGGCGGACCAATGCCTAAAGATTGAAGCCCATTACGGAAAGCCCATGGATATTGAATGGGCCAAGGACGGATTAACCGGAAGCATCTACATCGTACAGGCACGCCCGGAAACCGTACATAGTCTGAAAAAAAAGCAAACACGGGAGATTTACACGCTTGAACCAGGAATGCAGGACGCCCCTGAATTAGCCAGAGGCATTGCCTTGGGCGATAAAATCACCGCCGGAATTGCACGGATTTTGAATCACCCTGACGAGGGAGACAAACTCCGGCCGGGAGAAATTCTGGTGACAGAGATGACCAATCCCGACTGGGATCCATTACTAAAAAAAGCGTCAGCCATAATTACCGACAAAGGCGGCAGAACCAGCCATGCCGCCATTGTGGCCCGGGAATTGGGAACCATTTCTGTAGTCGGCTGCGGCAATGCCACGGAAAAAATAAGCAACGGTCAACCAATTACGGTATCCTGCGCCGAAGGAAAGGAAGGAATCATTTATGACGGGAGGCTTTCCTGGGCTATAAAGGAAGAAGATTTCAGCCGATTACCCGCTACACATATCCGGCCGATGCTCATACTGGCCGATCCGGAAAAAGCCCTAAGATTAAGCCAATTACCCAATGAAGGAGTGGGACTGATGCGGCTTGAATTTGCCATTACCCATTCCATAAAAATTCACCCCCTGGTCCTGATTTCGCCGGAAAAGGTAACAGACCCTGAAATAAAGCGGACTATTGAATCAATGACAAAAGAAAACGCGTCGGGCAAAGAATACTTTGTGCAAAAACTTACAGAAGCCGTTTCGCAGGTTGCGGCAGCCTTTTATCCTAAGGATGTCATCGTGCGGATGAGCGATTTCAAAAGCAATGAGTACGCCAACCTGATCGGCGGCAAATTTGTGGAGCCCCGCGAAGAAAATCCGATGATCGGTCTGAGAGGAGCATCCCGATATTACAGTGATTTTTACCGACAAGGATTTGCACTGGAATGTGAAGCCATGAAAAAGGTGCGTAATGAAATGGGACTTACCAACGTGAAACTCATGATTCCTTTTTGCAGAACTCCCGATGAAGGCAGGCAAGTGCTGAAGGAGATGGAGAAAAACGGATTAGTCCGAAAAGAAAACGGTTTGGAAATTTATGTCATGATTGAAATACCGGGTAATGCGTTGTTAGCTGATGAATTTGCTCAAATTTTTGACGGTTTTTCAATCGGTTCCAATGATCTTACCCAACTAACATTAGGATTAGATCGCGACTCAAATCTGCTCAATCACCTGTTCAGCGAAGAAAATCCCGCCGTAAAAGAGCTGATCCGACAAACCATTCAGGCTGCAAAACGAAACGGAATTAAGGTCGGTTTATGTGGACAAGCTCCCAGTGATATACCGGAGTTTGCCCAATTTTTAACGAAACAAGGAATAGACAGTATATCTTTTAACCCCGATGCCTTGTTTCGCGGAATACAAAACATAGCCGAGGCTGAAGGCCGGAAAAACAGGTTATGATTTTTTTCAAGATTCAGATTTTCAGGGAGTCCGAAGGTGAAAGTTGGCGTAAACTCAAAAATGAGTAAGTTTGCCCTCCCTTAAAATAAAAAGAATATGGTAAAAGTGGTTGAAATACTTGGGAATGATGCGGAATATCTGCTGAATCACACCTGCAAGGGTATCACCAAAGAACAGATTCATCTGCCCGGGGCAGATTTCACCGATCGGATTTTTTCTTTAAGCAACAGAAGCAATCAAACCTTGCGCAGCATTGAATCCCTTTACAATCACGGACGATTGGCCGGTACCGGGTATGTTTCCATTTTGCCTGTTGACCAAGGAATTGAGCACAGTGCCGGTGCCAGTTTTGCATCGAATCCGGCCTATTTTGATCCGGAGAATATCGTAAAACTAGCCATAGAAGGAGGCTGTAATTCCGTAGCATCCACGTTTGGAGTTCTCGCATCCTGCTCCAGAAAATACGCGCACAAAATTCCGTTCATGGTTAAAATAAACCATAACGAATTGCTCACCTATCCCAACAAAGCAGATCAAGTATTGTATGGTACCATTCGGGATGCTTGGAATATGGGAGCCGTGGCCGTGGGTGCAACCATTTATTTCGGTTCATCCGAAAGCAGCCGGCAGATCGTAGAAATCGCCAAAGCCTTTGAAATGGCCCACGAATTGGGCATGGCCACGGTGTTGTGGTGCTACCTTCGAAACAACGATTTCAAAAAAGACAAAGATTACCATGTAAGTGCCGACCTTACGGGTCAGGCCAATCACTTGGGCGTCACCATCCAGGCCGATATCATTAAACAAAAATTACCGGAAAACAACGGCGGATACACGGCCATGCAGATGGGAGACAGCAGTTATGGAAAAATTGACAAACGGGTTTATGGGGAACTGACCTCCGAAAATCCCATCGATTTGTGCAGATATCAGGTGGCCAACTGTTACATGGGAAGAATCGGTTTAATTAATTCAGGCGGAGCCTCCAAAGGAGCGGGCGACCTGAAAGAAGCGGTAATGACTGCCGTAATCAACAAACGCGCGGGAGGGCACGGATTAATTTCCGGCCGTAAAGCATTTCAAAAACCCATGCATGAAGGAGTAAGCCTATTAAACGCCATTCAGGACGTTTATTTGGATGAATCGATTACAGTGGCTTAAACCTATTTATTTACCCTAAATAAAAAAACCGTGTCTTGGTTTAAACGCATCCGAAGCGGAATTCTTACCTCTACCGAGGAAAAAAAAGAAACACCTGAAGGGCTCTGGTACAAGTGCCCTTCCTGTAAAAATATCATGCGCACGGAGGAACACGCCGAGCAACTTTGGGTTTGCCAGAATTGCAGCCACCATGACCGCATCGGATCAGAGGAATACTTTGCCATTCTTTTCGACAAGAGCAAATACAAACTGCTGAACCCAAACCTTACCTCCGGAGACCCGCTCCACTTTACCGATACCAAAAAATACGCAGACCGGGTGAAACAGGTTATCGCCAATACGGGCTTGAAAGATGCGGTAGAAACCGCGGTAGGGAAAATTGAAGGCAAAGAAACCGTGGTGGCCTGCATGGATTTTGACTTTATCGGAGGCTCAATGGGTTCCGTGGTAGGTGAAAAAATTGCGAGGGCCATTGATTACGCCATCAAAAAGAAACACCCGGTCATCATAATTTCAAAATCGGGCGGGGCGCGCATGATGGAGGGAGCCTTTTCCCTCATGCAGATGGCTAAAACTTCGGCCAAATTGGCCCAACTTTCCCAGGCAAAACTGCCCTACATTTCGCTTCTTACCAATCCAACCACAGGGGGGGTAACCGCCTCTTTTGCCATGTTGGGAGATTTGAACATTGCCGAGCCGGGAGCATTAATAGGTTTTGCGGGTCCGCGGGTTGTGAAAGAAACCATTAAGCGGGATCTGCCCGAAGGATTTCAAACGGCGGAATTTGTGTTGGAAACCGGATTTTTGGATAAAATCGTTCCCAGAAAAGAGTTGAAAAAACAGATGGCTTTTTTCTTGGAGATGATGACGGCCCATGTGTAAGATTCAGCTTTCTCAGCGATGAATACCCAGGACACAACGCACCGAACCATTCTCGCAGCCCTTCTGATTACCCTAACCGGCGGAGCCGATATTTTTGCCATTCCCGCAGGACATCTCTCCCTTTATCCGCTGCGGATCGTAATTATTTTGGCATCCCTTTATTACTTTCTGTTTCTGCTGAAGAACCGGGAATCACTTCGATTTGAACAAGCAGATTGGGTTATTCTTTTACCCATGAGCATGATACTTTATGGAACGGCTTTTTTTTTCCACGCTGAAAGCAAATCAGAAGCCATCAAAGAACTGGGTAACCTGATATTCGGTGCCGGATTTCTCTTTTCGTTCGGACAGGCCGTGAAACACATCAACCAACCTGCCCATTTTCTAAAAAATTTCATCTATTGGCCTCTCGGATTTATGCTTACACTCGCATTATTCGAGATTGCCACGAAAAGCCATCTGCCTTCGCCTTATGCCACGGAAATTCTGATTACCGATCCCATCCATTTTGTGCGGCTTTCCCCTTCCGGAACTCTCGGAAATCCAAATCACCTGGCCATCTTTTTGGCCATCTGCTTCTACCTGCTGTTTGCTGAATTAATCAACAAAAAAGAGCCATTAAAACCGCTCCTGTTCACTACGCTCATCGTGTTTGTTCTGTGGTTTACCCTATCCAGGTTCGGGCTGATGGCCGTTCTGTTGCCTCTCTTCTTTCTGCTCTATTGGTATTATCCGGAAATCCGTTCCTCTTTTTCAAAAAACAGAAACCGTTGGAGCGGAATCCTCTTTTTGTTTCTGGGAATAGTACTTGTCGTCAGTATTCACGGCGGCTTTACGGGGGGCATATTCGCCGCAGAAGGCGAAGGGCCTGAAATACCAATAGACCCATTGGCTAAAAGTAGCCGGACCGTGCGCCTGAACATGTTGAAAAACGGCTGGGATGTTTTCCAAAAATCCCATTTTCTGGGCGTGGGACCCGGACAATTTTCCGAATTGATGCGGACGCAAAGTCAGGCGTATCCCACCTTCGGTTTTACGGATGCCCATTCGGGCGCCGTTGAAATCGCCAGCCAATATGGGATTTTTATTTTTCTGCTTTGGGCTTTATGGGGCGGATGGGTTTTTGTTTATACGCTGCGCGCCGTGCGCAATGGTCTCAAAGACCTTATTCCTGCCTTGTTCATGATTTTGGCGTTCATCCCCATTTCCGCAGCCAACAGCTCTTTTATCGCTTCACCCCTCACCTGGGCTTTTTTGGGCGTTTTAAACGCGGTGGTTTTTTCTTTTAATGCCGCCAAGGAAAGCCATGCAAAATAAGCAGGCCATGCATGTACTGATTCTATCCAATCCGTTTCCGGGCAAGTATCAGCCATTGGAGGGCATTTTTTTTCGGGATCAGGCATTCGCCCTTGCGGAACAGGGAATTCAAACGGGACATATTTCCATCAACCCCGTTTCTCTGCGGGATGTATTTAAAAAAGGAATCCGGGATTTAGGATTGCATCTGTTTTCAGAAAAAGGGGTAAACAGCTGGGTATATCGGTACATACACACGCCAAAAAACACCTTGCAGCCTTTATTTAAACCCAGAAAAAAAGGAATGCGGCTGGTTGAAGCCTATATACGGAAACACGGAAAACCCGATATCGTGCATGTGCATCGTTTCGAAACAGGCCTGTTGGCCATGGAGTTAAAGAGTAAATATGGAATTCCATTTGTAATTACCGAACACAGCTCCCGCTTTCTCAGTGATGCCGTGCCCCAGAATCAGAAAAAATGGGCAAAGGCCATTTTCACATCCGCGGAGCTGAGGATTGCCGTAAGTAAATCATTAAAAGATACCCTGGAAAAATCGTTCGAAATTCCCTTCCATTACCTGCCCAACCTTACCGATACGCATCTTTTTACCCCAGGAAAAAAAACCGCACAACCGCAATTTTTGAGTGTGGGAAACCTGACCAAAAACAAGAATCAGGCTTTGGCTATAGAGGCATTCCAACTTTGGATAAACAACAACCATTCGGGGCGACTCGTAATCGTGGGTGTAGGACCTGAGGAACGCACATTGAAGGAGCTGGTTGAGCAAAAGAAAATCGGCGATTACGTTGAATTCAGGGGGCAGATATCGCGGGAAGAATTAGCGGCCGAAATGCAAAAAAGCAGTTGTCTTTTAATCAGCAGCCGACACGAAACCTTCGGTGTGGTGGCCATTGAAGCCTTAAGTGCAGGAATACCCGTCATCAGCACCCGCTGCGGAGGAACGGAGAGCATCATTCAGGATAATGTTCATGGTTATTTTACCCACTTTTCCGCCACTTCCCTTTTTGAAAAAATGAAACAAGTCTGGCAAAACCGGGATCGCTTTCCTGAAGAAAAACTGCATGACTATGCCGAACAGGAATTCTCCCGCAGAGCGATAGCCCAAAAACTAGAAACGATTTATCGTGAGATCCTCAAAACAACCGATGTAAGGAAATCCTAGTTTCTTTGTCATGCTGAAAGCTGAACACCCCATACGCATCTGCCACATCACATCCGCACATCCGGCTGAGGATATCCGTATTTTTGTAAAAGAGGCGGTATCTGCAGCCAAATATGGCTTTGATGTTCATCTGGTGACTGCCGGATTGGAAAGTTATCAGAAAAACGGCGTGACTATTCATGGTATTTCCGGTTCATCAGGCGGCCGTTTTTCACGGATGGGAAAAACCGTAAACCGAGTATATAAAAAAGCCCTTTCGCTTGATGCGGACATTTATCAATTGCACGATCCGGAACTTTTGCGCATTGCGCTGAAATTGAAAAAAAAAGGAAAAAAGGTACTGTTTGATGCCCACGAGGACGTTCCCGCGCAAATCATGGCCAAACATTGGATACCAAAACCATTGCGGCACATGGTCGCTTCTTTCTTCCGTACTGTTGAACACTTCGTACTTTGCCGGATCAGCGGCATAATTACAGCCACTCCCTTCATTCGTAAACGATTGGAAAAATTAAATCCCCAATGCGTAGATATCAACAATTACCCGCTTCTGAATGAGTTTCCAGAACCGGGTACTGAGGAAAATAAAAAACACGAATTGGTTTATATCGGCGGTATTTCTGAGACCCGCGGCATTTTCCCCCTGCTGGATATGCTTCATTCTTTCGGAAATCCCGTAAGTCTCGGGCTCGCAGGTCCGTTTTCCCCGCCCGAATTGGAAGAATCGGTGCGCAGACATCCCGCATTTTCGCAGGTTACCTATTACGGAATTCTGAACAGGGAGGGCATTTCCGATCTGCTGAAAACATCCAGGATTGGCATGGTCACATTGCTCCCCACACCGAATCATTTGGAGTCGCAGCCCATAAAAATGTACGAATACATGGCCGCGGGAATTCCCGTCATCGCATCCGATTTTCCCTACTGGAAAGAAATCATATCCCGCTGCGCGTGCGGACTTACGGTAAACCCTTCCGATCCCGAAGCCATGAAAGAGGCCGTATCCAAATTACTGGAGAATGAGGCAATGGCAGCTTCCATGGGACAGAACGGCCGTGAGGCTATTGAAAAAGAATTTAATTGGGAAGCCGAAGAAAAACGGTTAATTGCCTTTTACAACCAAATAGCCCATGGCAAAAACTAAGGTAAGTATCGTTATTCCCTGCCTGAACGAGGACATGTATATCGGTCGCTGCCTGGACTCCGTGATCGCCTGCAGTTATCCGAAAGAGTTACTCCACGTATGGGTATGTGACGGGGAGAGTACAGACCGTACCCGGGAAATTGTGACGAATTATACCCGGACATTTCCGTTCATCCGGTTACTCACCAATAAAGACCGTACAGCCCCCTATGCCATGAATCTGGGATTGAAAGCAGCCCCGTTCGATGTGGGCATCATACTGGGAGCGCATGCCGAAATTGCTCCGGATTTTGTGGAGCGATGTGTAAACAGGCTGACTGAAATACCGGAAGCCGGTTGTGTGGGCGGCGTGATTGAAAACGTGTATGAAAACGAAACAAGCCAGGCTATCGGAATGGCCATGTCCTCTGTTTTTGGGGTGGGCAATGCCCATTTCCGTACGGGTACCAAAAGTGGTTTTGTGGACACGGTTGCTTTTGGCGCGTATCGAAAAGAAGTATTTGATACCTGCGGATTTTTTGATGAAGAACTCACCCGAAACCAGGACGATGAATTCAATTACCGAGTCACCCGGTGCGGATTTAAAATATGGCTTGATCCGGAAATTAAAAGCCGCTATTTCGTTCGGGCCTCATTCACCAAATTGTTCAAACAATACAACCAATACGGATACTGGAAAGTGTACGTAAACCGAAAACATAACACCGTTACCACGTTAAGACAACTCATCCCCGCCCTATGGATTCTTTTTCTGTGCACAGGCTTTGTGGGTTGTTTTGTTCACCCTGCGGCAGCGTTGCTTTTTCTGTCAGGGGTGCTTTTCTATCTGTTCGCCTCCATGGTATTTGCGGCAAAAACCGCCGGAAAAATAACCCGGGCCGGAAAAATACTTTGGGCTTTCTGGATTCTTCACTTCAGTTATGGAACAGGTTACCTGAAAGGTATTTGGGATTTTTTTATTTTGGGAAGAAAACCTTCCGACAAAAAAAGCACGCTGAGCCGATAAGGCAAAAAACAGCTACTTCTTTTCTTCAAAAAACCTTTGGTAAAAAACAGGCTCGGCGAACCATTCTTCCTTTTTAATGGAAGCCGCCAACTGGTTTCGGAATGATTCCGTAGAAAGTACCGAATCTTTTCCGCCATCCAACAGAGCGGCATCATACAAGACAATCCCTCCGTTTTGGAAAGCATATCCGTATGTAAAATATTCATTCAACTCAGCTGAAAGCACATACAAAAACGGCTGATCGTCTATACGGGTGGTCCATCCCTGCAATTCGGTTTCATCGCCCAAGACAAACATATCGGTGGTTTCATACAGCTTCACCCGAAAAGAACTTGAATCCGCCCTGGCGACTTCCGCTTTTTTGAATACCGAAAACTCATCTGCAGTAATCCATGTACCCACGATACGCTCGTCCAAAAACTCCTTGCCAGGATCTCCCGGTGCAAATGACATGCCTACGGGACAACCCAAAAACAACACCACTGCGGCTAAACCAAGCACTAAATATCCTTTTTTCATTGAGCGTATAATTGAAACAATTCACGAATTCAACGTCCGTTTTTCCGACCTATTCCCCCACCCATTTGGATAACGTCAGCAGATAAAAAATAGTTTATCGTCGTTTGGGCGTTCAATCCGTTATTTGCGAAGAGAATTTACCAACGCCTCCAAACGGGCTCTGGCTGAAGGATCCCACCAGTGACTCAAGGTATCACCGAATGATCCCTCAAAATCTTCTTTCAGGGAATGAAGTATTTCACTGCGTAAATTAAGTTTGGTTTTGGCAAATGTTCCCGGATCCAACTTCATCAATTGGCGCACGGCATGTTCGGCCGAAGGCAACACCTGATCTTGCGGAAACAAACCATCCACCAGTCCGCAGGCAAGAGCTTCTTCCGGATTCAGCAACTTACCCTGAATCAGAAATTGATAGGCATTTCGATTTCCCACCCATTGTGCATACAGCTTGTACACCGGCATGGGAACCACGATGCCCACAGGCACCTCATTCAGCCCTATTTTGAAATTCCCGGAGGCCATCATGCGGAAATCGGCGGTAATGGCAATGATACACCCTCCGGCAGGACTGTGCCCGTTGATGGCGCAACCGAGAGGTTTGGGCCATGATGCCAGTTCATACATCATGTGGGCAAAATCTTTCCAAAAAATTTCCGATTGATTTCTGTCGTAAGAAAACACCTCAATCACATCCAACCCCGCAGAGAAGAAATTATCCTTTCCGGTAATAAGGGCGCCCTTTATGGAATCATCAACCCGCCATTCCGCAAAAAGAGAACTGATTTCTCCGATCATATCCCGGTTTAGCGCATTGGCTGTTCCGCGGTTTAATGTAACGATTCCCAGCCCGTCCCGGACTTCTGATTGCAGGTATTTCATGCGAAAACTTCTTTTGATGACAAAGATACGTTTCCGTTTGGCCCGGGTAATTTACCTTTGTAATAAATAGTATCGCGGTATGCGGATTGACATCATCACCCTTCTTCCCGAACTGCTAACGCCCCTGCAGCACAGCATCGTACAACGGGCGGTGGACAAAGGCGTGGTGGAAATACACGTGCATGCACTCCGCGATTTCGGCATCGGAAATTACCGGCAGGTAGATGATTACCCCTACGGCGGAGGTGGCGGGATGGTGCTCATGGCTGAACCTTTATCCGAGTGTTTGGATAAATTGCTGGCCGAACGCACCTACGATGAAATCATTTACCTTACCCCTGATGGAACAACGCTGAACCAACACCGCGTAAACGCCCTTTCCCTAAACCAAAACCTGTGTATCATCTGCGGACACTACAAAGGAATTGATCAACGGATCCGCGAAACTTACGTTACTTCCGAAATCAGTATCGGTGATTATGTACTTTCGGGGGGAGAGCAGGCGGCGGTTATTTTAGCGGATGCCGTCATACGGGTTCTACCGGGAGCCATAGGCGACGAAATGTCGGCCCTGAGTGATAGTTTTCAAGACAATCTTCTGGCACCGCCGGTATATACCAAGCCCGAAATCTGGCGGGATCAAAAGGTTCCGGATGTGCTTCTTTCCGGCAATCACAGGGCCATTGATGAATGGAGATTGGAAAAAGCCTATGAATTAACCCGTAAAAAGCGTCCCGACTTATTAAAAGAATGAGAAATCGGATTGCCCGACAAGCACGCTTTTTATTTTTTGCCGGACTGGGTCTGATCTGCGTGCTTTTGCCGTTTCAACCGCGGTTTATGGCTTCCGTGGAGATTGCCACCGTTTTCTTTTTCCTCATCGGATTTCACCCAAAAATGATGACGGAGCATTTGCGGCGAAACTATCGGTTCCTTCCTTATCTTTTTCTTTTTGCCACGGTGGTTTTTTGGCAATTTTTCTCCGTGGACCAAACCGAGGCTGCCCGACAAACAGAAGTAAAATTGGCCTTTTTTATTATTCCTGTTCTATTGGCAGGCAGTGGAATAAGAGGCAGAAAGGCGGAAGATTTTATTCGGTTGTTTGTGTGGAGTTGTCTTGCGGCCACTTTATTTTTGATAGGCAGAAGCGCTTGGTACGCATATACCTCATTAGAAAAATCCGTGCTGTTTTATACCGATTTTTCCTATTTCATCCATGTCACCTATTTCAGCCTGTACCTTCTTTTTTCGGCGGGATGGCTGCTCATGAAGGGACTGAACAATCACGCCCGTTTGCCGTTCCGATATGCGGCAGCCATCGCAATCTTTTTTCTCGGCGTATTTTTTTGTGCTTCCAAAATGATGATTCTGGCCGCTATTTTTTCCGCCATCATCATGGCCGTTTACTACTCAGTAAAAACAAAAAATTTAGTTCCCGCATTAGTGCTGATTATCTCTGCTCTTTTTATTCCCATAGCCCTTTACCGGTTTTCGGATAATTTTAAGCTGCGGGTGGATTATGGAATAACCGAATTGCGGCAATCGGAAGAAAACCGCGATCCCGAAAAAATCGGATCAACCGGATTGCGCGTCGTGGTCTGGAAAAGAGCGATGCCCTTAATTGCGGCGAATTTACCATGGGGCATCGGCCCCGGCAATGTGCAGATAAAATTGCAGGATATCTATAAAGAAGAGGGCATGCAGGCCGCCGAAAACAGAAAATTGAACATGCACAATGAATTTTTACAGCAAGCGCTGGGAACGGGAGTCATCGGCCTTCTCATTCTGCCCTGGTTGATTTTTCTGCCCTGGTTTGCCTCCCGAAAATCCGAAAAACTCGCCGGGCTGCTGTTTTCTTTTTTGGTTTTTTCAGCCTGCCTCGCCGAAAGCATACTCGAAAGACAGGCTGGAACATTGTTCGTAGCACTCTTGGGAGTATTGCTTGTGCTGGCATACGGAAAGATTCCCGAAGAACGGAAGGTCTGAACACTTTTCAATTACCTTTGAGGCAGTAATTCAATTCGGCTTATGAAAGTACCTTTTTCGCCGCCCCGGATAGATGAAAAAACAGTGGAATCCGTGAAGGAAGCTTTGCTCTCCGGATGGATCACCACGGGTCCCAAAACCAAACTATTAGAGGAAAAGGTAACCCAATACTGCGGAAACAAAAAAACCATTTGCCTGAACTCGGCTACGGCAGGTATGGAATTGATCCTCCGTTATTTCGGAATAGGCCCCGGCGATGAAGTCATCGTACCGGCATACACCTACTGCAGCACGGCCAATGTGGTAGTACACTGCGGGGCAAAACCTGTTTTTGTGGATGTGCATGAATCCGATTTTAATATTTCCGTAGAAAACATCCGGAAGGCGATAACGCCAAGCACCAAAGCCGTCATTCCGGTAGATTTTGCGGGATTTGCCTGCGATTATGAAGAAATTTTGGCTCTGGTCAACGAACCGGAAATAAAAAAACAGTTCACTGCCTCGCATGAAAACCAGGCCAAACTCGGACGCATTCTGGTGATGGCAGATGCAGCCCATTCTTTCGGCGCCTATTACAAAGGCCGCCATACGGGAACTCTTTGCGAAGTGAGCGTATTTTCTTTTCATGCCGTAAAAAACCTCACCACAGCAGAAGGAGGCGCGGTGGCACTGAATTTCCCCGAACCCTTCGATAATGACATGATTTACAGGGACATCAACCGCCTGTCGCTTCACGGGCAAAGCAAAGATGCCATGGCCAAGTTTTCAGGCAAGGCCTCCTGGGAATACGACGTATTGGAAGCCGGTTTCAAATGCAACATGACGGACATACACGCTGCGATCGGACTTACCGAAATTGCCCGCTATGACGAAGAAAACCTCAGCGCCCGAAAATTCATTTTCGACGTGTATTCTGCAGCCTTTTCCGAGGATGACCGATTTATTATTCCCATCTACGAAACGGAGGAAAAAACAAGCTCATACCATGTTTATCCGTTGCGCTTGCGAAACGTATCCGAAGAGCAGCGTAACAAAATAATTGAATCCATATTTGCCAAAGAAGTGGCCGTGAACGTGCATTTCAAACCCGTTCCCATGATGACCGCTTACCGAAATTTAGGGTATGATCCGGAGCAATTCCCGGTATCATTAAAAAACTACCGTTCTGAAATTTCCTTGCCCGTGTATTATGATTTGGACATGGAAAAAATAAACCTCGTGATTGATGCCGTTACCGAGAGCGTAAATGAAATTCTTGGTGAAAACTAATTCCTTGAAACGAATTTTCGACATTCTGCTGGCCGGAGTGGCCTTGATTATATTGAGTCCGGTTATGCTGGTCATCAGCCTGGTTATTTTGGCGGGATCTCGCGGAGGAATTTTCTATGGTCAGACACGAATGGGACTTCATTTTCGCGAATTCAGGCTGTATAAATTCCGCACCATGCGGCCCGGAAGCGATCAAAAAGGGCTCATCACGGTGGGCGGAAAGGACAACCGTATTACCGCCGAAGGGTATTTTCTGCGTAAATTCAAATTGGATGAACTCCCCCAATTATTGAATATTCTGCGGGGCGATATGAGCATCGTAGGCCCCAGACCTGAGGTGAATAAATACGTGGACCTTTACCGTGAGCGATACCGCCATATTCTTTCCGTCAGACCCGGACTTACGGATTATGCCAGTTTGGAATACATTTCAGAAAATGAACTATTGGGAAAAAGCGACGACCCTGAAAAAACGTACATCAACGAAATACTTCCGCACAAGCTTGATCTGGCTGATCGATATATTGCCAATCATTCCGTGTTGGAAGATATCAAGATCATGTGGTTAACCTTCAAAAAAATCGGGAAAGGATGATGCATTGCAAAACCGATACAGCGGTTGTTATATTAAGTTATAACGGAAAATCATACCATCGTGACTTTCTTCCGCTGATTTTAGAGGAAGGAAAAAACCGGTATGATACCGTGTTGATTGACAATGCGTCTACCGATGATACGGCTGATTTTATAACAGCGCAATTTCCCGAAGTTCACCTGATTAAACTTCCCGTCAACCTAGGTTTTACGGGCGGATATATGGAGGGTTTGAAACAAATCGACGCCAAATACGTGGTATTGCTCAGCGCTGATTTTGAAGTGACAAAAAATTGGTTCGCCCCGCTTCATGCACTTATGGAATCTGATCCAATGATTGCAGCCTGTCAACCAAAAATCCGTTACCAAAAGCAAAAAGAATTGTTTGAATATGCCGGAGCCGCGGGTGGATTTATCGATTCGCTGGGTTATCCGTTTTGCCGGGGCAGAATCTTTTTTACGCTGGAAGAAGATGCAGGTCAATATAACACCACAACTGAGTGTTTCTGGGCATCGGGCGGATGTTTTGTTACACGAAAAGATGTATTTGATCAAATTGAAGGCTTCGATCCGTCGTTCTTTGCCCACATGGAAGAAATTGATCTGTGCTGGAGAATGAAAAACGCCGGATACAAAATAATGGCGTGCGGCGAATCAACCGTTTATCATGTGGGGGGGAGTGTTATAACATACGGGAGTCCGCAGAAAATTTTTCGAAACTACCGAAACGGACTGATCATGATGATAAAAAACATGCCGGCCAAACAATTGCTTTTCGCATTTCCCATCCGTTATATGCTGGATATCGTAGCCGCCTATAAAGCCCTGTTTTCAGGAAATCCGAGCGAATTTTTTGCCATTGCCAAAGCCCATTTGTCTTTTCTGGCGGGATTGCCGCAGTGGCTGAAGAAAAGAAAAACCTGTATGAAAGCCACGGTACTTTCACCAAACAGGAAAGGGATTTACCAAGGCAGCATCGTGAAGGATTATTTTCTGGGTGGCAAAAAACAATTCAGCCAACTGAATCCGACTGATTTTTATTGATTTTTTGCCGAATTTTCCGCGTCAGGATATTTACGCTTCATGTAGTAATAAAGCGGAATTCCGGAAAGGATGAGTAGCGTGCCTATACCCGCCTCACGCGGTTTTTCCCACACCGAAATGAGTACCAAAGCAGCACAAAAAATTACAAAAAGGGCCGGGATGAAGGGATAACCGAATACCTTGTACGGACGCGGTGTATCCTTCATTTTACTTCGGAGAACGAATACGCCGAATGCACCCGCCCCGTAAAAAATAAAGGCGGCGAAAATGAGCATGTCCGTCAACTGATCAAAATTACCCGACAACACCAAAACGGAACCCCATATTCCCTGAATAAGCAGGGCATTGGAAGGCGTACGGTAAGTAGGATGCACTTTGGAAGCTCCTTTAAAAAATAAGCCGTCCTGAGCCATGGCATAATAAATACGCGGCGCTCCCATGATGGTGGTGTTGGTACTGTTGAAGGTTGACATCATAATCAACACCAGAATAAACAAGGCTCCACCGGCACCAAGAAAAGAACGTACCACTTCCACGGCCGCAATTTGATTTTCGGCGGCATGAATGGCAATAAAATTTTCGGACGGAAGTACGTACAGGTAGGAAAAATTAATCAGCATGTATAACAAAATCACGAATAAGGTTCCCCAGGTGAGTGCGCGGGGAATATTCCGATATGGATCTTTAATTTCCCCACCCATAAACCCGATGGTATTCCATCCTTCATAGGACCAAAATGCAGCCATCATGGCGGCAAAAAAAGCACCTACAAATCCTGCTCCGGACGATTTGTCGGCAGCCACCGGAACCGCCTGTTTCAAATGCGCCCACTCCCCTCCCCCTATGCTCATGCACAGCAGAATGATGGCCATAATGCACACGATGACGGAAGAGGCCAGAATCTTCAACACCAAACCGCCCCAACGAACCCCCACATAGTTAATGGCGGTAAGTGTAAGCAACAATCCGATGGTGACCATTTTCACGCCCATGTTGGCAAACGGGGTGAAAATAAACGGATCGGAACCATAGGTGAGCGCCTCCAATTCAGGACTCAGGCGGGGCAATTCCACCAACGCATTCAGCGATTCTGCAAACACGTAGGCCACGGAAGCGGCGGTAGCGGTCTGCACCACGCTCATCATACTCCACCCGTAAAGAAAGCTGAACGGTTTGCCGTACATTTTCTTGAAATAGGCATATTGTCCTCCCGGTTCCGCGATGAGGCCGGCCACTTCGGCATTGGTTAAGGCACCCATGAGGCTGATGATCCCCGCGGTTAGCAGCGCGGCCAGAACCAACCAGGCCGAACCTAATTCGGCGGTCATGGGAGCCACTTTTTTGAATACGCCGGAGCCGATCATGGAACCGGCCACCAATAAAAATGCCGTGTAAAAACCGAACGTTTTTACCAGGCCTTTTGAGCTGTCATGCATGGGGTATCAGGTTTGGTTAGGTGTAACGACTTAAATCGTTTTGAAAAATTCGGTTACCGAATCGGTCATGTGTTCCAATTGGGCCACGCTCAGCCCCTGATGGCAACCGAGCAGCATGCCGCCGCGCATCACCTTGTCCGACTCGGCATATCCATCGGCACTGCGCATGCAGGCGATGTTTTTAAATCCGGGTTGACGCAATATATTCCCCGTAAAAATGGTGCGGGTTTGGATGTTGCGTTTCTCCAAAAATATCTGCAGATCCCGGCGAATGAAAGGGGCGCTTTCGCGTATGGTCACCGGAAATGCCAACCAACCCGTGCGGGAATCGGGCAACTGCCTGGGAAGAATAAAAAACTCCTCATAGCGGGCAAAGAAATTGCGCAGGTAATGGTAATTATGGTTACGGGCATCAATATTCGCCTGCAATTTTGATACCTGAACCAATCCAAAAGCGGCACCTATTTCCGAAGGCTCTACATTATATCCCGGTTCTTCAAAAACAAATTTGGCATCATAGGGAATGCCATCCACTTCCACGTTAAACCGGTTTTCAATTTTTTCCGATTCCACAAAAAGTGAGGAGCTTCTGCCCCAGCTGCGCAATAATTTTCCGCGGCGCAGGTGTTCATCTTCATTTACGCAGAGCATGCCGCCGTTCCCTGCGCAGTTTACCACGTGTGAACCATAAAAACTGGTGGTACTCATGTCGGTAAAGCGTCCGCTGCTGGCTCCGCCGATTTCGGCACCAAGGGTATCGGCGGAATCTTCAAGTACAAAAAGTTTGTACTTATCCGCAATACGGCGCAGCTCTTTCCAATCAGGCAAATTGCCGATAAGATTGGGAATGAACATGGCCCGGGTGTTGGATGTTATCATTTCTTCCACCTTGGCGGGGTCAATGTTGTATGTGCCCTCTTCCACATCCACAAAAGCAGGAATCCAACCCTTCTTTACCAAGGGAGCCACGGTAGTGCTGAAAGTAAGTGCGGGCGTTATGATTTCCGAACCTGCGGGATAATCCAATAAATCTGCGGCAAGATAAAGAGCCGTTGATCCTGAATTAACCATGATACCATGCTTCTTGTCGTACAAAGCGGCAACCCGATCTTCCATTTCACGCACATGTTTACCCATCTGGGTTCCGGTGCGCAACACATGCACTACCGCTTCTATTTCTTCTTCTCCGTGAACACTTTTTCCGTAAGGTACGTGTATATAATTTCCGGCTGTTGCTGACATAAACGATACTGCGATTTGACTGCGAAATAGGTTATTTTTTGACAAAAGAACAAACCAAAGCCGGTGAAAGTTTCCCCAACATGATTTTAAAACCATTTTTTAAACCGGAAATACACCAACATGCCCAAGAATAAAAGCCCCATAAAAGACAGGATATACCAAAACCCGGAGGGATGGGCTGAACCCGGAAGAATGGTAAAATTCATGCCGTAAATACCGGTAATGAATGTCAGGGGAAGAAATATGGTAGCGATTACGGTGAGGGCTTTGTTTACGTTGCCCATTTTGGTGTTCAGGGCACTGAGGTAGGTTTCCATGAGGCTGGTGGCCAATTCCCGGGTAATTTCGGCCGCCTCGTTTACCTGCACCACATGTTCGTAAAGTTCCCTGATGAATTTGCGTGTGGATGACTCAAACACGTTCATTTCCGAACGCAGCATGGTTCCGGCTGCTTCGCGCAAAGGCACGAGCGCCTGGCGTATAAGCACATTTTCATGACGGAACCGCCTGATTTCCGAAAGGGCAAAACGCTCCGGATTTTCCAAAATATCATCCTCCAGATTGCGCACATTTTCCTCGTATTTTTCCAATACCACGAAATAATTATCCACCATAATATCAAGCAAAGCATATAGCAGATAATCAGCCTTTCGCTGCCGGATTCTGCCGCCCGGTTTTCGTATGCGTTCCCTTATTTTTTCAAACACGTCGCCTTCCTTCTGCTGAAAAGTAAAAAGAAGATTTCCGTGCAAAATGAAGCTTACCTGCTCATGAAATATCAATCCGTACAATTTTTCAAAATGGAGCATTTTGGCGGTCACAAAACAATAGCCCTCATATTCCTCAAACTTTGGCCTGGATTGTTGATCCAGGATATCCTCCAAAACCAGACGGTCTATCTGCAAAAAATCGGCAATGGTTTCAAAAACGCTAAGGTTTTTAAATCCTTCCACATTCACCCAGGTTACCTTGGATGCATCTCGTCCCACAAGCACTTTTTCAATTGAATCAGCCTTTTCCTCAGTAAAATGCCCCTCAGTGTAGGCGATTACGGTAATTTCAGTTTCTTCCGCTTCGGCGTCATGCAGGTTGACGATACTTCCGGGCGGAAGTCCAAATTTACGTTCGGCAAGGGATGGCCTTTTGGGCGTATGTCCCGCTCCGAAAACCCGCTTCAGCCTTTTATTTACTCGCTTAAACAAACAGGGTAATTTTGGTAAAGTTACACAATTCCCAGAGATGCATTAAGCCACTTCAATCCATAACCGTAAACCGGCAAAACCAAACGGAAACAAAAAAGCCTCCCCGGAATGAGAAGGCTTTTAGTGCGGAAGGCGGGACTCGAACCCGCACAGATTGCTCCACACGCCCCTGAAACGTGCGTGTCTACCAATTTCACCACTTCCGCAAAGGCGACTGCAAAGGTATAAAAGTTTCCGATTGAAAATCACTCTGCCGCGAAATCGGCCAAATAGTGAAAGCCAGGAGTAAGCTTACCCTGCTTCAAAATCGTTCCCCGTGTCAAAACCTGTTCAGGATCGACTTCATGAAAGAGGGGCATCACTTTTTTCATCAATTCGCTGCCGAAAAATTCGGAAGAATCCCGGGGCAATTCACAAGGCAGATTATCTACCGCCATCACGGTCACGCAATCAGTACGAAAGGCATCCGTTTCTTTTCCGCTGCGCGGATCAAAGCCGTAAAAAGGCTCAGAAATGGTACTCGCGCGGATGGTACTTGGAATGGAGCCTTGAATATCGCATGTGATGTCGGCAATCAGCTCCAAGGAAAATGCAGGATCTTGCATCTCCTCTACGGTAAACAACCTGGGTGATGAACTGTCCCAATAATGACAGGAAATGAACATGCGGGCTTGCTGAGCAAACGGAAGAAAAGCACTTTCAAAACGGACCGGATGGTTAAAAAACTCCTGTTTATCGAACGGTTTTCCCTCCTTATTCCGGTAGTAGGTATCAAAATTGATCACCGTGTAGACGGGTTCATCAAAATGAGCAGAGAGAAATTCATCGGGTTCCACACGTCGCATTGTTAAGGCCTCCATTATTTCAATGGCCCCCTGCCCTACCCGGCCTGTTCCCGTTAGTACGATTTTTATCGGCGGCAAATGCACTTTTTTCAATTCAGTAATCAATTCCGCTAAATCAAAACAGGCATGCGCGGGCTTCAATTCAAACGATTTGTAACGTATGCCCCAGCCCCTCAAGGCATTGTAGGCACCCACGATACCGGCATACTTTCCGAAACCCAAAACACGTTCACCGGTTGCATCGCGCAGGCATTCATAGTCGGTAAGGGTAATTTCCTTACGCACCATGGCCTGCATCAGTTTACGGTTGTAGGGCTGCTTTTTAATCACATGGGCAAAAAAGAAGTAGTGTTTATCGGTGATCAGTTGCTCCACGGGAACTTCCTTAATGCCCATGAGTAAGTCACAGGTGGACAGATCTTCTTTCAATTCGATGCCGGCATGCCGGTATTCCTCATCGGTAAAGGCGCGAACGGGCGAAGGTTGAACCACCACGCGAAAACGTCCGGTGTTTTGCAGTTCCGCGCATTGTGAGGGCGTAAACGGAACGCGTTTGTCGGGTGGATTTTTACCTTCTCGGATGATGCCTAATTGAATCATGCTTGCGCCAAATTGGGAGGGCAAAAGTACGGAAAGCACTTTTGTGAACTTGCGTATTGAAAGATAATCTCTTATTTTTGTTACCGTAATTTCAGAATACTATGGCCACTATTTTTTCAAACGGTTCCTACGAAACCGAATTTCAGGAAGATGTGCTTACGGTAGAATTGGAGCAGAAAGTCTTGATACTGCACAATGACGATTACAACACGTTTGATCATGTGATTGATTGCCTCCAGGAGGTCTGCGGACACCAGCCGGAGCAGGCGGAGCAATGTGCCTGGATTACGCATTTCAACGGCAAGTGTGATGTGAAAAAAGGCCCTCATGACCTGCTCGAGAAGATGTACAAAAAATTAAAAGTGAAAGGATTATCCGTCACTTTGGAAGAATAAGGAAAAAAATATTGGAATATTCTACCCATTCCCTATCTTTGCACTCTATTTTATGGTTTCGTAGCTCAATTGGATAGAGCATCTGACTACGGATCAGAAGGTTTGGGGTTCGAATCCCTACGAGACCACGAATAAGTCAAAAAACACCGCCCAAAGCGGTGTTTTTTATTTTCCAAAAATACGGCA
>CAYYRB010000043.1:11567-21408 GCA_964473995.1 uncultured Candidatus Competibacteraceae bacterium | reverse complement strand
TTTGCAAACAAATGTAGAGGGGATTAGTCGCTGCGCTCCTGATCCCTTGAGGGGGAGCTGTCTTGAATGAAATGCGCTCACGTTGTTCGCTCAATTTTTATTTTCCTTCCTTGTCCTTCCAAACAAGTTTGGGGACAGGCGGAAAATAAAAATGTCCGCTTTGGCGGACATTTCATTCAGGGGCGGAGAGAGAGGGATTCGAACCCCCGGAACCTTTCGGTTCAACGGTTTTCAAGACCGCCGCAATCGACCACTCTGCCATCTCTCCGAGGGCAAAAGTAGCGCTAAATTTTAATTTCAAACTTTTTTAGCTGGAAGATTTTTTAACTGCTTGCTTTTCAAGGTACTTAATTAAAGCATGATGTTTATAAACTAGAGGAAATAGGTGTTTAAGAAATCCTGTAGGCTGCGGAAGGTATTGGCTTTCGGCTCCGCATCATTCCGTTCAAAAAATCGGATTTCTGTGATATCCTCCTCTGCCTGGGGCACGAAATGAAGGTCATCCGTCTCCATTTGGAAAAAATAGGTGGTTTTAAAAACGGCTTTCTTTCCTTTGGTTATGGGGTATATGTGGTAAGCCTTACCCAGAAATTGATTTATCTTCAGGTTTCTTATTCCGCATTCTTCCTTCACTTCTCTCAACGCCGTTTCTTCAATCGTTTCGCCCTCATCCGCCTTGCCTTTAGGAAGATCCCATTTGTTTCTGCGGAAAATCCAGAGAATACGACCCTTTTTATCCACTACCACTCCTCCCGCCGCCGTAACCTGTTCAAAATTTTCCTGCAAAAAGGACAGCGTCTCCGAATCACTCATGGGAATCAGATAATCTGCCCTTGAAAAAACACCGGAAAGCAAATTTTGGATAATGCGTTCAGTCTGATCGGGTAAAGCCATCAGAAATTTTTTACTTCCTGTTTTCGGCGGGTTCTCTGAGAACAGCAACAGAGACTCGTTCACAAAAACTTTATACATTTGCCGTATGCTTTATAATGAAGAAACCGCCCTAAAAGTAGCAGAATTTTTATTGAAACGCGGAGCCGTGAAACTGAAACCCGTCGAGCCTTTTGTCTGGGCTTCCGGCTGGCGTTCACCCATTTATTGCGACAATCGCAAAACGCTGTCTTATCCTGAGGTAAGAACATATATACGTCAGCAGTTTGTAAAGCTCATCGAAGATAAAATAGGAACGCCCGATTGTATTGCAGGAGTAGCCACCGGAGGTATAGCCCATGGGGTTCTCGTGGCGCAGGATTTGGGCCTGCCGTTTATTTATGTACGATCTGCCCCGAAAGGCCACGGCCTCGGAAATATGATAGAAGGTGAAATTCCCGTCGGTAAAAATGTTTTGGTGGTTGAGGACTTGGTGAGTACGGGCGGCAGCAGCCTGACCGCGGTGAAAGCCCTTCGCGATGCAGGCTGTATCGTAAAACAAATGGTGGCCGTGTTTGATTATGATTTTGAAATTAAGCGTACTCGATTTGTAGAGGAGAAATGCGAACTTTTTACCTTATCCAATTATGAGACGGTTCTTACCAAAGGTTTGGAACTCGATTATGTGCGCGAAGACGAGGTAGAGGTGCTGCGAGGCTGGAGAAAACAACCTGAAACATGGGGTAAATAGTAATCAGGTAAACCGTTGAAACATGAATTTTGAAACCGATCAGGTATTGATTTCCGTATCCCGGGAGGAATTGTTCGACTTCCTTTCCGATCTGAATAATTTCCGCGAACTGATGCCTTCCTCGGTATCCCACTGGCAAAGCACTTCGGAAACCTGTTCGTTTAAATTGAGCGGAATGGCCAATCTGGGATTGACCTTCACCGGGAAAGAGGTTTCATCCCGTTTGAATATGAAATCATATGGTGAAGTGATGTTCCCTTACACCTTGTCTATTTTTCTGGAATCATCCGAGGCCCGGGAAACCAAAGCCAAACTTACTTTTCAGGGTGAGGTGAATCCGTTTATGCGTATGATGGTGGAAGGGCCTACCAAGGACTTTTTTAACTACCTGATTCATAAAGTACAGAAAAAATACAATCAGGCAGTTGTCTGAAGTCAGGGAATAAACTGCAATTCTTCCGTTCCTCCCACTTCCGTTGACCCGTCCTCCATTTGTATGGTCGGTATTCCGCATCGGTTAACGTTAATTATACGCACCTGTTTTTTTGCTCCTTTTATGATCGCTGATTCTGCTTTTCTGCCGGCATACAGAGCTGCTATATATTCCCCCTGAATACCCTTCGGGTTCTGTTCTATTTTTTGAAAATACTGATTCAGAAAAGGCAGGAGGCCCGAAAGGCCTTCCAGGGGTGACACCGTTTTCCCACATTCCAAAATAACTGAAGTCGCCGGAAATCGGGTTTCTCCAAATGATTCAGTGCCCAGATTGATACCTACGCCGATTACGGAACGTGTGATTCGGTCACCCGAAAATGCATGTTCAATCAGAATTCCCGCTATTTTTTTTCTTTGGCAAAGCACATCATTCGGCCATTTTATTTCTATTTCTTTTTCGCATGGAAGGATTTTCATGAACCAATTTTTCAGAGCTAGTGCTGTGGCCATGGCCGGTAAAAAGGCATCTTCCGCTTTTATCCCCGCTTCGGATAGCAGAAAACTGAACGTAAGGTCTTTTCCCGATTTGCTTTCCCACAGATTTCCCCGTTGCCCTCTGCCCGCAAGTTGTGTGTATGCCAAAACGACAGTGCCGCTTATCGCGTGTTCTTCCGTGCACATCCTGGTTAATTCGCTGTTCGTAGAATCGCAACGGTCAAGAATTACCATTTTTTGGCCGATGAAAGGAATTTGCATCATTATTGCTGAATGGGTTGAGGAACGGTATACCGGGCAACTTCTAAATATTACTTTTGCACTTTGGGGCAAACTGACATGGCAAAGAAACTAAAAATAAAAAATGCACTCATCGAATTCGCCATTCACGGGATTCATGAAAAGAAAGGGAAAAACATAACCTTACTCGATCTGACCGAGATTCCCACGGCTGTGTGTAAGTATTTTTTGATTTGTAACGGTGATTCCACAACGCAGGTGCAGGCTATTGCCGATTCCATCATTGAGGAGGTTAGGAAAGCGACGGGAGAAAAACCCTGGCATACGGAAGGATACGACAACAGAGAGTGGATTCTGATTGATTATGCCGATTTGGTCGTGCACGTCTTTCTTCCCGAGGTGCGCGAATTCTATGGTTTGGAAGATCTTTGGGCTGATGCCTCTTTCGATTATATCAGTGAGCAATAAACCGCTTCCGACTTTTGATGTTTATTTTAACAGAATTGATTTATGAGCGACAATAAAAATACGAGCGAAAAAAATACCGGTAAAAAACCCTCCGGCGGTGGCACGGGAAAACCTAAATTCGGATTTTCCATCTACTGGATTTATGCCGTAATTGCCCTGATTTTTATAGGACTGCAATTTTTCGGAAATTTTGGAAATTCAGCTCAGGAGCTGAATATGAAAGATTTTTTGGAAATGGTTTCAGCCCATGAAGTGAAGGAGGTACAGGTAGTCAACGAAACTTTTGCCCGCATAACCATCCGCGAAGATGCTTTGCAAAAGGATAAGTTTTCCAAACTTAGGGAGCGCGGTATAAGCAAAGATGCCAATCCCCCCGGACCTCATTACGTGCTCACGATAGGGCCTGCCGATAAATTCGAAGAAAAGCTGCAGCTGGCTCAGGCAAATTTGCCTGAAGAAGAAAAATTGATGGTAGACTACCTGCAGCAGAATAACATGTGGGAAGGAATCTTAGGCTGGTTGATTCCCATCGGTCTAATGGTGGTTATTTGGATTTTCATCATGCGCCGAATGGGCGGCGGCGGAGGTGGTGCCCAAATCTTCAATATCGGAAAATCAAGAGCCAAACTGTTCGATAAAGATGCTCAGGTAGCCATCAATTTCAACGACGTGGCCGGATTAGATGAAGCTAAGGTGGAATTGAATGAGATTGTTGATTTTCTCAAGAATCCCAAAAAATATACCACGCTCGGGGGTAAAATTCCGCGTGGGGCACTGTTGGTAGGGCCTCCCGGAACAGGGAAAACATTACTGGCCAAGGCGGTGGCCGGTGAAGCTAAAGTTCCTTTCTTTTCCCTTTCGGGTTCAGATTTTGTGGAAATGTTTGTGGGTGTGGGAGCCAGCCGTGTGCGTGACCTATTCAAACAGGCCAAAGAAAAGGCTCCCTGCATCGTATTCATCGATGAAATTGATGCCATTGGTAGAGCACGAGGCCGTTCCGTGGTTCAGGGCGCTAATGATGAGCGTGAGAATACACTGAATCAGTTGCTCACCGAAATGGACGGTTTTGAGAGTAACAACGGGGTAATCATTTTGGCGGCCACCAACCGCGTGGATGTATTGGATAAAGCCTTGATACGTCCAGGTCGTTTTGATCGTCAAATTATGGTTGATCTGCCTGATTTAATAGGCAGAAGGGCCATTTTTAAAGTGCATACCAGAAACCTGAAAATTGCTCCCGGATTGGATTTGGAATTGCTCGCCAAACAAACTCCGGGGTTCAGCGGTGCCGATATTGCCAATGTGTGTAACGAAGCAGCCCTGATTGCAGCCAGGTCAAATAAAACAGAAATAGACAGACAGGATTTTAACAATGCCATAGATCGCGTCATAGGCGGACTGGAGAAAAAGAACAAAATAGTATCGCTGCACGAGAAAAAAGTAATTGCCTACCACGAAGCCGGCCATGCTACGGTAAGTTGGTTTTTACGCTATGCCTCTCCGCTGGTTAAGGTAACGATTGTGCCCAGAGGCCAGTCGCTGGGCGCCGCCTGGTATCTGCCGGAGGAGAGACAGATCACTACCACGGAACAAATTATGGACGATATTACGGCCACACTCGGTGGTCGCGCTGCCGAAGAGCTCGTGTTTGGAAAGGTATCTACCGGCGCATTAAGCGATCTGGAGAAAGTAACCAAACAGGCTTACGCTATGGTGACTATTTACGGGCTTAATGACAAAATAGGTAATTTGAGCTACTACGACAGCTCCGGTCAGTCGGATTATTCGTTCTCCAAGCCTTACTCCGAAGCCACTGCAGTAACCATAGATCAGGAAGTGAAACGCATCAGCGACATGGCTTATTCACGTGCCAAAGAAATTCTGACCATACATAAAGATCAATTATTGGCCTTGGCGGAAAAACTGGTAGAGAAGGAAGTGATTTATCGGGAAGATTTGGAGGAATTGTTTGGTCAAAGGCCCTACGAGGAAGAGCGGAAAGCCGATCAATACGTGCCGCCGAAAAAAGACGAATCGCCTGAAGAAGTGAAACCTTCTGAAAATCCTTCTGAGGAGTCCAAACCTGAGGTATCCGGTCAGTCGGCTGAAGAAAATACACCCTCTTCCACAGATACCAACCAGGAAGGAATTTCTTGATTATAACATGAATTTTTTTTCAAACCGACGGAGAAAATCCGGCGGTTTGTTTTTTTAGTTAGAGGTCATGCAGATAAACGAAACGGTTATTCTAAAAAAGGGAAAGGAGATTTCCGTCCTTCGCAGACACCCCTGGATTTTTTCCGGTGCCGTTCATCATTGTACGATGAAGAAACAGGAAACCGGCTGGGTGAGAGTGTTGGACAGTGAAAACCGATTTTTGGCTTTGGGTTATTACAGCGATTCATCCATAGCCGTACGCATTGTGTCGTTTCAGGACGAATTTCCGGATGCCGGTTTTTGGGCCGCAAAATTTTCCGAAGCTCTTCAGGTGCGTAACGCCATCGGTTTTTTTCCATGTGCGGATTCCAATGCGTTTCGTTTGATTAACGGAGAGGGGGACGGAATACCCGGTTTGGTGGTTGATGTGTATAATGGCTTGGCCGTATTGCAATTTCATCATCCCTTTTTTGAATACGTACAAGAAGAATTGACAAAGGGGATAGGGATAGTCTCCGGATTAGTTATACAGGATGTTCTTGTAAGGAAAACGTATGAAAAATCGGAGTTGCCCGCTCAGGAGATTCAGCCCCGTTTCATTACGGAAAATGGTTTGGTATTTCGGGTGGATGCCGTGAAAGGACAGAAAACCGGTTTTTTTCTCGATCAGCGGGAAAACCGGGCGCTTTTGGAGCGGTATTCCGGCGGCAAAAAGGTGTTGAATACGTTTTGTTATACGGGAGGTTTCAGTTTGTACGCCCTGCGGGGGGGAGCTGCTGAAGTGGTGTCGGTTGATGTGTCTTCTTCCGCTTTAGCTTTACTGGAAGAAAATCTTGGACTAAATAGGAATCTTTCGGGGACGCACACGTCGGTTTGTGCGGATGTGATTCCCTACCTTAAGCAAGCGGGAACCGATTTTGATTTAATCGTATTGGACCCGCCGGCTTTCGCCAAATCGCTCAGTAAACGCCATAATGCCATTCAGGCTTATAAACGGCTGAATGCCGAGGCCCTGAAGCAAATTAAAACGGGAGGTATTTTGTTTACGTTTTCCTGTTCCCAAGTGGTTACCCGCGAAGTATTCGAAAAAACGATTTATTCAGCGGCTTTGGAAAGTGGGCGGAAGGTGCGTATTCTGCATCGCCTTACGCAGTCTCCCGATCATACCGTGTCGGTATACCATCAGGAAGGGGAATATTTAAAAGGGCTTGTGCTTCACGTGGTCTGATTTATGAAAACGGGAACTTCTGTAGTTGATATTATCAAAATGGCATTGCCCATTTTTTTGGGAAGTGCCGCCAACACGTTAGTTACCATTATCGATACCGCTTTTTTGGGTCGTGTGGGTACTCCCGAACAAAGTGCCGCCGGGTATGCCTTCATGTTTTTGTTGGTCCCTTCCATGATTGCTATGGGATTCAGCGTGGGTGTACAAATTCTGGTAGCCAGACGTAACGGGGAGGGCCGTTTCGATCAATCGGGTCCTATTCTTAAACACGGTCTGAGTTTCTTGTTGGTTTTTTCGTTATTCACCATGCTTTTTTTATGGACCGGAGCCGAGTGGTTTTTTGATCTGGTTTTGCAGAGCGATGAACTCAAAACCAATACCTTGGTTTACCTGCGCGACCGCTCTCCAGGTATCATTTTTTCCATGCTCGGTTTTGGTTTTATATCTTATTTCGTGGGCCTGGGACTCACATACCCCATTATGATTGCCGCCGCGGCCGCGGGTCTTGTAAATATTCTGTTGGACTATCTGTTTATTTTCGGACACGGCGGATTTGAACCCATGGGGCTCTCCGGTGCAGCCTATGCCACGGCTTTGGCAGAGTGTATCTCTTTTTTGATTCTCGTGGTATTTGCTTTTGGTATCATTGCCCCACGCAAGTACGGACTAAACCGATTTTCCGCCTTAAAAACGAAAATTCTCGGTCAGATATTTCAATTGTCCGGTCCGTTGATGATGCAGCATTTTATTTCCATTACGTCCTGGTTTCTTTTTTTTACGCTCATTGAAAATTCCGGTGAACGTAACCTGGCCATGTCTATTATCATCAGGGCGGCATACGCACTTTTGCTTATGCCTATTTTGGCATATGGATCGGCTACCGGCTCCATGGTAAGTAATCTATTGGGCCAGGGAAGACATAACGAAGTGTATGGACTGGTCAAAAAAATCCTGATGATGAGCGTGGGCACGCTGGTCTTCCTTTCTGCCATTATGGTTCCTTTTTTTGAAAACGCACTTTCCCTTTTTACAGAGGATAAAATGTTGGCTGCCGATGCAGCGCGCACCCGTTACATTTTGGCATTCGCCTTGGTAATGATGGCTGCTTCTTATGTGCTTTTTTCTGTGATTTCTGGCACCGGAAAAACTTGGGCTTCCTTGGTTGTAGAAGCCTCAGGTTTGTTAATTTATATAGGCTTTACCGTCTTGGTAACTGTCATTTATCCTTCAGATATCCTCACCATCTGGTTCTCCGAAATCATATACATGTTTTTTTGGGGTTTGTTTTCCATTTTGTACCTGCGTTTTGCAGATCCGGTGTTGCCCAAATGGAGCTTCCGAAAATTGCTACGCGTTCAGCATTAAATCAGCCGCATCAAAACCGGCTTTGGAGCCTATAGCTACGCCCATTCCGCCCATGCGTACGGCACAGAATACATTTGGCTCCAGTTCACGGATGATGGGCTGTTTTCCTCCGCCCACCCCCATGGTTCCCGTCCAGAGGTAATCAATTTTTGGCGATTTGCCAGGCAAAATAACGCGTTGAAGAAATTCATCCAAATAGGCGAAAATGATCGGATTGATTTCATCATCCGTGGTGGTTTCTGTTTCCAAATCTAAGTTTCTACCTCCGCCCAGGAGCACTCTTCCGTCAACCTCTCGAAAATAGTCGTATCCGACGTTATGATGAAAGCCACCGCGGAACGAAACGGCATTCAGTTTTTCGGTCACCAATACCAATCCTCTTGCCGGTTTCACGTCCAAAGCCGGCAACAACTTCTTCGTAAATCCGTTCGTGCAGAAAAGTACTTTTTGAGCTTTGATGGTGCATGAAGGATACTCAAAACGAAGTAAGATTTTTGATTCTTCTTTTTCGAAATCATTCAGCCGGAATCCACCGTAAATAGAAACACCCAAACTCCTTGCTTTATATTCCAGCGTTTTGATTAACTGCCCCGAATCCAAAAGGCCCTCGTATGGGTTTTGAATTATTCCGCAAACCCCGTAAAACCCGAATTTCGAAATATCTTTTATCGGATGGAAGATGTTTTTGATACCGGTATATTCTTCGAGCAGTTGGTTTACAACAGGAAGGTCTTCCAATGCTTTTTCATAAGCCGCTTTTTCCGTGAAGATTTCGTAACCGCCCGATTCTTCATATCGTATGGATTTGTCGCCCGTAAGGGAGCGCAGCAATTTTAAACCTTCCAGCCTTTGTGCGGATAATCGTCCCACTTCCTCTGCAGACCTTTGAAACAAATCTTCGGATAATTCGCCCACTGTACCGAAAGTGGCAAATCCGGCATTGCGTGAGGTAGCTCCCATGGCTATGGGACCTTTTTCAAAAACTACTGTTTCCAGATCGGGATTTTTCTTTTTTAAACGGATGGCTGCCGAAAGACCGACTATTCCGCCTCCGATTACGGCCGTATCAATGTGGGAAAAATGGGCAGATTGTTGCCAGTAGCTGAGCATGTCAGGCTTTGGCGGTAAAACCGATGCGGCGGCTTACGAGTGCGTGAGCTCCGAAAAGCAATCCTGAAAAGAATAAATCGCCTGCAAACTGATTCAGGAAAAAACTTCCAGTGAATTCGTTGTTATAGAAGGGTATACCCGCTGCGTAGCAGGCGGTAAGGCCCGATAAGTTCTGGGGATAGAAGGGACTTCCCATCCAGGTGAAAAAGTTGGTCACAACGTAAAAGAGCAGGGAAGAGGCCAAGGAGGCAGCCACGATCCGGCTTGCTGAAATATTGGATTTAAGAAAAAGTCCGATCCCGGTGATCGCAGCAAAGGAAAGATAAACGCCCAGGGCTGTTTGGGAAGTGAAATAGCCAAATAAGCTTCCTTCAGCGGGATAAACAAAAGTCATCAAGAGGATATCGCTGACCAACATCACCATCAAAGGGAGTGCAAAAGAAAAAAGAGTATTTCTGCCTTTTGCACCGCCGTAAAGGGCCATGGCGGCAACGGGGGTGAAATTGAACGGATGTGGCATGAATCGGGCAAAAGCCACACAAACCATGGCCACCAGCGTTAGAATTGTGTATTGTCGTAAGTTATTCGCCATAATGTGCGTGATGATGGTTACAAAAATAGAAAAATTCGGTTCGATGCTGAGCGGGATGCCGATATTCGGGGTTATACATTGAATTTGAAGTGCATGACATCTCCGTCCTGTACGATGTATTCTTTTCCTT
>CAYYRB010000043.1:0-11467 GCA_964473995.1 uncultured Candidatus Competibacteraceae bacterium | reverse complement strand
ACATTGAATTTGAAGTGCATGACATCTCCGTCCTGTACGATGTATTCTTTTCCTTCCATAGATAGCTTTCCGTTTTCCCGGCAGGCCGATTCGGATTTGTATTTGATATAATCCTCAAATTTGATGACCTCTGCTTTGATGAATCCACGTTGAAAATCGGAATGGATAACACCTGCGGCTTCAGGTGCGGTCATGCCTTTGGTAATCGTCCAGGCACGAACCTCTTTAACTCCCGCCGTGAAATACGTTTGCAGATTCAACAGTTTGAAAGCGGCTTTAATCAGCCTGTTAACCCCTGGCTCCTCCAGGCTGACCTCTTCCAGAAAAAGCATTTTTTCCTCGTAGGTTTCCAATTGGGCAATATCAGATTCAAGAGCTACCGCCAATACGATAATTTCTGCATTCTCGTCTTTTATCGCCTCACGCACCTGCTCCACATAGGTATTGCCATTTTTAGCGGATGATTCATCCACATTGCAGATATACAAAACCGGCTTATCGGTGAGCAGAAATAAATCGTGAAGTGAAGCCCTTTGCTCTGGCTCAATAGGAGCGGAGCGTACGGATTTACCCTTTTCCAGATGTTCTTTTACCGTAAGCAGCACATCGTAAAGCTTGCGGGCTTCGGGATCTCCGCCCGTTTTGGCCTGCTTTTCCACTTTTTTGATACGGGCATCCACCGCTTCCCAATCTTTAAGCTGCAATTCGGTGTCTATGATTTCTTTGTCGCGCACGGGGTTTACGTTTCCGTCCACATGCACGATGTTGGGATTGTCAAAACAGCGCAGCACATGAATGATGGCATCGCATTCGCGGATATTGGCCAAAAATTTATTTCCCAATCCTTCCCCTTTGCTTGCTCCTTTTACAAGCCCGGCGATATCCACAATTTCGGTGACGGCGGGTACGATTCTTTCGGGATTGACGATTCCCGCCAACGCATTCAGGCGTTCATCCGGAACGGTGACTGTTCCCACGTTTGGCTCTATGGTACAAAACGGAAAATTGGCCGCTTGAGCTTTGGCGCTGGATAGGCAATTGAACAACGTGGATTTGCCCACATTGGGCAAGCCTACGATTCCGCATTTTAATGACATGCTGAGATAAATTAGGTCGCAAAGGTAGGGGTTACGGGCAATTAATAAAATGTAAGCCCGGCTTTCCTTAAAATCGGGTTCTCAGGCTCAAAATCAAATTTCTTCCCGGTGCACTTATTCCCGAGGCAAAGGTACGGTAGCGCACATCGGACAGATTTTCCAAGGCTACCTGCACCTGAAGGGCCGGAATGGGTGTGTAGGTGGCTCTCAGGTTTAAGGTAAACCAACCGGGCATTCCGTTCGGTGTGGCATAAGGCAGATTGTCTTCCCCGTTGGGCGAATAGTCTTTCAGGTATTTCCTGCCGTTAAACAGGGTAAAAAATTCTCCGTGTATTTTTTTGAATTTCACGTGGGCGCTCAGTCGTCCGAAAAGGGGAGGAATGTGATCGAGCGGAACAAACCCATTTTCTTGACGAAGTCTGCCGTAGGTGTACGTGAAGGTTCCATCCAGACTGAAGTTGGGATGCAATTCAGCCAGAGCCCTAAAGGTGGCGCCTGTTACGAAGCCGGCTCCGGCGTTCAGATTTGCCGATACCTTACTCATTACACCTTCATAAGGTAGGCTGTCTTTTCCATTGAATTTGAAGGGTTGCACAGAGATAAAATCAAACAGATACGTGAAAAAGCCGATGGCTTCCACTCGCAGCACATTTCCGAATGTTTTAGAAATATTCAAGTCGGCATTTACGGTGTATTCGGGGCGGATGGATGGATTGGGAACAATCAGATTTCCGGGTTGCGAATCGAATACCTTGCCTAAATCATCCACATTGGGGGCGCGGAAACCGGTCGCTCCTGAAAGAGCCAATCTCCATCTGTGACCGGGCTGAAAAATAATGCCCAAATTTCCGTTGGCCGAAATGTGGTTTTGGCTTGCCCGAGAAAAGGGAAAGGCAAAATACGAAGTGTCGGTAAACAGCGCTCTCAGGCCTACATAGTTTAATCGTGCACCCGTGGCCAAAATCCATCGGGAATTGATTTCCCAGGTATGGGAAAGATAAGCGGCGGCTGAAAAATAACGGCTTCCTCCGTCAGGGTATCTGGTGGATGCCGGTTTTGTGGATCCATTGTCTGCATGGATGCTTTTTGCCGTCGACTGCACCACATTATACGAGCCCTCCAGGCCGTAGCGTAGCTCATGTTTTCCTATTTGTTTGGAAAGATCTAAAAGCACAGAGGCTACATGCACCCGCTCCCGGCGTCGGGTAAGCCAATCTGAGTTTAGTCGGCGTGTATTTCGGCTTTCTTCTATCCATTGATAGGCCAGGGTTAACTTTCCTTTTTCTGCCAGAGGGCTTCGTCCGAATTGCAGGGAATAGGAGGATAGCCCCCTTTTTTCGGGACCGTAATACCAGGCGGCGAACCGCGGCTTGCCCGAAGCCTCCAATTCCGATAAGCGGTCATACCGGTTCACATCGGATGTGGCTGAATACTGTAAATTGATGATGTGTTTTAAGCCCCGTTTTCCCCTGATCAGGAATTTTTGAAGGAGATCGTACTGAAAATATCCGGAGCCCTTCTGAAGGTTGGCATTTTTATTCAGCATTATGCTGTCCTTGCCGTTAATGCGGCTCACGGAATAGTTGCAATCCCAGGTGTTGCCCAATTCAGGTCTTCGGATATTGCCCTGCATCAGATCCCCGAATCGGGAAAAGGTAACCGAAGTGAGTGACCCGAATCTTTTTGTTCCCAAGGAAATATCGGCATGACCCGTAATTTCGTGCATGGCCGATCCATAGCGAAGAAAGGCAGATCCCGAAGGTTTGATTTTTTTGCCTGATTCTGCCGGTTTCGGCTCTTTTGTAAAGAGGTGAACCACGCCGCCTAGGGCATCGCTTCCGTAGACTACGGAGCCCGGACCGAAGACGACTTCGGCGCGTTCCAATATGTTTTGATCTACGCGTAGCACATTTTGCAGATGGCCTGTTCGGTAAATGGCATTGTTAAGGCGTACTCCGTCAATCACCAGCAATACCCGTGAGGCTTCAAAACCGCGGATTACGGGGCTGCCTCCGCCAAGTTGGCTTTTTTGCACAAAAAGTTGTCCTGTTTGCATGAGCATTTCTGCCGTAGTAGGCTGATTCATCCGTTCCACATCCGCCGATTTGATTACTTCGATCTGCATCGGGGCATCTTCTTTTTTTTCCTCAAATCGGGAGGCTGAAATAACGATTTGGTTCAGCAGAAGGCTTTTCTCCGTGAGCAGAATGCGGTATTGTCGGTTTGCTCGGAGAGTGATTATCGAGATGATTTTCTCCTCAAATCCCAGTCCGTTTATTTTGATGAATTCGGAAGAATCGGCCGAAGATATATCCGCTTTTCCCCTGGCGTCCGTGCTGGTTTGAAATTTCCCTGAAATGCTTGTGATATTAAGGCCCGCAACAGGGGAGAGACTCGTTTTTTCCAACACGGTAATAACCTGCGATCGGGCCTGGGCCGGAAATAACAAGAAAAAGAAAAGGAGAGCAGGGCTTCTCTTCATTCTTTGGTAAGCGACAAAATGGCTTCCTTGGGGTTATTTGATTTGAAGACATAATTACCCGCAACCAGCACATCCGCACCGGCGGCATAAAGTGCGGGCGCGTTTCGGTCATTCACGCCTCCATCCACCTCAATGAGCGCCTGAGAACCGGTTTGTTTTCTTAATAAATCGGCTTTCTCTACTTTCTGCAATGTTTCCGGGATAAACTGTTGCCCTCCGAATCCGGGATTTACAGACATAATCAAAACCAGATCCAACAGAGGAAGAATTTCTTCAATGGCCGAAACAGGTGTATGGGGGTTTAACGCAACACCCGCTTTGGCCCCGCTTTTTTTAATGAGTTGAAGCGTGCGGTGCAGGTGAATTTCCGCTTCATAATGTACGGTGATAAATTGTGCTCCGGCTTCGGCAAAAGCAGTGATGTAGCGAGAAGGCTCCTGAATCATCAAATGCACGTCCAACGGTTTTTTGGCGTGCTTTTTCAGTACTTCCATGATGGGAAAACCGAAAGAGATGTTGGGGACAAACAGACCGTCCATGATGTCCACATGAAACCAATCGGCGGCCGAATCATTGATCATGTCGATATCCCGTTGCAGATTACCGAAATCTGCAGACAAGATGGAAGGCGACGTCAATTTTTTTCTCATGGCGCTAAGGTAATCATCGGTCTCCGTAAAAAAGCAAAACCTTCTTCGAAAACGAAGAAGGTTTTACCCAACGGCAGAAAAAAAATCAGCCTAAATACGCTTTCAGGAGGCGGCTGCGTGATTGTTGCTTAAGACGACGAAGAGCTTTCTCCTTTATCTGACGAACCCGTTCCCGGGTAAGCTCAAATTGTTCCCCGATTTCTTCCAAAGTCATCGCGGGCCTTCCGTCCAAGCCAAAAAATAACCGAATCACATCGGACTCGCGGGGAGTGAGGGTGGCTAAGGTTCGCTCAATTTCTTTACGTAGCGACTCATAAATCAATGACTCGTCCGGGTTAGGAATATGTTCGCTCCTCATCAAATCAATCATGGATCCTTCTTCTCCTTCCGTGATGGGGGCATCCATGGATAGATGTTTCAGCGAACTGTTAAGGCCTTCCCTTACATCCTCCTTCCCCAGTCCCAGAGCTTCCGCAATTTCTTCAGTCGTCGGTTCCCGTTCGTTCTTCTGTTCTAAATCGGAAAACATCCGGTTGATTTTATTGATGTTTCCGATTTTGTTGAGCGGCAGACGAACAATACGGGCCTGTTCCGCCAAGGCCTGAAGAATGGCCTGACGGATCCACCACACGGCATAAGAGATAAATTTGAATCCGCGGGTTTCGTCGAACCTGCGGGCTGCTTTGATTAAACCCACGTTGCCTTCATTAATCAGGTCGGGAAGGCTTAACCCCTGATTTTGATACTGCTTGGCTACGGAAACCACAAATCGTAAATTGGCATTCACCAGACGCTCTAACGCGCGCTCGTCGCCTGCCTTAATTTTCCCGGCCAGAACGACCTCTTCCTCAACCGAAATCATAGGCATTTTGCCTATTTCCTGTAGATACTTGTCTAATGACTGTGTATCCCGGTTGGTTACTTGTTTGGCAATTTTCAGTTGTCTCATAATGGTTTTTTTGGTAAGTGCGTACGTATACGCACAGACATGTATAAGGGTTTCAAATCGATATGTATTTTTTTGGGATTTCGGTCGGGCTCAATTCGATAGATTTTTAAAATGAAAAATAATAATTTGATTATCAATAATTTGTGAAAATAATTAGCTTGTTTGGTAACCAATTATTTTGAATGAACGTAAACAATTGTGTATATTCAATCTGATTTTCTACTTTTGTTCAGTAAACATTAAAATAATTTAGCCTATAGAGAATACCGCTACTTGTCAATAACCGGCCGAAAGGCCATCAACAAACATACGCTATGAACACGAAGTTGATGTGTGACAAGGAGTTGGTATCTGAGTATATCAAAGGCAACCAGGCATGTTTTGCCGTTTTAATGGAAAGGCACAAAGCCAAGGTTTTTTCTTACATCTATATGATGGTAAAAGACAGGGCTGCGTCGGAAGACCTCTTCCAGGACGTTTTTATTAAAGTAATCCACACGCTTAAAACGGGTAAATACAACGAGGAAGGCAAGTTTCTCCCTTGGGTGATGCGGATTTCGCATAACCTGGTGATTGATTACTTTAGGAAAGAAAAGAAAATGCCCAAGGTGGGCAATTCCGGCAAAGATGATTTTGATATTTTCCGTGTTATCCGAATCACGGACCAGAACGTAGAAGACCGTATGATTCGGGATCAGGCAAGCCAGGACGTGCGCAGGTTGATTAACCGTTTGCCAAAAGAGCAGAAAGAAGTGTTGCTTATGCGCCACTACGGTGAGTTGAGCTTTAACGAAATTGCCGAGCAGACTAATGTTAGCATCAATACCGCTTTGGGAAGAATGCGTTATGCACTCATCAATATGCGCAAAATGATGGAAACCCCTGCGGCCAAAATTCGCGTATAACGGTTTACATTGAAAAATTTAAAAAGCCGGTTATACTAACCGGTTTTTTTTTTCGTTTTACCACATAAATATACTTTACGCATGGTAAAACATTCTACTTCTTTTATTTCAGATTATGTATTGTCGTTGGCTTCAGTTAAGGAAAATCGGTTGCCGGGTAAATACAGCATGTTGGTGGTAATGGGGTATTCTTCGGCGTTTCATGTGATGCCGGGTATTCTTTTTCCCAGGTATGAAATGATTTTAAATTAAAAAAAAGGCTGTCAGATGACAGCCTTTTTTTGTGCTTTGCTTTAGAAAGGTAGGTCATCCGCGTGGGGTGAGCTGAAATCAGGCGCAGGTGTCTGAGGGATCCCGCTTTCTCTTGAGGGCATCTCTGGCTGGGCCGGGGAGCCCGATGGTTGTGGGTTGTCCGCTTTGCTGCCCAACAGTTGCACCTCCCTTACCCGCACGGTCAGTGATGCTCCCGTGCTTCCATCCCCTTTAGGATAGGTTCTTACATCGGGGTTGCCCTCCACAAAAACCTGAGTTCCTTTAGTGAGATAAGGAAGTACCGCGGTGCGCTCCGTCCAATAGGCGCATTCGGCCCATACGGTGCGTTCCTGGTCATTTCCCATGCCGTCTTTATATCTTTCGGAGTGAGCCACGGAAAAATTAATCACGTTTTTTCCATTCACCTGATTTAAGGTAGCGTCCTTTCCTATACGACCGATAATTTGAAGTTTAATCATGTTATTTGGTTTAGAGGGTAAAGATAAAAAAAAGTGCTTATTCGTGGCGGAGGGCTTCCACCGGATCGAGTCGGCTTGCTTTTAGGGCAGGATATACGCCGGCCAATATGCCTACCAGAAAACATAATACTACGGCAATGATGATCCACAACCAGGGAATGACGAACGTGCCACCCATAAAGAACGTAAGTGAATTTCCGTTGAGAATGCCGAGAATAATGCCCAGTGCTCCTCCGATCTGACAGATGAGAATGGCCTCTGCCAGAAATTGCGCCAGGATGCTGCCTCGTTTTGCTCCAAGAGCTTTTCGTACTCCAATTTCCACCGTACGTTCATTTACGGAAACCAGCATGATATTTACCAATCCGGTGACTGCACCCAGCAGGGTAATCAATCCGATGACGATGGCTCCTATGGCAAGGCTGTCCGTCATGTTCAGGATGGAATTGATCAGGCTGTCGCTTCGCTCAAATTCAAAATTAGGCTCCGAATTTACAGGCACTCTGCGTATGGCCCTAAACAATCCTTCTGCCTCCAAAATGCCCGGATCCATCAGCGTGGCTTTGGGTAGAAGCACGTTGATGGTGTAGGATGTTCCCGGACCTGCGTAATGCGCCCTCAGGTTCGATATGGGAATAATGGCCGAACGGTCGCGGCCGGTATTTATTCCAGACCCTGATTTTTTTAAAACCCCTACCACCAGATACCGCCGAGTGCCCAAGCTGATGAATTTATCTACCGGATTTGATCCCTTGAATAAGGCATTTTCAATGTCTTCTCCGATAATGACCACGTCGGCGCCCGACTGAAGTTCATCATTTGAAAAATTGCGGCCTTTTTCAATTTCAAATCCGCCGGTAGCCAGATAATTTTCGTCACCTCCCGAAATCGGTATATTCGGTTGGGTCTTTTCTTTGCCGTATTGTATGATTCCCGTGGCGGTGGCAAAACCGGAAATAGAAATCTGGGAAGGGAAGGTGTAGCGGTCTTTAAATGCTTTTGCTTCTTCGAAACTGATCACGCGGTTCGGAGTTTCTCTTCTGGCATGCCTACGGGGCCTTCCCCCCATGTTTTGTTTGTTTTGGATAATGAACGTATTTGAACCCAAAAACTGAAAAGAGGTATGAATATTTTGCTCGAGCACACTGATGGCCGTGAGCATTCCCACCAGCGCCATGATACCGAAAGCGATGATGAGAATGGTGAGAATGGTGCGCAGCAATTGCCCGCGGATGGAGCGGATGGCAATATCTACATGTTCTAAAAGTTTTTTCACGACTCTTCAAAGGTAAGGGCCTTTGGGCACTCACGAGTCGAAAAATTCGATAAATCGAACTATTTTTTAGTCGAAGAACGGTTATTCCGTTTTCTTGAATCCGAGTGACAGTGAGTTTACGCAATACCGCATGCCGGTTTCGGTAGGCCCATCATCAAATATATGGCCCAGGTGACCGCCGCAGCGTGCGCACACGATTTCGGTGCGGATCATGCCGTGCGAGAAATCGGAAATCTGTTTTATTTTTCCTCCTTCCAATTCCCTATCAAAACTCGGCCAACCGCAATGGCTGTCAAATTTCATATCCGAGCTGAATAGTTCGAAGCCACATCCGCCGCAGGTGTATATTCCCTTTTCTTTATGGTAGAGGAATTGGCCCGTGCCCGGCCTTTCCGTTCCCTTCATACGAAGTATGCCATATTGCTCAGGAGTAAGTATTTCCTTCCATTCGCTTTCTGTTTTGGGCATTTTCTCTTCAGGCAGTTGTTCACTCATGGTCGTATTTTTTGATGAATTGTTTTGGCTTTGGCTGCATCCGGCCAATGAAATTAACAGGGAAAAATATATCAGACGCTTCATACGCTCGCTTTTTTTGGTTGTACCCGATCCCTTTTTCTAATTTTTTTCAACAAGTAGCCGGAAAACCCCTTCCGTCATTTACTTTTGTTTCAAAATAAACGCGTGTCCGACTTTATTGTTTCAGCCCGAAAGTACAGACCTTCCGCTTTTGAAAGCGTGGTGGGGCAGGAGCACATTACCGGCACATTGAAGAACGCCATTCGTTCGGGCAAAGTTGCCCATGCCTTTCTTTTTTGCGGTCCGCGTGGAGTGGGCAAAACTACCTCTGCCCGTATTTTGGCCAAGATGTTGAACTGTCTTCAGCCAGGGGCAGATTTAGAACCCTGCAACACATGTGAATCGTGCAAGTCATTCAACGCCAGTCATTCCTTTAACATTCATGAATTGGATGCGGCCAGCAACAACGGAGTGGATGACATCAGGGCTTTGGTGGAGCAGGTGCGCATTCCTCCGCAGATCGGTAAATACAGCGTGTATATTATTGATGAGGTGCACATGCTTTCTTCCGCGGCGTTCAATGCGTTTCTGAAAACCCTTGAAGAGCCGCCCCCACATGCCGTTTTCATTTTGGCCACTACGGAAAAACATAAGATCCTGCCTACGATTTTGTCGCGGTGTCAGGTGTATGATTTTCATCGTATATCCATTGAAGATATTGCCAAACACCTGACGCATATAGCCCAGGTGGAAGGTGTTCAATTTGATTCCGATGCCCTGCATATCATAGCCCAAAAAGCCGACGGTGCCCTTCGGGATGCGCTGTCCATTTTTGACCGCATGGTTACGTTCACCTCCGGAAATTTAACCTACGCCTCCGTAATTGAGAATCTGAATATTTTGGATTACGATTACTATTTCCAGATTACGGATTTGGCGCTTAATGAAGATTATCAGGGCCTACTTCTCCTTTATGATCAAATTTTGGATAAAGGTTTCGAAGGATCTCATTTTAATGGAGGACTTGCCGAGCATTTTCGCAACCTGTTGGTGAGTCGGGATCAGAAATCGGCCAAACTTTTAGAGGTGGGCGAAAACGCGAAGGTGAAGTACCTGGAACAGGCCACGAAAACAGAGCCATCTTGGCTTATGGATGCCTTGCGCCTCAGTGTGAAAACAGACTCGGATTATAAAACATCCAGCAACCGCCGACTCGTCATTGAGCTGATGCTGCTTCAGTTGGCCAACCTAAAAAAAAAAGCATTGACTTCGATTCGGAAGTGACGGACTTGTCCGACGCTGATTCCGCCCTTCCGCTTCCCACGGGTTCTTCCCCCATTCGCATTTCAGTCTCACAGGGTGTGGTAAAACCCATTACGGTATCCATTAACCCGGCCAAAGTGCTGAAAAATGCATCAATTTCTGCAGAAGAAAAAACGGATGAGCCGGAAAAAGAAGAGCATGAAGTGCAGGAGGATAGAGAGCGTATTCCGATTTCAGTCGCGTTGTCTGAATATGTGCTGGGATTAAGCGGACAAAAAAAACACAATCTGCATACCATTTGGAACGGTTGTCCATACCAAGTGGAGGACAATCTGATAAAAATTACCGTAACCAACAAAATACAGGAATCTCTTCTTTTGCAGGAAAGACAGGATATGTTGGAATTGTTGCGTGCCCGCAGCGGGGAAAAAAATCTTGATTTGTTGGTTACCCTTGAACTTCCTCCGGAGCAGGCCGGTGTTAAGTACCTCACCAATAAGGAACGATTTGATAAAATGGCCGAGCAAAATCCATTACTTGGCCGGCTTCAGCAAATGTTGGGTTTCGACGTAGATACGCCTATATAATTTTTTAGAACTCGGATTATTTACTCGCTTCACAAAACTTCATTCGTTTGTTTGAAACTTTTTTTCATTTTTGGGGAAAAATAGGGCAGAGGGCAAAAAAACAGTACCTTTCCCAGATTGTAAGGAAGTATGAGAATAAGTCTATCAGTTTTGCTGATTTGTTTTTCAGCATCGGTAATGGCCCAGGTTAAGTATGCCGGGCGTGTTGTGGATGAAAAAACCAAACAACCGGTAATAGGGGCCAATGTGATTATAAAAGGAACTACTACCGGGGCTCCCACCGATGTGGACGGAAATTTTTCCGTAACCACGGCACAGAAGCCGCCATTGGTTTTTGTGGTGAGCTCATTGGGATACACCAAAAAGGAATTTCAGGTCACTGCGGTTTCCGAAAAATTAGAATTTGCCCTTCAGTCTGACGATGTGTTTTTAAAGAGCATCGAAATTGAAGATACCCGGATTACCCAAAAGCAGCAGGAAGCCGCGCTTACCGTGGAAAGTATGGACCTGATCGGGATTAAGGAAACCCCCTCGGCCAACTTTTACGAAGGACTCGGTTCGTTAAAAGGGGTGGATGTCACTTCTGCCAGTTTGGGTTTCAAAGTCATCAATACGCGGGGTTTTAACAGTACTTCGCCCGTTCGGTCGCTGCAGGTGATTGACGGAGTGGATAACCAATCTCCGGGGTTGAACTTTTCTCTCGGCAATTTTTTGGGTGCTTCGGAATTGGATATCAAAAAGGTGGATCTGATTCAGGGGGCTTCCTCTGCGTTTTACGGGCCGAATGCCTTCAACGGGGTAATTGCCATGGAAACGAAAAGTCCTTTTGAATTTACGGGAATGAGCCTTTCGGCAAAGGTCGGGGAACGAAACCTGTTTGAGGGTGTAGGCCGCTGGGCGCAAAAGTTCCAGAACAAGGCAGGTCAGGACAAATTCGCCTACAAAGTCAATTTCATGTATATGCGAGCCGATGACTGGGAAGCCACCAATTATGAGCCGGCTACGGATAGT
>CAYYRB010000042.1:0-21701 GCA_964473995.1 uncultured Candidatus Competibacteraceae bacterium | reverse complement strand
GTATTTTGCTCTTTTCTCTACTTTTGTGCTCCGGTTTTGGAGTGGTCCGAAGAACGTGGAACTTTTTCATTTCTTCGGCTGTTTTCGGTGTAGCATTTCTTATGGCCATTGAACGATTTATCTTGATTTTTTGATATGAAGTACTCCCATTTTTTTCTTTACCCTTTCTTGTTTTCGGCAGTCCTGTCTACAGGCATCGCAGTTGCGCAGAACATCCAAAATAATCCTGCATCCAACCACGGAAATAAATTTGAGCAGCTGGGCACCATATTGCCCGATGCCAATACGTACCGTACCGCCTCCGGAGCTCCCGGACACCAGTATTGGCAACAACGGGCCGATTATGTGATTGATGCCACATTGGATGAGAAAAACTTGCGTCTGCAGGGTAAAGAAACCATCACTTACCATAATCTTTCGCCCGATGCACTTCCCTACCTTTGGTTGCAGTTGGACGAGAACGAGCACCATCCAGAAGCAGAGGCGAAAAATTTCGACGGAAGTAAAATAACCACTCCGGTAACCACCTCCGATTTGGAGCGGCTGGACGTAAAAAAAATGCTGGACGGATATGGGGTAAATATCCAGAGCGTAACGGACGCGAAGGGAAAACCGCTGCCTTACACCATTCACCAAACCATGATGCGCGTGGATTTACCCACACCCCTGAAACCGGGAGCCAAATATACTTTTCGGGTAGAGTGGAATTATAAAATTCCGGAGCGGCTGAAAATCGGAGGCCGCGGCGGATATGAATTTTTCCCGGACGACGGGAATCACCTGTTCACCATTTCCCAATGGTTCCCGAGGATGTGCGTATACAGCGATTACCAGGGATGGAACCACAAGCAGTTTACGGGACGGGGGGAGTTTTCGCTTCCCTTCGGAAATTATTCCGTGAGCATGGATGTACCCGCCGACCATGTGGTATGCGCCACGGGTACCCTGCAGAATGCGTCGGAAGTTCTCTCTCCCGAGCAAATGGAACGGTGGAAGCAAGCCCAAAACGCATTGGAACCAATAGAGGTAGTCACTTTGGATGAGGCCAAAAAACGCGAGCAAAATCCCGAGAAAGACCTGCGGAAAATTTGGCGGTTTAAGGCCGAGAACGTCCGTGATTTTGCCTGGGGAAGCTCCCGTAAATTCATTTGGGATGCCATGAAAAACGAGGCAACCGGCAAAAAAACGATGTGCATGAGTTTTTACCCGAAAGAAGCCTATGCCTTATATCGCCGCTATTCCACGAAAGTGGTTGCTCATACCATCAACGTGTATTCCAAATTTACCATTCCGTACCCTTATCCCGTAGCCATCAGCGTGGAGGCTTCCAGCGGCATGGAATATCCCATGATTTGTTTTAACTACGGCCGTACCAATGCAGACGGCACCTACAGCGAACGGCTGAAGTACGGCATGATTTCCGTGATCATACACGAAGTGGGGCATAACTTTTTTCCCATGATCATCAACAGCGATGAGCGCAACTGGAGTTGGATGGATGAGGGATTGAACACGTTCGTTCAATTTTTGGCGGAGCAGGAATTTGACAATGAATATCCTTCCTCCCGCGGACCTGCTCACAAAATAGCCACCTACATGGCCATGCCTCCCGATCAGCTGGAGCCCATCATGACCAACTCGGAAAACATCATCAACTTTGGAGCGAACGCTTATGGGAAACCGGCTACCGCCCTCAATATCCTGCGCGAAACCGTCATGGGGCGCGAACTGTTTGATTATGCCTTTAAAGAATATGCCCGTCGCTGGGCCTTTAAGCATCCTTCACCGGCAGATTTTTTCCGCAGCATGGAGGACGCTTCCGGGGTAGATCTGGATTGGTTTTGGCGCGGGTGGTTTTTTGATATTCAGCCGGTGGATATTTCACTGGACAGCGTGAAGGCCTTCGTCATTTCTGAAGTAGGCATTGTTTCCACAAAAGTAGATTCGGTAACCAACCGGGTGCCTAAGGAAGATACATTTCGCCACATCAGTAAAATACGCAACCGGGAATCGGGAATGAAATTTTTGGTGGATGTAGATACCACCCTGCGCGATTACCACTATTATGCCGTGAAAGAGCCGTCGGGGCAACCTAAAAAAACAGCACGGAGCCAAGCTGATTATTTGGAAAATGTGGATGAAAAAACCTGGAATGAGTATAAAGGGAAATATTATTATGAGCTTCATTTCTCCAACAAAGGAGGATTGGTGATGCCCATCATTCTGAAATGGACTTATGCCGACGGCACTGAAGAAATTGAGCGGATACATGCCTATATCTGGCGCAAGAACGAGAAATCGGTGGTAAAAACGTTTTTCAAAAACAAAGAGGTGGTGGGTATCACATTGGATCCCTATCGGGAAACGGCCGACATAGACGAAGGCAATCATTCATGGCCCAAACTTCCCCTGCCCGATAAGGTAGAGCTGTTTAAGGCGAAAGGTCAGGGACGGCGCTGAGCGTATTTTACAAATATCAATTTGGTTTATAACTGAAATTTAAATAATTGATTCCGATAAAATGACAGAATATTCAGTTTTTTCAGTTAAAAAAACAATTAGCTTAAGTTTTCTTTTTTCTATTCGGTAGTTATACATTTTTTCATTAAGCATGCTTATTTTTACGCTGGTATAATGCCGTTTTCTGACTTTTTACCCTGAACGGAAAATCAAGGGCTAAACAAAATCCAAACCGCTTTTTTTGTTATTTTGTCGGGTAATTTTAACTGATCAGCTTATGGGAACGAAAGTGGGGAAAAAAGATATTTTGGAATATCATGCAGGCGGCAGACCGGGAAAAGTGGAAGTAATTCCCTCCAAACCGGCCAATACCCAACGCGACCTTTCCATTGCGTATTCTCCCGGGGTGGCCGTACCCTGCCTGGAAATAGCCGCAGATAAAGAAAACGTATACAAATACACGGCCAAAGGAAATCTGGTGGCCGTTATCTCCAACGGAACCGCCGTACTCGGTCTGGGTGATATCGGTCCCGAAGCTTCCAAACCGGTGATGGAAGGTAAGGGTCTACTTTTTAAAATCTATGCCGACATCGACGTGTTTGACATCGAGCTGAATGTAACCGATCCGGAAGCGTTTATTCAAACGGTAAAAGCCATGGAACCCACCTTCGGGGGGATCAACCTGGAAGACATCAAAGCTCCCGATTGCTTTGAGATCGAACGCCGTCTGAAGGAAGAGCTTTCCATACCGATTATGCACGACGATCAGCATGGCACCGCCATCATCGCCGGGGCAGCCCTGTTGAATGCATTGGAGTTGTCAGGAAAAAAAGCGGAAGAAACCCGAATCGTATTTAACGGGGCCGGAGCCTCCGCCATTTCGTGTGCCCGCCTGTTCGAGGCGCTCGGAATTAAGCGGGAAAATATCGTTATGCTCGACAGCAAAGGAGTCATCCGAAAAGGAGCTGAAATTTCGGATGAAAACAAACGCTATTTTGCCACGGAACGTGATGTAAACACCCTGGAGGAGGCCATGAAGGGCGCCGATGTGTTTGTGGGTCTCTCCAAAGGAAATATCGTATCCGCCGATATGGTGCGCAGCATGGCGCAGAATGCCATCGTCTTTGCTTTGGCCAATCCCGATCCGGAAATCCCCTATGAAGATGCAGTTGCCGCGAGGCCGGATGTGATTGTGGCTACCGGCCGGAGCGATCATCCAAACCAGGTAAACAATGTGCTCGGTTTCCCTTACATATTTCGGGGTGCCCTGGATGTGAGGGCTACCAAAATAAACGAAGAAATGAAACTTGCCGCGGTAAGTGCGCTCGCCGATTTGGCCAAACAACCCGTACCCGATGTGGTAAATGTGGTGTACAATGATGCCGATATTTCTTTCGGTCCTAAATACATTATCCCCAAACCGGTAGATCCACGGTTGATATATACCGTAGCTCCCGCTGTAGCCAAAGCGGCAGTGGAGTCGGGGGTAGCCACACATCCCATAACGGATTGGGACGGATACGTAGAGGAATTAAAAAAACGCCTTGGGCTCAACGACAAATTCAGCCGCATGATCATGGAAAAGGCCAGGCAGGCTCCCAAACGGGTTGTTTTCCCGGAAGGAACCGAGCTTAAGGTACTAAAGGCGGCGCAGATTATTCATGATGAAGGAATTGCCATCCCCGTTCTGCTGGGGAATCGAGAGGAATATGAAAAACTCACCGCGGAACACGGATTGGATATGCCCAAGGCCACCTTTCTGGATGTATTTGAGGAAAAAGACCGTCGCGAGCGTTTTGCCGAACTTTTTTACACCAGACGGCAGCGCAAAGGCGTAACACTGAATGATGCCCGAAAGCGCATGCGTGACCGCAATTATTTCGGCATGATGATGGTGGAAACCGGCGAAGCCGATGCTTTTGTTTCGGGGCATACCAAAAAATATATCGAAATACTTAAACCCGCCATCGAAATCATCGGCACCTCTGCGAGAGCAAAAAGACTTGCCGGTATGTACGTGCTTCCCACCAAAAAGGGGCCGCTTTTTTTGGCCGATACCACGGTAAACATTAATCCTACTGCGGAAGAGATTATTGATATCACTTTATCGGCGGCAGAAATGGTAAAGAGCTTTAACATAACACCCCGAATCGCGCTGCTCTCTTATTCCAATTTTGGTGCAGGTACCGGCGAAATGGCGGAAAAAATGCGCCAAGCCACGGCATTTTTGCAAAAAAATCATCCGGAACTGGTGGTTGACGGGGAGATGCAGGCCAACTTTGCCGTGAACAATGAACTGCTCGGGGAAGTGTTTCCTTTCAGCAACCTGGTAGGTGAAGAGGCAAATACGTTAATATTTCCCGATCTGGCATCGGGAAATATTTCCTATAAATTGTTGCAAAGCTACGGACAGGGTGATGCAATAGGCCCCATACTAATGGGCATCAACAAACCCGTTCATATTCTGCAGATAGGTTGTTCGGTAAGGGAAATGGTGAATCTTGCTGCCGTAGCTGTGGTGGATGTGCAGCATAGGATGCGCCGGTAAGCAACGGACTAATTACGGCGGACTGCAAGGGAATCGGCAAAAGAACGGAAGAAATTTTTGCGCGAATCGTCTCCTTCAACCGAATCCAGGGTTTTCAGCGCCATACGGAAGTGTTTATCGGCCCATTCCAGTGTATGCCGGGAAATATCCCAATCCTGCATGATACCGAGCAGATAATCTACTTTGTCTGCATCAGATCCGTGCAATTTATTCAGAAAAAGTATTTTTTCGTCATCTTCCAAGAAGTTGAGCGTGAGCAATACGGGAAGGGATTTTTTTCCAGCAAGCAAATCGCCAGCCTTTATTTTTCCGGTTTCTTCAGGGTTCCCGAAAACATCCAGCCAATCATCTTTAATCTGAAAAGCCAGTCCGATTTCAATGCCAAACCGATACAATTTTTCAGCTTCCCGCTCGTCGGCACCAGCAATCTGTGCGCCCATTTTCATGGCTGCAGCAGGAAGTACCGCCGTTTTGTATTCAATCATGTGCAGATACTCTTCCACACTCACATCGGTGCGTTGTTCAAATTCTGCATCCAGCTGCTGTCCTTCACAAACCTGTATTCCCATGCGATTGAAGGTCTGTAAAACGGAAGGTAAACACTCGGCAGGTAACTGACTCAGCAATTGATACACCTTAATCATCAACAAATCGCCACTCAAAATGGCAGTATTTAGGCCGTTCCGCTTATACACCGTTTGGCGTCCGCGGCGGGTTTCCGCATTATCCATGATATCATCATGAAGCAGGGTGAAATTATGAAACAGCTCTACGGCACAGGCAGCTTTAGAAGCCCTTTCCAAATGCCCTCCGAAATAATCGCAGGCCGCCAAAAGTAGTACGGGCCTCATTCGCTTTCCGCCTGCTTCCAGCGTGTACAGAATAGGCTCGTAAAGACTTTTAGGCTCCGGGAGTTCGGGCCATACAGTGTTTAATTCATCCCGGATAATTCCGGAGTATTTTTCAATCATACGATGCATGGGGAGCATGTGGAACCCCAAAGAAAAACAAAAACGGGGAGAATTGGTTTCCGATTCCTCAATTTTACCGAAGGTGAGGTTATTTTCGTGTCGGCAATTGAGGATGATGGATCACCTCAAGTCTTTATTCAGCCTAAAAGAAGCAGACGGTCAGCGGTTTTCTGTAGGGCTTATTTTTACGCAATTAACAGATTGCATCCCCTGATATCTCCGTAATCATAACGGCCTATGATTTCAAAGCTGCCATCCGGATGTATCTTTCCCAAATCTTGCGTGGCCAAAAAAGCACAGGAATCAATATTGCCTAGATCAATCACGTTTACCAAACCTGTTTTACCGGGAGGCACCACCCCACTTGGATCGTGTAAATCGGTGATGATTATTTTCATGTGGGGAGGGGGCTGAAATACGCCGTTACCCAAGGAATAAGCCTGTGATAGCAACTCGGTCATCCCATATTCCGAATGAATGGTTTTGACTCCGAAACGTTCCGTCAGCAAGGCATGTAGCTCTTCTCGCACCCATTCTTTCCTGCGGCCTTTCATACCGCCGGTTTCCATAACTGTTACGGTGGAACCCATACGGATGGGATTTTTTTCGGCAAAGTCCAGCAGGGCAAAGGAAACCCCCAGCAGAATGGTAGGAATACTTTTTTCTCTGCACTCTTCCAGGCGAGAAATCAAGCGTTCATCCGCATGCAGATAAAACCCCGACTGCTCATGCCTGCTTTTTCGTATAAAGTGCTCGGCCATGAAAACAAGGGAAGACCCCTGTCGCTCCAAATACGACGGCAGGAGACACAAAAAGCAGTGATCCTCAACCATCCCATAGGTCTGCTTAAAACAAGCCTCGGCCAAAAACAGATACCACGAGGCTTCGCGCACAAAATGCCTTGACGTGATTTCGCCGCCGGTTCCGCTGCTTACGAAAACGACCTCCGGATCAAAGCTGCCCGTAGTCACGATCTGTCGCTTGAAAAGCTCTACGGGAAGGAAGCAAGGATTTTCTCTGTAGGCGGAACCTAAAAGCCCTGTCCATCGGGAATAAAGCGGATTTTCGCGCAACTGAAAATCATGCACTGCCCTCACGGCATCATCAAAAGTAACATGTCCCGCAATTACGCCTGCGACAAGCTGCTTGAGGTGTTCTCTTTCCGTCATAAAAAAAGCATTTCTTCACCCGCAAGGGCTAAGAAATGCAGACATAATTTTTTGCAATCAAAAAAGGATGAAGGGATAATCAATAACCGTCCTCTTCATCAAAGAGATCGTCATCATCATCCAAATCGTCCAAACTTTCCAGACGAGGCTCATCCGAGTCGGAATCCTCCTCTTCTTCTGAGCTGTAATACGTGTCCATCTCTTCATACTCTTCATCATCGTCAGGGAGGTTTTGATGCTTTTTGGATGCATAAATTCCCGAAATGGCAGAGGAGATAGAGATGTGTTTGGAAGCCGCCGGTTTGAGTAAAGTTTTCGTCATAGCGTTTCGTTTCAAGTTCTTTTCCCTGCTACAAATTTAAGGGCAAAAATATCATCTGATTGAAAAATCAAAAAAAAACAGTTCATTTTTCTTCAAAAATCAGGCTGAAAAAACAAATTCCCAGATTACGCCAATGTTAACTCAGGTGAAGATTAGGTTAAGAAAGATCACAAAAATTAAAAACTCGGACCAAGGCAGGCAAAAGGCACTTACTTTTGTATCATAAATCGTGAAAAAACACATGCAGAGCCTTCCCAATTATAAAATTCTGCTGGTAGATGATGAGCCGGATATTTTGGAGTTTCTGAGCTATAATCTAAAAAAGGAAGGCTATGTGGTTTACACTGCATCCAACGGAAAGGAAGCGCTGGAGGTGGCTGCCAAAACACTGCCTCACTTAATCATTCTGGATGTGATGATGCCTGACCTGGACGGCATGGAAACTTGCAGGGAGCTGCGTTCCATGGAAAGTCAGAAGGGTGTTTTGATTGCGTTTCTAACCGCACGCGGAGAGGATTATTCCCAAATAGCCGGATTTGATGCGGGAGCCGATGATTACATCAGTAAACCCATAAAACCCCGTGTATTCATAAGTCGGGTAAAAGCACTTTTGCGGCGTATGGGGGACATTTCCGAAGAAAAACAGCAGATGCTGCTGGAGTTGGGAGATCTTAAAATTGACCGTGAACGGTACCTGCTCTACTACAAAAACTGCGAAATCCAAGCCCCTAAAAAAGAGTTTGAATTACTTTCCTTGCTGGCTTCCAAACCTGGAAAAGTATTCACCCGGGATGAAATCATGAAAACGGTTTGGGGCGATGAAGTCGTGGTTGGTGACCGAACGATAGACGTTCATATCCGTAAGTTGCGTGAAAAATTAGATGACCGGTTTATCAAAACGGTAAAAGGGGTAGGCTATAAATTTGAATTTTAGGCACTGATTTTTTCCAAGGTAAAATCTTCACCTTTGCACGAATAAACCAGGCTTAGTTCCAGATGAAAAATGAAACTCCGCATAGCCTCTCCCTTTACGTAGCCGGAGTGGTATCTGTGTTGCTCACGGCCATCAGTGTATCCTTGGTTTCTGTTTTTTTTGATACGTTCCATTGGCTTTTTCCCGTATGCATTTTTTTGAGTTCACTTGCCGTGAGCTACCTTTCGTTTCGCTACACGGTCAATAAGTTCATTTACGACAAAATTAAATTGGTGTACAAAAACATCTACCAGTTAAAACTGGGCCCGAAAAAAATCGGGCTGAAAAAAAAGATTGAAACAGGTGAAGATATCATCGCCGATGTAAACAGGGAAGTGGTGGAATGGGCCAATGACAAAAGCCGGGAAATCGATGACCTGAAAAAGCTGGAAGCCTATCGACGGGAATTCATCGGCAATCTGGCACATGAACTGAAAACGCCTGTGTTTAACATGCAGGGATACGTGAGTACTCTGATCGAAGAGGAGGAAGAAGACCAGGACCCTGAACTCAGGCGGCGCTACCTGCGCAACGCAGAAAAGAACATAGAGCGTATGATTAACCTCATTCAGGATCTGGATACCGTAAGCCGGCTGGAAAGCGGAGCCGCACAACTGGAGATGGAAAAATTCGACATTGTCGACATGGCCCGGGAGGTGATTGAATTGCAGGAAATACGGGCCAGAGAAAAAGGCATCAGACTTTCCCTGAAGGAAAATTATTCACCCATTTGGGTAATCGGTGACGTGAACAACATCCGGCAGGTGCTGACCAATTTAGTGGTTAATTCGATTGTTTACGGAAATACAAACGGAAACACCCGCATCTCCTTTTACGATATGGATGAAAATGTACTGACGGAAGTGGCCGATGATGGCCCAGGTATTGATGAAGAACATTTACCCCGTTTGTTTGAGCGGTTTTACCGGGTTGATAAAAGCCGTTCAAGAAACCAAGGAGGTACGGGATTAGGCCTGGCCATCGTAAAACATATTCTGGAAGCCCACAGGCAAACCATCAACGTGCGAAGCAAACCGGGTAAGGGAGCCACGTTTTCATTCACGCTCAAAAAGTTTAAGAGCGGAGCATTGGGATAGCGTCGCTGCGGTTTGCCCGTATCGGCATAGATGTTACCTTTGGGCATCGAAATCAATTCCGGATGAATGTATTGCTTTTAGGTTCCGGCGGACGTGAACATGCTTTTGCACGAAGCATCGCCCAAAGTGCCAAACTGTCCCGCCTGTTTATTAATCCCGGAAATCCGGGAACGGCCCTGCACGGTGAAAATGTAATTCCCGCCTTAAAAACCTTTAAGGACATCAAAGAATTCTGTCTGTCCCGTGAAGTTGAAATGATTGTGGTTGGTCCGGAGGCTCCGTTGGTCAACGGCATTTACAATGAATTCCTGTCCGATCCTGAAACTGCCCACATTTCGGTCATCGGTCCTTCCTCCGAGGGAGCCATGCTGGAAGGAAGCAAAGATTTTGCCAAGGAATTCATGAGCCGGCACAACATTCCCACGGCGGGCTACAAGACCATAAAAAAAGAGTCTCTGTATTCCGGATTTCAATTTATTGATTCGCTTAAACCGCCTTATGTTCTGAAAGCCGACGGCCTTGCTGCCGGGAAAGGTGTCCTTATTTTGGATGATCCGGACGATGCCAAGCGCGAACTGGCTTCCATGCTGGGAGAAAATAAATTCGGCGAGGCGGGAAATAAAGTGGTGATTGAACAATTCATGCGTGGGATTGAATGCAGCGTATTTGTGCTTACTGACGGAAACTCCTATAAAATTCTCCCCACGGCCAAAGATTACAAGCGCATCGGAGAAGGTGATACAGGTTTGAACACCGGAGGAATGGGCGCGGTATCCCCGGTACCTTTTGCTGACGACACCTTCCTGTCCAAAGTGGAGCGCCAGATCGTAAAGCCTACCATTGAGGGGCTGAAAAAGGAAAATATCGTGTATAAGGGATTTATTTACGTGGGCCTGATGAATATAGGCGGAGAACCTTTCGTGGTGGAATACAACTGCCGCATGGGTGACCCGGAAACGCAGGTGGTGCTTCCGCGAATAAAAAACGACCTGCTTGACTTGTTTTTGGCGGTAGCGGAAGATCGTCTGGAGCACACCCAACTTCAGGTAGATGCTCAGACTGCCGTAACCGTAGTAGCGGCTGCCGGCGGCTATCCGGAAGAATATGTATCCGGTTTCCCCATTCACGGTCTTGATGAAGTTTCTGAGAGCTTCGTATACCATGCGGGAACCAAAAAAGACAACGAGCGGGTGATCACATCAGGCGGACGGGTACTCTCCGTGACTTCTCTCGGAAAAGATATCGCCGAAGCCAGAGAAAAATGCTACCGCAGCCTCGAAAAAATCCGTTACGAACGCATCTATTACCGCTCGGATATCGGGTCGGATCTCATGTCCTTGTAAGAATACGGGGGTGTCCGTTTAAGGCACTATCATCTCAGTTCAAAATCATCCCGATCGTTGAAAAACGGAAGTTTTTCACGAAAGGCAAGGAGTGATTCGGCATTTAATTCTACCGTTTCATTTGCGGGCAAAAAAGGACGTAATTTTTTTACATAACGCCCTCCATAATCAATCACGGTGGAGTCTCCCGCATACACCATGCCGTTGCCGTCGGTACCTACCCTGTTTATTCCGGCCACATAGCACTGGTTTTCCACGGCCCTTGCCCTCAGCAACTGCCTCCAGGCAAGGCTTCGTCTTTCGGGCCAATTGGCAGTGTATATAAGCAAATCGTAGTTGTGTTCCGCAGTGCGTGCACTCCATACCGGAAAGCGCAAATCGTAGCAGATGAGCGGGCAAATCCTCCAGCCTTTGCACTCCGCAACCAGACGGGTATTTCCGGCGGTAAAATGATTGGATTCGGCCGCCAAAGTGAACAGATGTTTTTTATCGTAAAATTCCCAGGTACCGCAAGGCTTCCAAAAAATCAGACGATTCACATATTTCCCTTCTTCGGTTACGAACATAGAACTTCCGCACACGGCGGCTCCGGTTTTTTCGGACAGGGTACGGCAGATTTCCAGTGCGGTGTCTCCCGCTTCCCTCGCCAACAAAGTCTGCATGGAAAAACCGGTCGTAAACATTTCGGGGAGTAAAATGAGGTCGGTGGATTCCGAAAATGTCCATTCCTTTAAAAAAAGATGTTTGTTCGCCTCGGGATTCTCCCAATGAAGCGGAGATTGTACCAGGGTAATTTTCAGATTTTGCATAGAATTTCGGCGGCTTTTTTAAGCGTATCATCCGATTTGGCAAAGCAAAAGCGCAACCGGCGAAAATCTTTGCGATCCTTATAAAATACGCTGAGCGGAATAGAGGCAATCTTATGTTCTTTGGTCAGCCGGATGGCAAAATCCGTATCCCTTTCATCGGAAAGGGCAGAATAATCCAGGTTCTGAAAATAGGTTCCCGCAGAAGGCACTGCTTTAAACTTTGAGCCGGCGATTAATTCCAAAAAGAGGTTTCGCTTTGCTTCATAAAACGAGGGTAATTCCAGATAATGATTTCGATTTTCTAAAAACGCTTCCACCGCAGCCTGCATGGGATGGCTCACACAAAACACATTGTATTGGTGCACTTTTCTGAATTCCTCCATCAGGTTTTCCGGACCGATGATGTAGCCGAGTTTCCAACCGGTTACATGATACGTTTTCCCGAAAGAGGAAACCACCAGGCTCCGCATAGCCAAATCGGGGTAACGGCAGATACTCTCATGGCGCGTTCCGTCAAATACGATATGCTCATAAACCTCATCGCTCAGAATAACAATATTAGTTCCGGAAACCAGTTTTTGAAGAAATTTCATATCCTCTTCGTTCAGGACGGATCCCGTGGGATTATGTGGAGAATTCAACAGAATAAGCCGGGTATTTTTAGAGCATGACTTGGTAACGGCATCCCAGGAGATTTTGTATCCGGGAGGTTCCAAAGAAATGAATTTGCAGATACCACCGGCCAACTCTACGGCGGGCGCATAGCAATCATAGGCCGGTTCAAACAGAATGACTTCATCGCCCGGCCTGATGAGTGCGGAAATGGCCGTAAAAATAGCCTGTGTGGCTCCTGCAGTGACAGTAATTTCAGTTTCGGGATCGTAGGTTGCCCCGTAAAGAAATTCAGTTTTTGCGGCAATTTTTTGCCGCAGTCCCGGCAATCCGGCCATGGGGGCATATTGGTTTTTACCCTCGTTCAGGGCTCTTTCCAAGGCGTTTTTTAATTCTTCCGGGCAGTCGAAATCCGGAAATCCCTGAGACAGGTTCAATGCCCCTTCTTCACGCGCCAAGGCTGACATACGAGTAAAAATAGTGGTTTTTACTCCCGGAAGTTTTGATTTCAGATTGCCCGGATAATGCATGGCCTCGGAATCAGGTCAATAAATTTCGAAAAAGGTCTTCAATTTTGGAAATGCCGATCAATTCAATTTCCGGCTTAAACCCTTGGAGCATTTTTTTACTCAACGTCGGCAGAAAAATCTTCTCAAACCCCAGTTTTTGAGCTTCAGAAATGCGCATTTCCATTCGGTTTACGGGCCTTATTTCACCGGTAAGTCCCACTTCCCCCGCAAACACATAGCGCCGGTTAATACACACGTCCTCGTTGCTGGAGAGAACCGCACAAACCACGGCTAGGTCAATGGCAGGATCTTCGATGCGGAGGCCTCCCGTAATGTTTAAAAAAACATCCTTCGCCCCCAGGTGAAATCCACATCGTTTTTCCAGAACGGCCAACAGCATATTCAGGCGACGGTTATCAAATCCGTTGGCAGACCGCTGCGGCGTTCCGTAAACGGCGGTACTCACGAGAGCCTGAACTTCAATCAGAAAGGGCCTCTGGCCTTCCACAGCCGCACCTACCGCCGTACCGCTCAACGGAAAGTCAGAATCGCCCAGAAGCACGGAGGATGGGTTCAAAACGGGCATCAATCCGTTACCTTTCATTTCATAAATACCGATTTCGCTGGTACTGCCATACCGATTTTTAGAGGCACGGAGAATACGGAAAAGATGATGCCTGTCACCCTCAAACTGAAGAACCACATCGGTCATGTGTTCCAACACCTTAGGACCCGCGATGCTGCCTTCTTTATTGATGTGGCCTACCAACACCATGGGAATGCCCGTTTCTTTGGCAAACCGGATAAGGCGCGCGGCACATTCCCTCACCTGGGAAATACTCCCGGGGGAACTTTCTACAATGGAATAATGAAGCGTTTGTATGGAATCGATGATGACGAGGTCAGGAGCTTCCTGTTCGCACACGGCGAGGATATTTTCCAATCCGTTCTCGGCCAGTACCAAACAGTGATCATTTTTATCCTCCATGCGGTCGGCCCGCAGTTTGATCTGAGTTTCGCTTTCCTCGCCCGAAATATAGAGCACTTTTTTATCATTGAGCCGCAGGGCCGTCTGAAGAAGCAGGGTAGATTTTCCGATTCCGGGTTCGCCCCCGAGCAGGATGACGGAGCCGGGTACTATGCCGCCACCCAAAACCCGGTTCAGCTCACTGTCTTTAGTATCGGTTCGCTCTCCGGTATCGGAGGATATATCAGCCAGCGGCTTCGGCTTGCCCTTCCTTTCGGAAGAAAGGCTCAAACCGGGAACATCCGCCGTTTTGGTAATGATTTCCTCCACGAGGGTATTCCATTCGCCGCAGGAAGGGCATTTGCCCATCCACTTGGGAGCCTGAAAGCCACAACTTTGGCAAAAGAAAGCCTTTTTGACTTTTTGCAGAGCCAATGCCTAGAAGAAATTTGGGATGAATGAATGATTACTGCATGCGGGTGAACTCCCGCAAAATATTGCCTATCTCCTGATCTCCAGCAGGAATATTGTAGCTTGGATTTTCTGGGTCAGGCACTGTTGATCTGTCTGGTTTTGACAAGGTTAATTTATTATTACGATATTGGATTATTTGCCAGTCTCCGTTCATATTAGACTCGCCGATATACAAATTCAATCCAGCTACCCGTATATAATTTTTAAAATTTTTACTTACCACCTCATACGTGCCTTCTTCAGAATAGAGAGGATAGGTGAGGTTATTTATGGTCAGTTTACCGCCTTGAAACGTCCAGATGGCTTCATCTTCATCTACGGTAGAATATAATACTCCCGATTCTTTCTTCCAAGACCCCTCTATTTCGTTTTCAATCTGCTTACGACAAGAGGTTAGAGTGAGTATAATTCCCGCAGTAAATGCGATGAATATCAGGCGACTATTTTTCATGATTAACAAGGATTTAAACCTCAAAAGTAACAAACTTTTATTAGTTACCAATTTTTTTGATGATTCCGCTGCTGCTGAAATCCCCCACGGTTTCAAAAATGGCCGCGCGGCCGCCGTACGATTTGACAAAATCGGCTCCGACGATGGTATTCTCCTGATAGTCGCCACCTTTCACCAACACGTCGGGTTTGATCAGGCGGATCAGATTCTCCGGCGTGTCTTCGTCAAAAATGAGGATGGCATCAACGGGAACCAGCGTTGCCAACTGTTCGGCTCGGATATCCTGCGTGTGAACGGGCCGTTCCAGACCTTTCAGCCGCCTAACCGACTCATCGGAGTTAAGTCCCACGATGAGCACGTCTCCCATATCGGCAGCAGCCATCAACAGCCTGAGGTGACCGATGTGCAATATATCGAAACACCCGTTGGTGAACACGATTTTCTTTTCGGCAAACCGAAGTCGGTAAAGATATTGCTCTGCCTCCTCTCCGGTTTTAATTTTATTCAGCATCAATTCCCGCATCATGGGACGGTTTTTTTTGAGGGTTAAAAATAGGAAATCCGATAAGGGAAAGCGGTCCGATAAGCAAAAAAAGCAGCGTTTGGGCGCCCCATACAATCCATCCGAAAGAAATACCCGCCGACTCTTCGATGCCGTAAAGCAGTAAGGTTTGGCCCACCAGGGCCGGATAAGCACCGATACCGCCCGGGGTCACAATCATACCGAACGTGCCGAAAATAAAAACAGACAGACAGGCTGCAGGACCAAGCTGTTCGGTTGCGGGAAACGCCCAAAAGGCCACTTGCAGCATCAGAAAATAACAAAGCCAGATGGACAGAGATACGATGATGAACAGCACAGGCCGCTGGACCTGAGCCACGCTTTTCAACCCGTCAACAAATCCGTCCAACAGATTTTTCTTTTTCTCCTTTTTTTGTTTGCTTCTGACTCTGAAGTATCCCCAGGCCCCTAAAACGAACAGACAAAAAAGGAGAACGCCGGCAATAAAAATACCGGGAGTGATTTTCCCGGAAATGGGCATCCAGAATTTTTCGAAGATATAGTCACGCAGCTGCGCATATCCGATTAGGAAATTCAGTCCGAAAAGCAGCAAGAGAATGATCATATCCACGACTCTTTCCGCCACTACGGTTCCCACACCCACATTCATGGGCACTTTATCGTAACGCGAAGCAAGTCCGCATCGGGCAATTTCTCCCGTACGGGGCAACGCGAGATTAATCAGGTAGCCGGACATGACGGCCATAAACGCGTTCAAGGGCTTAACCCGATAACCCGCCGGCTCCAGGAGCATATTCCAGCGCAGGGCACGAATGACATGACTCAGCAGACCGATGCCTAGGGCGGGTATGCCCCACCACAAATTCACCGAAAGCACATTATCCAAAAATTGACTTAAGGGAAGATTCCTCAGGGAAAGCCATGCCAAAAAAAAGCCCAGCACGATAAAGGCCGCTATTTTCGCAAATTCAATTTTTTTTTCGCTCACGCCTTTCTGATGCGATTGGTGGATGTATCGGGGAATACCACCATCGGCTTAAAGGATTTGGCTTCTTCGGGCGTCATGGAGGCATAAGCCACAATGATGACATGGTCACCTACGCTCACCTTTCTTGCAGCCGGCCCGTTTAAGCAGATAACACCCGAACCTCTTTCACCCAGAATGGTATAGGTAATAAAGCGCTCACCGTTGGTATAGTTAAATACATGAACCTGCTCCCCTTCCAGCAATCCGGCGGCATCCATCAGATCCTGATCAATGGTTACGCTGCCTATATAGTCCAAATCGGCTTCGGTAACGGTGACACGGTGAATTTTTGATTTTAATACGGTAACCAGCATAGCGGGGCAAAATTAGGATAAAACGGGATAACTGCAATTATCAATCAGACGCACCGCACCGGCATGGTAGGCGATGCATACGGTTGCTTTTTGCTCGGGCGAAAAAGCAGCCAACGATTCCAAGGTATCCGTGCGGCATACTTCAAAATAATCAGGTAAAAAATCAAGTTCCTGCAGGAGGATTTCATAATCCTTTCTTATGAGGCCCACAGGAGTATTCCCGGGATAATGCTCCCCCAAAGCAAGAATAAATCGGGATACTTGGGCTGCCTTTTCTTTTTCTTCCTCGCTAAGCCTCCTGTTTCGCGAACTCAAGGCCAATCCGGACTTTTCACGCACGGTGGGGCATCCTATGATCTCCACCGGCAGTTGATTTGAACGCACCATATGCCGAATCACGGCCAGTTGCTGAAAATCTTTTTCCCCGAAGTAGGCCCTATCAGGCTGCACCACATCAAACAAAAGGCTGACAATATTGGCTACGCCCTGAAAATGGCCGGGCCGGAAGGCGCCTTCCATCACGGTATCCAAAAAACCCAGGTCAAAAACCCGTGTTTTATGATTCCGAAGCAACTCCTGTTTTTCAGGCAGAAAAAGGAAATCGGCACCGGCTTCCCTCAACCGGCGAATATCGTTTTCCGTATCTACGGGATAATTGGCATAATCGGCCGGATTATTGAACTGAAGCGGATTGACGAAGATACTTACCACCGTGGACGCATTTTCATTTTTTGCTTTTTCAAGCAGGGCGATATGGCCCTCATGCAACGCACCCATAGTAGGAACAAACCCGAGCGGCCGTTTAAAATCCCGTTTCGATCTGAAATCCCTAAATTCCGCCGCTGTCTGGAAAATAATCATTAAAATGAATACTATCAGAGAGTTGATTCGTCTTTTGTTACTATTTTACCCGTGGTAAAGCGGGCAAAGTAATTGATTATTTTGAAACTTCGGGATAATTGTGTTAATTTTGCAGTGTGTTTGGAATGAATAATCCGCGCGGTAATAATCTGATCAGGCGTCATGCCGAACTAATCTCAAGAAAATTTCATTAATTAGACATTATGGAGAAGAGTAGGGTATTGTATATCACACATGAAATGGTTCCGTACATGCAGACGGAAACCTTGTTGGGCAAAATCTCCCGCGAGCTCCCGCAGGGAATGCAGGAGCGTGGATGGGAAATCAGAAATTTTATGCCCCGTTACGGGTGCATCAATGAGCGCAGGCATCAACTCCACGAAGTTATCCGGCTTTCGGGGATGAATATCATCGTAAATGACACCGATCAGCCCCTCATTATTAAAGTAGCCTCCATACCGTCCGGGCGTATTCAGGTTTACTTTATTGATAATGAAGAGTTTTTTCAAAGAAAGCATACGCTAATCAACGACAAGGGAGATTTCTTTGCCGACAATGATGAGCGATCCATCTTCTTTTGCAAAGGAGTACTGGAAACGGTAAAAAAGCTGGGGTGGTCTCCCGACATCGTACACTGCCATGGCTGGATGACTTCGCTCGTCCCTTTTTACCTGAAGACCGTGTTTAAAAACGATCCTATCTTTTCGGGTGCAAAAATCATTTTCTCCGTGTACGAAAACGACCGCTTCCCCGGATCTCTTCATCAAGATTATGTGATTAAGGCCGTAGAGGGGATAGAAGGCAATCATCTTACCTCGGTTGGAAAAACACCCGATTTCCCTTCCGTGCTCAAAGGGGGAATAGAATATGCGGATGCGGTGATTCGCAGTGCCGATTTTACTGATAAAGAAGTAGTCAAGTACATCGCCAAGTCAGGTAAGCCCAACTTTGAAACTTCTTTCGGGGAGAATTACATGGATGATTTCCATCGCTTTTATCAGGAAATTCTGCAGGAAGCGGCAATACCTGCCGAATAATTGTGTTAAAAGAGTTACTTTGCACCTGCAAGAACAACTTCTTGCGGATTTCCTTTGATATCAATGAAACACCACCTCGTTAAAATCATTCTAGCTGCGGGCATTCTCTCACTCCCTTTTTCGGGATGCCGCAAACCCACCGATGACATAGGCTCGGATATCGGCGTAGTGGGCGGAACCATCGGCTCAGAATTTACGGACACCCTTTCTCTTGAAGCCATCACCGTAAGAGAGGACTCCCTGCGCACAGACAGAACATCCCTGGCCCCTTTCGGCAGCTTCTTTGATCCCTATTTCGGCATCACTACTTCTTCCCTTTATCTCAATTTTGCCCTCAACCAGGTATTTTCTTCCGGCCTTACAGGGGTGAATCAGGTGGATTCCGTGGTGCTCCGCATTCGCTTCGGTAACCCGACGCACTTTGGAGACATCGGCAAATACAAAGGATTGATTCGTGTAAACGTGTACCGTCTTTTGGATAAACTCACCGTACAAACCGGTGCGGGAGCCGGCTACTTCAGCACACGCAATTTTACCGTTGACCCAGCCCCCGTAGGGTCGGGAAGTATTTTGGGCAACCCCTTCGATTCGGTGAAAGTGGATGGCATAAACGAAGCCCCACACATCCGCATAAAACTCAATAATTCTTTCGGTACGGCGCTGCTTACGGGTAGCTCCTCTGCCTTTTCTTCCACCGATTTATTTTTAGATTATTTCAAAGGCCTTTACCTGAAAGTTACGCCTGCCGACCAATATGGTGCAGGTGGCTTTTTATACCTTCTTCCTCCGGCGAACGGATCCAGACTCACCGTCTATTACAACGATACATCCCGCATCAATATGGTGGTGAATCCGGATAATTCTGTATGGGTTACCCGCCACGAGCATAATTACGTTTACGCACTCCCTCCTTTCACCAATTTCAACACACCGGTTTCCGGTGAGCAGAATGCCCTTATCCAGCCCCTTTCGGGGGCAAAAACGAAAATTTTCATTCCGCATCTGAAAAATTTCAATGCCGATAAATCCATCGCAGTAAACAAAGCCGAATTGGTACTCCCGGTGGATGAAGCCTTCACGGGGAAATATCCCGTTCCTCCCCAGCTGCTTCTCGCACGCTATGACGCTCAAAAAGATTCGCTGTTCAATCTGGCGGATTTTGTCCAGTCGCAGGGAAATAACGGCGGGGTGTACGATGCAGATCGGAAAGAATACGCGTTCAATATCACGCTGCATGTGCAGGCGGTCCTTTCGGGCCTCACATCCAACGATACACTCGTTTTGGAATCGGCCAATAAACAAACCCGCGGAAATCGTGTGGCTCTTATGGGAACCGACCGCCTGACCAACCGGATGCGTTTACGGATTTATTACACCAAACTACAATAAACACCTATGTGCGGAATTGTTGCCTACATCGGATCCCGCGAAGCCTACCCTATTCTCATTAAAGGCTTAAAACGACTGGAATACCGCGGATACGACAGCGCGGGAGTGGCCCTGATGAATCAGGGAATCAGGTTGTACAAAAAGAAAGGAAAAGTGTCTGAATTGGAAGCGGAAGCCGCCCAAAAAGACATTTCAGGAACCATGGGTATCGGTCATACGCGTTGGGCCACCCACGGACCGCCAAGCGATGAAAATGCACACCCCCACCTTTCCGACTCGGAAGATCTGGTAATCATCCACAACGGCATCATTGAAAATTATGCCATTCTGAAGGAAGGTTTGGAAAAACGGGGCATACAGTTCAAAAGCCAGACAGACACGGAGGTGCTCGGAAACCTGATCGATCACATACGCTCCAACGAGAAAGTTTCGCTTGAAGAGGCCGTACGACTTGCGCTCAATGAAGTAGTAGGCGCGTATGCCATCGTGGTCATGTCGAACCTGGAACCGCATAGATTGATTGCCGCCAAAAAGGGAAGTCCTATGGTGATCGGTCTGGGCAAAGATGAATTCTTCATTGCTTCGGATGCCACGCCTATCGTAGAATACACGAAGGATGTCATTTACATGGAGGATGAACAGTATGCCGTCCTGGAGCGAGGCAAAGCGCCCGAAATCCGTACCATACGCAATAAAGTGATTACCCCGTTCATCCAACAACTGGAATTGGAACTGGAAGCCTTGGAAAAAGGTGGATATGAGCACTTTATGCTCAAGGAAATATTCGAACAGCCCCGCTCTATTTTCGACAGTCTGCGCGGAAGGCTTGATCCCGATACAGGCCGAATTTCCATGGCGGGTTTGGTTGAATATGAAAAAGCCCTGCTGCGGGCCAACCGCATCATCATCATTGCCTGCGGCACCAGTTGGCACGCCGCGCTGGTGGGTGAATACCTTATTGAAGAATTCGCCCGCATTCCCGTGGAAGTGGAATACGCATCCGAATTCCGCTACCGCAATCCGGTCATTTCGGAAGGCGATATCGTGATTGCCGTGTCCCAATCGGGAGAAACGGCCGATACCCTGGCTGCAATTGAACTTGCCAAGTCAAAAGGAGCCATTATTTTCGGTATATGCAATGTGGTGGGATCCTCCATTGCGCGCGCATCCCATGCGGGTGCCTATACCCATGCCGGCCCGGAAATCGGGGTGGCCTCTACCAAGGCATTTACTGCCCAGGTGACGGTACTCTCGCTGATCGCGCTGTTTTTGGCCAACAAAAAAGGAACCATACAGGGATCGGAATATTTCCGGATGATCAATGAGTTGTACAACATTCCGGCCAAGGTGGAGAAAGCCCTTAAAACCGAGGATGCCGTGAAGAAAGTGGCCGAGGTGTATATGCATGCATCGAACTGCCTGTATCTGGGACGCGGATTTAATTTCCCGGTAGCGCTGGAAGGCGCGTTGAAACTGAAAGAAATCTCCTACATACATGCCGAAGGATATCCCGCGGCAGAAATGAAACACGGGCCCATTGCCCTCATCGATGAGAACATGCCCGTGATCGTCATTGCGCCCCGTAGCGGTCATTACGATAAGATTGTGTCCAACATTCAGGAAGTGAAGGCCCGCGGAGGAAAAATCATTGCCGTGGTAACCGAGGGCGACGAAGTGGTGAAAGGCATGGCCGACCACGTGCTGGAAATACCGGAAACGGAAGATGCTTTTTCACCCGTGCTCACCACCATTCCGCTGCAATTTTTGGCTTACCATATCGCGGTTATGCGCGGCTGCAACGTAGACCAGCCCAGGAATCTGGCCAAAAGTGTGACGGTGGAGTAG
>CAYYRB010000041.1:15891-22056 GCA_964473995.1 uncultured Candidatus Competibacteraceae bacterium | reverse complement strand
TTACACTCATAGTCCAAAAAAACGCCAACGCTTCTTCCGTTTATAATCAGTCCCCAGTGATTGAATCAGAGGCCTTAGGCTTGCGGCATCCGCCGGCCGCCTGGCGATACAATCATCCATAATATTCATCCTTTCCATTGAGGAATAGGAAGCCGGCGGTTTTCGGAAGCGCGGTTTATCGCATAAAAATGAAATAACATCAAACCATTCTTTGGGAATCCGTTCATCGGGTTGAAAGGGCAATGCCACCTGGGCCTGTTCCAGCCAGGCAGGAAGATTTTCCCTATCCCCAAAATCGTAGGCCGGCTCTGCCCGGATAACTTCATACATGACAACTCCCAGAGAGAAAAAATCGCTCCAAGGTCCTATTCTTTCGCCCATTCCCAAAACCTGTTCGGGGGATCCGTATATAAAACTGTACAAGGAATCGGAATAGGTGAGCTTATTCCAACGGGCCAAACCAAAATCAATCAAAACAGGCCGATCTGGAAGAATCCCCTCCGTCTCGGGCCAAATGATATTCGCCGGTTTAATATCCGCATGAATAATCCCCTTATTATGAATAAAATCAAGGGTATCCAACAACTTTAAAATTCCCTCTTTCAACTCCTGGAAAGAAATGCCGACCGGGTTTACTGATTTCAGGGACTTTCCCGGAATGAATTTTTTCACCAGAAATAACCCCTTCTCATTTTGAATAAAATCCAATGCATCCTGAATATCCGGGCGGCCGAAATGATAAAGCGCCTCCGTTTTAAACCGAAATTCGCTTGCTGCAGAAGTGCGTGAAGGTGCATAGTATTTGATGACAACCGGGTTGCCGTCGGAACTTTCATACCCCTTAAAAACACTGCCGAAACGCCCGTTTTTACTCAGCGGTTCGGCCGGCGAAAACACATAGTTTCCGTTTTTGCCTTCTAAGGTTATTTGATTGTTTTGATTCATCCTAAGCCCAACGCAAAAGTGAAAACAATAATTTTATATTTGATAAAAATTACTCCCCTGCACATGAAACTTTTTACTTTAATCAGCACGACTGCATTTTTTGTGCTCTCCCATTTACCGGCAAGAGCCCAGGTAATGGTGTCCTATTCACTTGAGCTTTCGCTCAACCAAAACCAACTTGACAGTTTTTACAATGCCGAGGACCTTCCCGGTGCGATACTTCCACAAAGTCATGGGGTAGACGTGTACCGTGTTGTTTATAACACGGTAAGTTATGATGGCACTACACCCACCGTTGCTTCCGGATTGTTATGCATTCCAAAAAACAAAACCTGCGCATCGCCATTAATCGCCTACATGCACGGCACGATTCTGAAAAAAACAGCTGCTCCGTCTAACCTTTTAGGAGAATACATCATCGGCGTGGCGATGGCTGCCGACGGGTATGTTTCCGTGATGCCGGATTATCTGGGCTTGGGAGCCTCTCCTGGCATTCACCCTTATGTGCATTATGAATCACAAGCTACAGCCTCGCGAGACATGATACGGGCCGGTCGGGAAATTTGCCAGCAATTGAATGTGGCACTCAACGGGCAGGTTTTCTTAACCGGCTATAGCCAGGGCGGACATGCCGCTTTGGGCACACACAAATACCTACAGGAGAATCATCCGTTGGAATTTCAGGTAACTGCATCTGTTCCCATGTCGGGACCTTACAGTCTTTCAGAAGTGATGCGTGATCTGATTTTGAGCAACGAGCCTTATTCCAATCCGGAGTATCTGCCCATGGTAATTATGACCTACCGCGAGGTGTATAACATTTACCCTGATTTATCCACCGCCATCGTTGCCCCTTATGATACCCTTTTGCCGGTTTGGACCAGCGGAACTTACAGCAACAATTGGGTGGGAAACAAGATGAATCAGATGGGTGCGAATCCCCCTAAATTGATCGTCAAGCCTGAAGTTTTGGATACCTTTTCTACTGATTCCACTCATATTTTGCGCGTTCTCCTGAAAGAAAATGATGTATACCGTTGGTTACCGGAGGCGCCCGTGAGATTCCTTTACTGCAGCGCAGACGAGCAGGTATCCTATATTAATTCAATAAAGGCTCACAGCTACATGCAGAATGCCGGGGCGCAAAACCTATCCATTCATAATGTGGATGATCAATTAGACCACTTCAACTGCGCCCAATACGCCATACTCGACATGCGTGGTTTTTTTGAACCCATGCGGCACGATAAAATTCAACTACTTACCCAACAATACCAACCTGCATCAGGGCCGAATTCCGCCGACGGGTCAGTCACGCTTGAACTCATAGGAGGAGCCACACCGGTAGAAATCGTCTGGAGTAATGGACAAACCGGGCTTACCGCATCCGGCTTGGCACCGGGCGTATATTCAGCTACAGCCACGGGTGCGGACGGATGTTCTTCCCAGATTTCAATCACCATAAATTACACCCTGGGCGAGTTATCATCCCATTCTTCCGTCGTGCCGGACATTTTCCCAAATCCGGGAATTGATTTCATCAGCATCAGAAATTTGAACGGACCCTTCAATCTAAAAAATATGGCAGGGACTACGATACTGTCAGGGCATCTGTTCACCGACGCAGAAATCGTAAATATTTCCGACCTGAAAGCAGGAGCCTACGTATTTACTTGCGGAAATTTTCGCCGGCTCTTTATCAAACATCAGAATTAACGAATGCGGAAAAAAATCGGCTTTTTACTGGGTCCGTTCTTGTTCCTGATTCTTTCCCGGCTTCATCCGGAAGGGCTGGATTCTAAAGCGTCCTACGTACTCGGCCTTGCCGCATGGATGATCATCTGGTGGTCGTTTGAAGCGGTTGATCTGGCGGTAACCGCACTCCTTCCGCCCATCATTTTTCCGCTCACGGGCGTTTTTGAGGTAAAGCAGGCACTCGTTCCCTACTCAAGCCCCATCGTTTTTCTTTTTCTCGGCGGTTTTATGCTTGCGGGCGCCATGCAAAAATGGCACCTGCATGAACGTATTTCCCTGCACATTTTAAAATACCTCAACAAAAATGCCTTCAGTCTGATAGCCGGGTTCGCTTTTGCCACGGCATTCATCAGTATGTGGATCAGCAATACGGCGGCGGCATTGATGATGATACCCATTGCCATATCGGTAATTCAAAAAACCGGACAAGAAGGGAAAAATCATTTCGCCACCGTGCTCATGCTCACCATAGGCTATTCCGCCAGCATAGGCGGAACTGCCACCCTGATCGGAACTCCGCCAAACGTTGCATTCGCAGGCCTTTACGCCGAACGGTACGGACAAACATTTTCCTTCTCGCAATGGTTGCCCGTAGGCATTCCCTTTGCCTTGCTGATGCTGCTCTGCATGATTTTTCTTCTGGGAAAAGTGCTTTTTCCGCTCAAACAAATTTCCACCCGAACTGCGGAAGGACTGATTGAGCAACGCCTTCGGGAACTAGGAAAAATCCATGGCGGCGAACGCCTGACCATCGCCATTTTTCTGTTTACCGTAGGATGTTGGGTGTATAAAGACAGCATCATTCGAACCACCGGATTTACCGGACTTACCGACCATGTGATCAGCATACTGGGAGGAGTGCTTTTGTTTTGTATTCCATTTGATTTAAAAACCTGGAAAACATCTCTGGCGTGGGAAGACACCAAAGAAATCCCATGGGGTATTCTCATCCTATTCGGAGGAGGGCTGAGCTTGGCCGCAGGACTGGAATCCACGGGAATCGTCAGCGCGACGGGAGAATGGCTTACGGGAAACCGCGAAATGAGCTCCTTTTCCCTTATACTCATTCTAAGCCTTACAGCCCTGTTTGCAACGGAACTCATGAGTAATGTAGCCTTGGTAAACATCTTTATTCCGGTAGTTTTCGGGATTGCAGATGCGGGCGAATTAAACCCAATAATGCTTGGAATCCCGGTTACACTTGCCGCCAGTTGCGCCTTTATGTTTCCGATCAGCACACCTCCGAATGCCGTGGTATTCAGCAGCGGAAAAGTAACCATGGGCCAAATGATCAAGGCCGGAATCTGGATGAACCTGACCGCCATTCTCATCATTCAATTCATCATAAGACCGATAATTCAAACCTTTCTTCTTTAAAAATGGGTAGTCCAAATAACATAGGTAAGCTGATTCTACCGAAAATTTGACCTGAAAAAAACATCGCCGAAAATGACACTCACCCAACTGGAATATGCCGTAGCGCTGGAGATGCACGGATCCTTCGTGGCAGCTGCCGAAAAGCGTTTTGTTACGCAGCCCACATTAAGCATGCAGATTCAGAAACTGGAGGATGAACTGGGGATAAAACTATTTGACCGATCCTCTCAGCCCATCCGGGTTACACCGCAGGGTAAACCCGTTCTGGAACAGGCAAAAATCGTACTTCGCGAAGCCGGCCGGATTTCAGACATCATACAGGCCGAAAAAAACAATACATCCGGCGAACTCAGGCTGGGAATCATCCCCACCATTGCACCCTACCTGATTCCTCTTTTCATCAAACCCATAGGGGAAAAATACCCGGAGCTGAGACTTGAGATCAGCGAACTCACCACCTCGGTCATTCTTGATAAACTAAAAAGCGATGAATTGGATTGCGGATTGATGGCTACCCCCCCACCCGATGCAGAACTGGCAGAAACTCCCGTTTATTTTGAGCCGTTCGTAGCCTATGTATCTCCCTCCCATCCCTTGTTCAAAAAAAATGTGGTGAAACAGGAAGATTTGGAAAAAAGCGATTTATGGATGATGAACGAAGGACATTGCTTTAGGAGCCAGGTGCTGCAGATTTGCAGGGAAGGGGACACAAAAAACGAAAATAGAAATTTCTCCTACGAGGCTGGAAGTATCGAGACGCTGAAAAGACTCGTGGAACTGAATGAAGGGTACACCTTATTGCCCGAGCTTTCGGTAAAGGACTTTCCGATGAAACAGATGAAGATGGTGCGCTATTTTAAGCAGCCTGAGCCTATGCGGGAAATCAGCTTGGTAACGGGAAAACACTTTGTGAAATACGCCCTGTTGGGAGCGTTGAAAGAGGAAATTCAGGCAGCGGTGCCGGCTAAAATGACGGAAAACCGCGGAAAAAAAATTCCCGTAACCGATTTTTAACCGATTACGGGAACAAGGAATAAAAACAATCCTTAGCGTCTGTCTCCCAAAAGGCGGAGAATAAAATATATCAACATGGTTACGGCATACAATGCGTTCACCACATACGTGGTTGCTGCCAGACGGAGCGCATGAGCCGCCTTTTCATGCTCAGCACCGCCGGTAATTCCCGCACCGTTCAGCCATAGCAAGGCACGTTTGGAAGCATCGAACTCCACGGGAAGTGTAATCAATGCAAATGCAGTAATGATGGCCTGACAGGCTACGATAACGTACAACATGGCACTCATGGCGGCACCCTGAAAGGCAAAACCCAAAAACATGGTTCCGATGAAAACTATATTCATAATTTGGGAACTTACCTGAGTAACGGGCACCATGGCCGTACGAAAATTCAACCAACGATAAGCAACCGCATGCTGAACGGCATGACCACATTCGTGGGCAGCTACTGCTGCCGCGGCAACGCTGCGCCCTCCGTATACATCCGGACTCAGGTTCACGGTTTTGTTCATCGGGTTGTAATGGTCGGTAAGCTGACCCGGAACACAGGTGATATTCACGTCGCTCAATCCACTGTCGCGAAGCATTTTCTCCGCTACTTCCTTGCCCGACATACCCGATTGTAACGGAATTTGAGCATATTCATTAAAACGGCTTCTGAGCCTCCAGCCCACCAGGAGACTGATGAGCATAAAAAAAACACCGATAAGAATAATCATGACTTTTTAATTTACTTGTTTAAAGTGGACAATTCCCGTGCCGAGATTGTTTTTTTGGATTGAAGTTAAAAATTCTGCCAAATTTTCAGTTTAAATGCGGCGTATCGGTAAAATTGCTCCAAAGAGCGTAGTCTTTATTTTTTTTTATCCGCCTTCGCCAAAAATCGTCTCCGTGAGGAATTTCAAGCAATTGATCAGATCCTACACGATCCAGGGCCCAAGACTTGGCCTCAAATTCTGCCTCCAGCTGACCCGGTTCCCAACCGGCATATCCGGCAAAAAATCGCACCGAATCTTCGGAGGCAAGACCTGTGTTTAAAAGTGTTTTTAACGCTTCAAAATCGCCTCCCCA
>CAYYRB010000041.1:0-15791 GCA_964473995.1 uncultured Candidatus Competibacteraceae bacterium | reverse complement strand
CGGAGGCAAGACCTGTGTTTAAAAGTGTTTTTAACGCTTCAAAATCGCCTCCCCAAAATAAGCCGGGCAGGATAACGGCCGAACCTTGCACCCTGTTCCCCAGATTGTGTATATAATACACACTTTCGTTGCCCACGGGACCTCCGTAAAAAACGGGCAAATCAAAATGAATGTCTTCCAGCAGATCAGCCAATTTCAGGTTGGTGATGCGATTCATAATAAATCCTAAAGAGCCCGTTGACGAATAATCGGCGAGCAAAACAGCCGTTTTCTTGAAAAAAGGATCATCCATAAAAGGCGCCGCAATGATAAGATCTCCACTGCCGATATTCATAAGCATCAACCTGTCAGTAACTCACACAATAGTAACCGATTTTCCAACCCGTTATTGTGCATTTTTGCCTGACTATTGAACAAGTTTTCTACAATTGTCCACAACAACGAACTATCCATGAAAACATACCGTGTAAGAAGCGTCCCTCCTATTCAATCCCTCTGGCTGATGTTGTTTTGTCTTTCGGTTCTGCTTTCAGGGGTGCAGGCCCAGAAAACCACCGAAACGTATGATGACGGGCGCACACGGGCGGAAGGCATGCTTATGGATGGAAAAAAAGAAGGTTTATGGACGGAATTCTACAAAAACGGATCGGTAAGCGCGGAAGGTATTTACAAAGCAGACAAAAAAATAGGGCTGTGGAAAGAGTTTTACCTGAACGGGGTTTTGAAATCAGAAACCGATTATTCCCGAGGAAGTCTGAAAATTTACTTTGAAACCGGCCGGTTGATGGTGAAGGGAACCCTTAAAAACGGAAAAAAAGAAGGTACCTGGCTGGACTATTTTCCTTCGGGAAAACTGAAATCGAAAGAACAATGGAAAGATAATCTGCCCCATGGAAAACAGATCAGTTATCACCCCGGGGGAACAAAATCAGGTGAATTTTTCTATAGCAACGGATTACGGGAAGGCAAATGGCTCATGTGGCATCCAAACGGGAATCTCCTTTCGGAGGGATATTTCGGAAACGATAAAAAGGAAGGACTCTGGGTACAATACTTCAGCGACGGGACCGTGCAAAAAATCGAAGATTTCGTGAATGGCACATACAAAGTGTATTATGGGGAGAATAAGCCCATGATTGACGGGGTGATTGACGAAAACGGTACACCCGCCGGTAAATGGCAGGAATGGTATGCCAACGGGAAAATGAAGGCCAAAGGCCAATATGCCGAAGGAAAAGAAAACGGGAAGTGGCAATACGGACATGAAAACGGCAAAAAGGCCCAACTGGGAGAATACAAAAACGGAACTCCCATAGGAAGTTGGATCTCTTATTTCCCGAACGGAAATGTGGAATACGAAAAAATGTATGATGATGCCGGAAAGCCCACTGGAATTTGGAAAACCTATTTCGAAGACGGCAAGCCAAAGTCCAAACACGACCAAATCAGCGGGAAGTACGAAAGCTATTATCCCGACGGGAAAACGGAAATGGTAGGAACCGAGCTGAACGGGGTAAAAACGGGGCGCTGGACCAGTTACGGAAACACGGGTAAAGTAGCCGAAACAGGCGAATTTGCCGATGGAAAAAAACACGGAAAATGGGAAAGTTATTTTCTTGATGGAACGCCCGAACAAATCATCTATTACGACCGGGGGCTTAAAACGGGAGAATGGAAAAAATTCTTCGAAAACGGAAAACCGCTTTCCGTTGAAAAATACGAGGCAGATAAACCGGTGGGAACCTGGCAGTATTGGTATGAAAACGGAAACCGGCGAAGCCTCATCAATCAGGAGAACGACAGCACCTGGACCTGGTTTGAAAACGGCTCCATTAAAATACGCGGCAAGCGGCTCAACGGCATGCGTGAGGGATTATGGACGCAGTATTATGAAAACGGCCGTGTCATGGAATTGGCAAATTATAAAAATGATAAACCCCACGGCAGCTGGTGCACCTTTTATGCAGACGGAAAACCGGAAGGCGTTTACGAATATGCCGACAGCCAAAAAACAGGAAAATGGACCTGGTATTTTCCGGACGGTGAAGTGGATCTTGAGGGAGAATTCAGCAACGATAAACGAAACGGAAAATGGGTTCAATACTGGAAAGGCGGCATCAAACAATATGAAGGATTTTACAAAAATGACCTGCGGGATTCCCTCTGGATGTATTGGGACAGTTTAGGCCACAAATGGAAAAAAGGCCCCTTCCGGATGGATAAAAAACACGGTGAATGGGAATTCTGGTTTGAGAACGGCCAAACCGAACACAAAGGAAATTTCCGCGACGGAACCGAACACGGTTATTTCATTTCATACTTCGAAAACGGTCAGACAGAAGATGAAGGTGAATTTGTGCATGGCAGCATGCATGGAGTCTGGAAAGGATATTATGAAAATGGAGCCCCGCGTTACGAGGTACTCTACGAAAAAGGCTTTCAGACGGGGCTTTGGAAACATTGGTATAAAAACGGAAAAATAAAAAGCGAAATCACCTACAAAAACGGCTTAAAAAATGGACCGAGCACCGATTATTATGAATTCGGCGGAGTCACGGAAAAAGGAAGTTACAAAGAAGGAAAACGTTTCGGCCGCTGGGAAACCTATTACCAACACGGATCACCCGCGGCATTTTACACCATCAAAAACGATGTGTATGAAGGAGAATTTATCCGGTTTCATCCCAACGCCAACCCGCAGGTAAAAGGCTATTACAAAAACGGAATAAAAACCGGCAAATGGGTATTTTACGACAAGAACGGAAAGGTGCTTTCTGAAAAAACGTTCGTAAACGGGGAGGAAGTGAAAATTAAAAAGGCAGGGGTCTACTGATTGCCTACTTTTTTAACCCGAAAATCGCCGAGTTCAAACCGCTCCAATTCGGAAGAATTAGGCAGATCTAGGTGTTTTTTAAAAATCATGAGCGGTTTATTCGGTTGTTCGCACGATGCCGAAATTTCGGCGCCCGCATCCACAACCAACTTTTGGCGGTATTCCTCTTTACCGCAGGTTTTACAGATTCCCCCCGCATAGCGCTCGGTAAGCCAAGTCAATTCCAGCGCTGTATCGGTTTTATTTATGATTTTTAAAAACACGTACGTCCGATGTAAGCCGTTTACCTCATCATGACAATCCTGTTCCAGATACAGAATATCCAACTCAGGTGTAGATGAGTACAGTTTCCAAACGGGTTGAGACCAAGAAACCGAGACTGCCGTTAAAAGTGCAAGTAAAGCGTTCATACCACGAATGTATTTTTTTTTGAGCAAACCATCAAACACTCTCTCCGAAAATCAAGGCAAACCGATCATTCGTAAAACCCTTCTTTACTTCCGAATTTTTTCAGCCAGATAGCGGGCCGTATGGGATTTCTTATTTTTAATCAATTCTTCCGGAGTGCCTTCAAACACCACCTGTCCACCGGCTTTTCCTCCTTCGGGGCCCAAATCAATCACCCAGTCGCAACACTTAATCACATCAGGGTTGTGTTCTATCACCAGAATGCTGTGGCCTTTTTCAATCAACGCATCAAAAGCAGCCAACAGCTTGTGAATATCCTGAAAATGCAACCCGGTGGTAGGCTCATCAAAGATGAACAATTTACGACCTTCGTTCACACCTTTTGAAAGAAAGTAAGCCAATTTTACGCGCTGCGCCTCACCACCCGAAAGCGTGGCGGATGCCTGACCCAATTTGATATATCCCAATCCCACATCCGCCAAGGGCTTCAACTTTTGGGCAATTTTAGTTCCTCCGGATGCCGTATCCTCCCCGAAAAAAGCAATAGCTTCTTCAACCGTCATTTCCAGCACATCCGAAATGTGCTGATTTCGATATTGAATGTTGAGCACTTCCTCTTTGAAACGTTTGCCTTTGCAATTGTCACACACCAACGTAACATCGGCCATAAACTGCATCTCAATGGTAACCGTACCCTCGCCTTCGCACACATCGCATCGGCCACCCTGTACATTGAATGAAAAATGCGCCGGTTTGAGCCCGTCATGTTTTGCCTGAGGCAAATTCGCATATAATGCGCGAATTTCATCGTATGCCTTAAGGTAAGTCACCGGGTTGGATCGGGAAGATTTGCCGATCGGATTTTGATCAATCAACTCCACCTCTTCTATCCTTGAAAAGTTCCCCTCCAATTTATCAAAGGAACCGCCTTTATCGCCGAAACTGCCGAAATGCTTCATCAGTGCGGGATATAAGACCTGCTTTACCAAAGTCGTTTTGCCTGATCCGCTCACCCCCGTAACGGCAGTAAGTACCTCCAAAGGAAACTGCACCGTAAGGTTTTTCAGGTTGTTTTCCCTGGCTCCGTGCAAGGTTATGCTATTCTTCCATTTCCTTCGTTTGTGGGGCACCTCAATTTTCTTTCTTCCGCTCAGATAATCTCCCGTGTATCCCTTGCGGCAGGCCAACGCACCTTCGGCAGATCCGCTGTACACCACTTCTCCGCCAAGGCGTCCCGCATCCGGACCCATGTCGATGATGTAATCGGCCCGGCTCATGATATCCTCGTCATGCTCTACCACCACCACGGTATTTCCCAAATCGCGGAGGTGTTCCAATACAGAAATCAATTTTTCCGTATCGCGCGAATGCAAACCTATACTGGGCTCATCCAGAATATACAGACTTCCCACGAGGCTGCTTCCCAAGGATGTGGCCAAATTAATCCGCTGACTTTCTCCGCCCGAAAGTGAATTCGAACGCCTGTTAAGTGAAAGATAACCCAAGCCCACATCACACAGAAACTTCAGGCGGTTTCTGATTTCCGTGAGCAGGCGGCCGCCCACTTTGGTGTCATGTTCATTGAGTGAAAGTTGCTCGAAAAAAGCAAGAGCCTCATCCACGGGCATAAGTACCAAATCAGTTATTGATTTACCGCCAATTTTCACATAATTGGCATCACGGCGCAGCTGAGTGCCCTTACAATCGGGGCAGGTTGTTCTACCCCGGTAGCGAGAAAGCAGAACCCGGTATTGAATTTTGTAAGTCTGCTCCTCCACGAAACGGAAAAAATCATCTATCCCATACAAGTCCTTATCTCCACGCCACAACAATTCCCTCTGTTCCTCGCTGAGATCCTGATATGCACGGTGTACGGGAAAATCCTTGCGTACACTTTTCTTCACGAAATCATCACGCCATTCACTCAGTTTATCTCCTTTCCAACAGGCAACGGCGCCTTCAAAAACGGAGAGCGATTTATCAGGCACCACCAAATCAGCGTCGATTCCCAATACCCAGCCGAAACCTTCGCAGGTTTTGCATGCGCCGTAAGGGTTGTTGAAAGCAAAAAGATTGACGGAGGGTTCTTCAAAAAAGAGTCCGTCCAATTCAAACCGGTTGCTGAAATCCATGGCTTTTACGGGAACAGGCCCGTCTGCATAAACCAACAGCATACAGGAACCGCCCCCCTCAAAAAAAGCCGTGTCGGCCGAATCGGCCACCCGGGCAAGCAATTCATCCGAGTCATCGGCCGTAAAGCGATCAATCAAAAGCCACACATCGGATGCTTTCAGTTTGTTCAGGCGGCTTTCGGAAATATCTTCCAAACGCACGATTTCATCGGCAATTACGGCACGCGAAAATCCCTGTTGCTGCAGAATCTGAATTTCCTGTTTCACGGTGCGTCCACCCTTAGGATGCAGGGCACAAACCAAGGCCAGCCGGGTATCCTTGGGCATGGAAGCCACGGCATCCGAAACATCGGACACGGTGTGGCGTTTCACTTCCTTCCCCGAAATGGGACTATACGTTTTGCCCACACGGGCAAACAGTAATTTGAGGTAATCGTATATCTCGGTAGTGGTTCCTACGGTAGATCGGGGATTGGAGGTGTTTACTTTTTGTTCGATGGCGATGGCCGGAGAAATTCCCTCTATATAATCCACATCAGGCTTATCTAACCTGCCCAGAAACTGGCGGGCATAGGAACTCAGGCTTTCCACATAGCGTCGCTGCCCCTCGGCATAAAGTGTTTCAAAAGCAAGTGAAGATTTTCCTGAACCCGAAAGACCGGTAACTACCACAAGCCGGTTTCGGGGAATTTCTACGTCAATATTTTTCAGGTTGTGAACCCGGGCTCCCTTAATGAGGATATTGCCTTTCCCTTTCGGACTTTTTTTTTCGGATTCTGCCTTTTTTTTCATGCCCAACCTAACGTGTGAATCGCCTTTCTTGTTTCGGGGAGTAAAGGTAATAATGTCTTGTGTTATAAAAACGCTTAGTTAAGTGGTACATCCGCACGAAAAATAAGGTTGTCTGTTCAAATGTTATCTTTGCATTTTAGTGAAACATCATGAAATTAAATTCACTCACAGCCATCTCTCCCATAGATGGAAGGTACCGCGGAAAAACGGAAAACATGGCTCCTTTTTTTTCAGAATGGGGACTGATCCGTTACCGCGTACGCATTGAAATTGAATACTTCATCGCCCTGGCTGAAATTCCCCTGCCCCAACTCGCCGAAATAAATAAAACTCTATTCCCCACTCTGCGCAGGCTGTACCAAGATTTTTCGGAAAGTGATGCCCTTCGTATTAAGGAAATTGAAAAAACGACGAACCACGACGTAAAAGCGGTAGAGTATTTCATCAAGGAAAAATTGGAAGGCATGAACATGGACGACCTTCTGGAGTTTATTCATTTCGGCCTCACCTCCCAGGATATAAACAACACAGCCATTCCGCTTTCTTTGAAAGAATACAACGAAGATATTCTTTACCCGCTTTTGAAACAGTTGATCGAAAACCTGGAATCGCTCGCCAGGGAATGGGATCAGGTACCCATGCTGGCACGCACACACGGACAACCCGCTTCCCCTACCCGACTCGGCAAGGAAATCCGCGTGTTTGTGGAACGGCTGACCAAACAGACTGACATGCTGAAGGCCATTCCCTACGCCTGTAAATTCGGAGGCGCCACGGGAAATTTCAATGCCCATCAGGTTGCCTACCCACAAATCAATTGGCCGTCGTTTGCCGATGCCTTCACGGCTTCCCTGGGACTGACACGCTCCACCTACACCACCCAAATTGAGCACTACGACATGTTGGCTGCCTACTGCGATACCATGAAACGTATAAATACGATTGTTTTGGATCTTAACCGCGATATGTGGACCTACATCAGCATGGAATATTTCAAACAAAAAACCAAAGCGGGTGAAGTAGGTTCCAGTGCCATGCCGCACAAAGTAAACCCGATTGACTTCGAAAACTCCGAGGGTAACCTCGGCATAGCCAATGCCCTCTTCGAACATCTGGCCGCCAAACTTCCCGTCTCACGCCTACAGCGCGACCTTACCGATTCTACCGTGCTCCGCAATCTGGGCGTGCCCGCGGCACATACGGTCATTGCACTCGAAAGCACTTTGAAGGGACTTGGAAAACTGCTGCTCAATGAGCCGGCACTTAAAGCAGACCTGCAAAAGAACATTGCGGTTTTGGCTGAAGCCATTCAAACCATACTCCGCCGGGAAGGCTACCCCAAACCTTACGAAAAGTTGAAAGAGCTTACCAGAGGCCAAGAAATCGATGCCGATTCCATCCAACAGTTTATCACCCATCTGGATGTTCCGGATTCGGTAAAAACAGAATTGGCCGCGCTAACTCCCTTTACCTACACAGGCGTTTAGCGATAGTGCTGCGGATATCTCCTTACAAAGGATACAAGAACAAACGGGATTTATTACAAAATACAATCAATCATCATAGCCGGGCAACCTTTCCCCTTTCGGAGTATACATGGTTATACCTGCTTTGCGGTAATTTTCCAGCATGACACGAAACATGCCCGGGCCGTCAAAAACCCAAGTTGGCGCAGAGCCTACCGTGCCTTGGCAAGCCACGCCTTCGCGTTCAAAAAGGGGCAAAAGGCCGTCGCATTTCCGGCGTTTGGAAAATTCCGGGTTATGGACCCTGGTTTTCACCTCCTGTTCTTTTCCATCCGCATCCCTGATGGTAAATGTATACCAGTCCGGAGCATACACCGGATACTTGAAAGGCAACGCATCTTCCAAAGTATGCAGATTGGTTCCCGCATTATCGAGTGTTACCCCTATGTAAAAGATCTTTCCGTTCTTTTCGTACAACCGGCAAAAAGGTGATCGGGACGTGTACGGAGTAGGCTCGGCAAAATGACCTGCCGTAAGCCATTCGGCATCGGGTCCCCAGGCCGATACAGGCTCGGTAGGGTGTGCGCTGCGCAACACGTCGGGTAATTTTCGAAAATATTCAGACACTGCTCCCAGCGCCGACGGGGAATTCCTCACATCAAAAACGGGACAATTTCGGGCATAGTCTATTTGAAAAGAAGCATTGGGCGAAGTGGGCATCAGGATATTTCCACCGCTTCCTACCAGCTCCTTCAACGCATCTACGAGGGTTTGGGGGCCATTCTCAAGAAAACCGATGCGGCTCATGGCACAATGAATCAAAACCGTATCTCCAGGCTGAATGCCCAATTGACCCAATTGATGGATCAACATTTTTTTGGTGATGATATCTCCCCGTTCGCGCTGTTTGATCAGGAGGCGCCGTTTCTGCTTCTTTTTCCATGTGCGATATCCCCTGAGTAAAAAACCCGGAATCAGGGAACGAATCGTATTTAAGACAGTTGGACTCACTTTACCTCAGATTTCATGCCTTTCATGAACAACGCAAACACCGGATAGGAAACCAAGAACGCAACCAAAGCAGCCACCAAAGCCAGCGCCACACTGCCCGCCAAATACTGCATACTGCTGTTTACGACAAAACGGGAAGGATCTTCACGAATTAAATCCCAGCGGAGCGGCATTTCCTTGTCGGGAGGTAAAATCCATAAGCCGAACAAATAGCTGAAATACACTACGGGAGCCGCCATGGGCGGTGCACTCACATTGCTGGAAAGTAAACTGATGGCCTTATTGAGCTTCAGCACATGAGCCAGTATCCCGCACAGAATCATCTGAAAACCCCAAACCGGAAAAATACCCATGAACACGCCGAGTGAAACAGAGGCTGCCTTACGAAGCAGGGGTTCGTCGGCATCCAAAAAGTGACGACGAAAAAACGATTTCAGATTGGCCCAAGTTAAATAATGCAGGATGACGGCCCAATGACCGTAAAGCATGGCACCAAACACCAGATAAGCATTCAGCAGACTGATGCGCGTAAAATCCGGACCCGGCCGAAAATGAGAAACGCGGTCTTGTTGGGGCGGATAATACACATCCACCGGAACCGAAGTAACCGCAATACCACGCCAGACAGCCTTTACCAATACTTCCACCTCAAACTCATATTTGGTGGACAAAAAGCGCATGCCTTCCATTTTATGGATGGGGTAATACCGAAATCCGCTCTGGGTATCGGGAAGCGAATGAAACGTTTCTATTTTAAACCACATGTTGGAAAAGCGGTTGGCAAAACTGCTTTTCTTATTCTGGTCTGCTCCCTCCATTTTGCGCGCTCCCACGATGAGCGCATCCGGATTTTGCTCAGCGTGCCTGATTAATGTGGCTATATCATGGGCAAAATGCTGCCCATCACTGTCTAAGGTCACCGCCCGGAGAAAACCGGCTTTTCGGGCAGCCTCAAATCCTTTGCGTAATGCATAGCCTTTTCCGCGGTTGGTGGTATATTCCACCAGGCGAATTCCTTGAATCTTTTTTACCACATCTGCCGTTCCGTCCGTCGGACCATCCAACACCACAAATACATCAGAAGCATAGGCAGTAACCGAACGAATAACGGCCTCTACGGTATGCACATTGTTATAGGTGGGAATAATGACACAACAACCCAATTGCTTCGTGCGTGCCGCACAAATTTCGGGAGACATGATTGCTGAATCCGGAATATCAGGCATCAACGAAGGTGCATTTGGTTTTCAAAAAAATCAGTTCCCCTTCTTTTATTACTGCCTGCAGCGTAAGCGTTTCCGTGAAGGAAAGTTCCACCTGCAATTCAGGCACCCTAACCGGATCTACCATGGCCAAAAATTTCACCTGATCGGCATGACGCATAACCAACTTACGATTCAGTGCCTTTTCGGCCAATTCTTTTACCACGGCCAACTGACAAACCCCGGGAAGCACCGGCTGACCCGGAAAATGACCGGCAAAAAGCGGATGATCGGCATGCAGTCGGATACGTGCGCTCACGGCACCACCCTCGGCAGAATAATGACTAATGGAATAAAACGATGCTGACATTACGCAAATATACGATTTACGCGAGGAAGCATTTTTTGATTTTTGTTTAATCTTTTCACATGAAAAATAAACAATTTTACAACAATATCGTTTATTTATAAAAGTTGCTTATGCACCTTCTCCATGCAATTCGATTTTCCCTGGTATTGGTTTTATCAGGTTGTATGCTGTCAGGCTGTCTCATCGTTCAAACCCCTGTGATCTACGAAGAGGCCAAGAAGGATATTCCGTACGACGTGGTCATCGTTCCGGGAGTACCCTACCAGGATGCAGGCATGGCCGATATCATGAATTTTCGTGTACGTTGGGCAAAACATCTGATGGATGAAGGGATAACCAAACACATCATTTTCTCGGGCGGAGCCGTTTACACACCTTACGTGGAAGGAAAAATCATGGCCCTGATGGCCGAAAAGTTGGGCATTCCTACAGAACGCATTTTTGTGGAAAGCAAAGCAGAACACAGCACGGAAAATATGTATTACGGATATATATTGGCAAAAAAGATGGGGTTTGAACGAATCGGCCTGGCCAGTGATCAGTACCAAAGTTTTATGCTGGAGGTGATACACGAACGATTCAAATTGTATGATTTAGGCTTCATTCCCATAAAGCCCACTTTCATGCGGGACGTGGATAAAACACCGATTCAAATAGATGCCTCACAGGCAAGGGTAACTGATTTCGTGGCTCTGCCTGACAGGCAGACCTTCGCAGACCGATTTAAAGGCACGCGCGGGAAGTATGTCCAGGAAGAAATTAAGCGCAATGAAGCCGAAGCCGGCACCCGCTGATTATCATTCAAAGAGGATTCCCCACTGCACCTCGGAAACTAAACCGTCTTCCATCCAAAAATTCACCTGAAGTTTTTCGGAAGTAAGTAGTTTGAGATCCTCAGATTCTCCTTCGGACCAGTCCTCTTCTTCTACATCAGCAATGCCGTTTTTAACGAGGAAATCAAGCAATTCCGATTTTGACAACCCCACTACCGGTTTACCGAAAAGAGTATATCCGGCTGAACTTACGGCCACGGTGGACAACTTCCAATCATCGCATTCATCAAAGCTTACGGAAATTTCCAACTCATCATAGTGCCAAGATTCAGACGCGTCCTCATCATCCTCCGATTCCTGAAAAAAATCGGTCTCATCCGGCTCACCCAACAAGGCTTTCACCTGTTCGCGGCTCATGCCGAATTCCAATTCTCCTAACCCCGTACCGGGTAAAATTTCGACTAAATGCATGGGATTTTTTTTCAAAGATACACTTTCAAAATGGCTAAAATAGATGAGAGGCTATCCGAGCCTTGAAAATGAAGGCTTCGCTGAAAAAAGATCATACTTTACAAACCCATTTACCCGTTACTTGGGCAACCCGCGTGGGTGGCTTTTGGGTTTTTACCGAATGCCGGGCTTGTTTTGCATCTTAAGCCTGTTTACGGCCAAATTTTGCCAAAGCGCCCGAAAAGCGTATTTTCGCGGCCATAATTCACAACTAAAATCATGAGTGTACTTGTAAATAAAGATTCGCGCATCGTTGTTCAGGGTTTTACCGGAAAGGAGGGTTCTTTCCATGCCGAGCAGATGATCGCCTACGGAACGAATGTGATCGGGGGTGTAACTCCGGGCAAAGGTGGCACCACCCATTTGGACCGTCCCGTATTCAATACCGTGGCCGATGCCGTGAAACAGGCCGGCGCCAATGTATCCATCATTTTCGTGCCGCCCGCTTTTGCGCCCGATGCCATCATCGAAGCGGTGGAAGCCGGTGTTAAAGTAGTGGTGTGCATCACCGAAGGCATTCCCGTAAACGACATGATTGCCGTGAAGGAATTTGTGAAGAAAAACGGAGCCACGCTCATCGGTCCGAACTGTCCGGGTGTTATAACGCCGGGAGAAGCCAAGGTGGGCATCATGCCCGGTTTTGTATTCAAAAAAGGACGCATCGGAATCGTTTCAAAATCAGGAACGCTCACCTACGAAGCTGCAGACCAGGTGGCTAAAGCCGGCTTGGGAGTTTCCACCGCCATCGGCATCGGAGGCGATCCCATCATTGGAACCACCACCAAAGAAGCCGTGGAAATGTTCATGAACGATCCTGAAACAGACGCCATCGTGATGATCGGTGAAATAGGCGGAACCTACGAAGCGGATGCCGCCCGTTGGATAAAAGCCAACGGAAACAAAAAACCGGTGGTCGGTTTCATTGCCGGTCAAACCGCACCCAAAGGCCGAAAGATGGGCCATGCGGGTGCCATCGTGGGCGGTGCCGACGATACGGCCGAAGCCAAAATGCGCATCATGGGCGAGTGTGGCATCCATGTGGTACATTCACCCGCCGAAATCGGAAAAACCATGGCCAAAGTGCTCAGCGGAGTAACGGCTTAATGAAATAATAAACATGCTTAAAACACCCTGAAGAGCACTTCGGGGTGTTTTTATTTCGAAACCTACATTTGAACTAAATTTTGCGTGTATGTCTTACGAACGTTACGAAGCCTGTGCCCAATTTTTGCAATCGCGCATCAGCGTAGCCCCTAAAATTGGAATCATCCTGGGATCGGGATTGGGCGGATTGGTGAATGAAGTGGAAATCACCGAAAAAATTTCCTACACGGAGATTCCCGACTTTCCCGTTTCAACCGTGGAAGGACATTCCGGCTACCTCATATTCGGCAGACTGGGAGGCCGCGACGTGGTGGTGATGCAGGGCCGCTTCCACTACTACGAAGGCTACGACATGGATAAGGTGACCTTCCCAGTGCGCGTGATGAAATTTTTGGGCGTGGAAACCCTGCTGGTGAGCAACGCCGCAGGCGGCATGAATCCCGACTTTGAAGTGGGTGATCTGATGGTCATTACCGATCACATCAACCTGCAACCCGAACATCCGCTGCGCGGAAAAAATGACTCCCGACTAGGCACCCGTTTTCCCGACATGAGCAAAACCTACGACAAAAACTTGTACACCCTTTGTCTGGAGCTGGCCAAAAACAAAGGAATCAAACTGCACACGGGCGTTTATGTGGGTGTGCAGGGCCCTACCTTTGAAACTCCCGCCGAATACAAAATGTTCCGCATTTTGGGCGGCGACGCCGTGGGCATGAGCACCGTTCCGGAAATTATCGTGGCAAGGCATATAAACATGCGCTGCTTTGCCATGAGCGTAATCACGGATTTGGGCGTGGAAGGTAAAATCGTGGAAATAACACACGAAGAAGTAGTGAAGGCCGCCAAAGAAGCCGAAAAAGTCATGACCGGATTATTCCGGGAATTGGTGAGCATGGTGTAGATGCTAAATTTAATTTTAGTCACTGACAATCAAATTTTTAAACTTGCTTTAACATCTTGCTGAATTCCTTTTCTACTTGATGTAAACAATACAAACCGGTTAGGATTACCTTTGTGAGCATGAATTACGACGAGAAATACGAATTGGTCATCGGACTTGAAGTGCATGCCCAACTGCAGACGCTGAGCAAAGCGTTCAGTGCGGACAGCACGGAATTCGGTGCTGCGCCCAACACCTGCATCAATGTGGTATCACTCGGCCACCCGGGCACGTTGCCCAAATTGAATGAGAAAGTGGTGGAGCTGGCCGTGAGACTGGGTTTGGCTACCCATTGCAGCATCCGCGAGGTGAACCGATTTGCACGCAAAAATTATTTCTACGCCGACTTACCCAAAGGATATCAGATTTCACAATTTGATACGCCCATCTGCCACGACGGGTACATCAACATAAAAGACGATGCGGGCAATCCCAAGCAAATCCGCCTGGAGCGCATTCATCTGGAGGAAGATGCCGGAAAAAGCATCCACGATCAGGATCCGTTTGATACGCTCATCGACCTGAATCGTGCGGGAGTGGCCCTGGTGGAAATGGTTTCCCGTCCCGATTTGGCTTCTTCAGGCGAAGCCTACAATTACCTCACCGAAGTACGAAAGCTGGTCCGCTACCTGGATGTGTGCGATGGCAACATGGAAGAAGGCTCCCTGCGTTGCGATGCCAACATATCCGTGCGGCTCAAAGGAGCCAAGGAATTAGGCACCAAGGTAGAGGTGAAAAACATGAACTCCATCCGCAACGTGCAGCGGGCCATCGAATTTGAGTTTAAACGTCAATGCGCCGCTTTGGAATCAGGGGAAATCATCGTGCAGGAAACACGCAACTTCGACGCCGTTTCCGGAGAAACCCGTTCCATGCGCAGCAAAGAAATGGCGCACGATTACCGCTATTTTCCCGAGCCCGATTTACCGCCGCTCATCGTGTCGCAGGAGTATGTGGAGAACATTCGGTATAATCTCCCCGAACTGCCGGAAGCCTTGTTTGAAAAATACACCACCCTCTACGGTTTATCGGAATACGACGCTTATTGGATAACTGAAGATAAAGCCTCCGTGGCTTATTTTGACTCCGTGATTTCGCATACCACCGATTACAAATCGGCCGCCAATTGGATGATGGGCAAGGTAAAATCCTACCTGAACGAAAAGGGTATTCACTTGGGCGAATTTCCCTTGAACGGAGAAAAACTCGCCGAACTCATCAACCTGGTGAAAGATGGAAAAGTGAGCAATACCGTAGCTGCTGAACATATTTTCCCCGAATTACTGCAAAATCCCACACGCATGGCACTGGAGGTGGCGGAATCCGACAACCTGATTCAGCAGAGCGATGAGTCGGCTCTCGCCACTTTTGCCGATGAAGTATTGGCCGCTTTTCCGGATAAGGTGGAAGAATACCGCGCCGGCAAAAAAGGACTGTTGGGCCTTTTTATGGGCGAACTGATGAAACGTTCGGGAGGAAAGGCCGATCCGAAAGTAGCCACGCAAATCCTGAAATCGAAGTTAGATTCATAAAGGCTTAGCTTGAAAAAACATCAGGATCATCCGTCCTTTTTTTGACAACATCAAATAAAGACGATGTAAGCCGTTTTTGCCTTACGCATCTTACAGTTTATGGGGCTTAAGGCGCCTGGTTTTCCGGCATCATTTTTTTATCCACAATATTTGCCGTACTTTCGGCTTGAAAATCATTATCCGATGCGAATGGCCACATTACTCATTTTTGCCGCTCTCAACACCCTTTTTTCCTGCGGGAATCAAGCTCCCAAAGACTATTTTTTGAAAGGTACTTTTTCCGCCGGTGCCGGAAAAACGATTTTGTTTGAAAAGGTCGCCGTGGGCAATGCAGAGCTTATTGACAGTGCCCTTATTGACAAGTCGGGTTCGTTTTATTTATTGAAAAAAGCGACCGAAAAAAACTATTACCGGCTACGTTTGAAAGGAACGGCTCCGCAGGCCGGCGGCGCGGGCTTGGTTTATCTCATTACCGGACCGGACGAAAAAATCACATTTACCTCACGCGGAGAGCAGCTTGCCGATGATTATACCATAGAAGGGAGCGCGGAGTCCGAAACCCTCAATCAACTGTCGCGCCGTTTAAAATCATCCAGATCGTTGAATGATTCGCTGAACATGGAGTTTCAAAAAATTACCGACCCCGGCGATAAAGCAGTGAAAGCACTTGAATTCCAAAAATTAGCCAACAGCCGCATCCAAAGCCAGACCGAAT
>CAYYRB010000040.1:15776-22165 GCA_964473995.1 uncultured Candidatus Competibacteraceae bacterium | reverse complement strand
CCGCCCGTATGCGGAGCAAATCCCCACCCGAAAATGGATCCCAGGTCGGCGTCGGCCGGTTTCTGTACGATGCCCTCCTCCCAGCAACGCGCGGCCTCTATCGCCTGCCGGTATAACAGACGTTCTTTCACGGTTTCGGCATCGGGCTGCACCGCCGCCGGTTTCACCAATTCGCTCAGGCCTTTCCACAGCCGTTTCTTTCCTCCTTCGGGGTATTCGTAAAATCCGCCTCCGCTCTTGCGTCCCAGGCGCTTCAGTTCGCCCACCATCTTTTTGGCCAGCAACGCGCCGGGCGTGTTATATTCCATGCCCAGGTCTTTCTCGGTCTGCACCATGATTTTGTAAATGAGCTCCAGGCTCACTTCATCGGCTACGGCCAGGGGCGCGGTAGCCATGCCCGTCATTTTTCCGCAGTTTTCAATCAGGGCCGGACTTATGCCCTCGGCCACCATTTCAAAGGCTTCAAACAGATAGGTGGTAAAAATGCGCGAGGTGAAAAAGCCGCGTCCGTCGTTCACCACGATGGGCGTTTTTTTGATTTTCTGCACATACTCCAGGCAGAGTTTCACCGCAAAGTCGGAGGTGTTCTTTCCGCGGATGATCTCCACGAGCTGCATTTTATCTACCGGAGAAAAGAAGTGCAACCCGATAAAATGATCGGGACGCGCGGACGCTTCGGCCAGTCCGGTGATGGGCAGGGTAGAGGTGTTGGAGGCAAACACGCCTTTTGGGTTCATGGCTGCCTCGGCTTCCGCAGTTACGCGGGCTTTCAATGCACGGTCCTCAAATACGGCCTCAATGATGAGGTCGCAGCCGTTCAGCCGGTCCGCATCCCCCGTGGGAAGTATTTTGGCGAGTATGGCATCGGCCTTCTCGCGGGTGGTTTTGCCTTTGCTTACGGAATCGTCCAGCAATTTGCGCGAATAGTCTTTTCCTTTTTCGGCGGCTTCGGTGCTCACGTCTTTCAGCACCACGTCGTACCCGGCGAGGGCGCTCACGTAGGCGATTCCGGCGCCCATCATGCCCGCTCCCAGTATGCCTATTTTCTGTACGGGGATCGTTTCCACATCGCGCAGGGCCGCGGGTACTTTAGCGGCTTCGCCCATGTGCAGGAACAAGGTGCGTATGAGATTTTTGGATTCTTTGCTGCGCAGCAGCGTTTCAAAATATTCCTGCTCTTTGTTCAGGGCGCGTTCAAAGGGAAGCTGCAGACCTTCGTTCACGGCACGGATGATGTAAATGGGGGCGGGGTAGTTTCCGAAGGTGCGTTTGATCACGTTTCCGGATACGCCGGCCATGAACATTACGTTGTCTGGGTGCTCTATGCCGCCTCCCGGCATTTTGTAGCCTTTCACGTCCCAGGGCTGCACGGCGTTTAATGTTTCGCGGATGGCTTTGCGTGCCATGTCGAGCATGTCTTCGGGAGTTTGGGCCACCACATCAATCATTTTCGCCCCGAGGGCTTTGTCCACGCTGAGGCGTTTACCTTCCAGCATGAGCGGCAGGGATGCCTGAATACCCACTAGGCGCGGAAAGCGTTGGGTACCGCCGGCTCCGGGCAGCAGACCGATGGTTACTTCGGGAAATCCGATGCGGGTTTGCGGATTGTTGAGCGCGACGCGTTTGTGGCAGGCCAGCGCCAACTCATAACCTCCGCCCAGGGCCGAACCGTTGATGGCGGCCACGAACATTTTGCCGGAGGTTTCCATGCGTCGGAACTGATCGGTGAGCATGCGGCCCATCTGCATCACGCCGGCGATGTCGTCGGCAGCCATGATTTCTTTGAGATCGGCACCCACAAACCAATCTTTCTTGCCGGAGGTAAGGATGATACCCTTTATTTCCGGGTCGTTCAGCACCTGGTCGAGGGCTTGGCTGTATTCGGTAACGGCCTTCATTCCCCAGCTGTTCACGGGGCCTTCGGCATTCATTTGGATAATCGCGAGATCGGTTTCTTTTGTTATGGTGAACATGTTATTTTTTTGATTAAGGAGTAAGGAAAAAGGATGAAGGATTTTCCTTATGCTCCGGGTTTTACATTTTTTTAGATTAAGGAGAAAAGAGTATGGATGAAAGACAGGTTTAGTCCTTAATCTTTGATTCTTTATCCTTGTTCTGTTTGATTTTATTCTATTTATGATTTAATTAGATTAAGGAGCAAGGATGAAAGACAGTATAGTCCTTAATCTTTCATCCTTTATCCTTGTTCTTGTTTTCACACCCTTTCAATCACGGTAGCTATTCCCATTCCTCCGCCTATGCACAGGGTAATCAATCCGGTGGATTTGCCGGTGCGTTCGAGTTCGTCGAGCAGGGTGCCGAGCAGCATGGCTCCCGTGGCGCCGAGGGGATGCCCCATGGCGATGGATCCGCCGTTTACGTTTACGCGGTCTGCGGAAATACCCGCCTGATCCATGAAGAGCATGGGCACCACGGCGAAAGCCTCGTTTACTTCGTACAGGTCGATGTCGGAAAATTGCATGCCGGCCAGTTTGAGCGCTTTTTGTGAGGCAGGGTAGGGGCCCGTGAGCATGATGACGGGTTCGGTGCCCACCACGGCAAACGAGCGTATGCGGGCGCGTGGTTTGATTCCCGCGGATTCACCGGCTTCGCGCGTACCGATGAGCACGGCGGCAGCTCCGTCCACGATGCCGGATGAGTTGCCCGCATGGTGGAAATAGCGCAGTTCTTCCACCTCGGGATAGGCCTGCAGGGCCATGCCGTCGAACCCGGCCATTTTGGCCTGCATTTCAAAACTGGGATTGAGTTCGGCCAGTTTTTCCACGGTGGTTTCGGGGCGTATGGTTTCGTCGCGGTCCAGCACGATTTTTCCGTTTTCGTCGCGCACGGGCACGATGGATTTGGCGAAGCGTGCTTCTTTCCAGGCCTGGGCTGCACGGCGGTGCGATTCGGCGGCAAAGGCGTCGAGTGCATTGCGGGAATATCCGTATTTGGTGGCGATCAGATCGGCTGAAATACCTTGGGGCACGAGCCGATGTCCGGTAATCATCTGCGGGTCGATGAGTGTGAAGGCACCATCGGAACCGAGGGCGTTTCGGCTCATACTTTCTACGCCTCCGGCTACGGCAAAACCGGCCTGCCCGGAATTCACGAGGGCGGCGGCCTGATTCACGGCTTCCAGTCCCGAACCGCAGAAACGGTTTAAGGTAACGGCAGATGCCGTATCCGGGTAGCCCGCGGCCATGGAGGCGGCCATGGCAATGTCGCCGCTTTGGTCGCGCACCTGGGTTACGCAACCCATGATCACATCTTCCAGATGGGATGCGGAAACACCCGTGCGATGGGGTAATTCGCGCAGTAATCCGGCAAGCAGATTCACGGGGCGCACGTCGTGCAGACTTCCGTCTTTTTTGCCCTTTCCGCGGGGAGTGCGGATGGAGTCGTAGATGTAGGCGTTCATTGTTTTATCAATTATTTGATGGGAATATGAAGTGCGTAAATGCGAATCCAAATTAAATCATTTTTTTCAGCGCTTCTTCAAAGTCGGCATGCATGGCTTCAAATCGCCTGATGACGGTTTGCATGAAGGCTTCGTTGCATATGGCCTGAATCTGTTCCATGGATTGAATTTCGTCTTCGTAGATTTTGTAGGTCTGTTCGTAGGGGCCTGCTTCCATTTTCAGCAGGTATTTATTGTTCATCTGAAATACCGAAATTTTTACTTTCGGATGCGGAACGGTGGCCACAATGCGCATGGGTTACATTTTGAATGTGTAAAATTAGTAAAGTCTGCTTAGGGTTTCAGAAAAGTAATGCTACCTTGTCTTTTAAATTGTCTCCTTATGCCTTATCTTTTTGTAAGCATGGCCTTGGCAGTGGCTCCCTGCGTGGCCTTGGGCATTTTTATTTATTGGCGTGATAAGTTCGATAAGGAGCCCATCCGCCTGCTTGCGCTCAGCTTTTTTCTGGGTGTATTGTCCTGCATTCCGGCTTTTTTCGGAGGTCTTTTTTTAGATAAATGGTTTCCCACCGCAGGTATGGGTATGACGGGCCTTTTTATCCACACATTTATTTACATCGGCCTCATGGAGGAGGGTTCGAAATTTTTGTTCGCCGTTTTGGTTCCTTATCGCAGGCCTGCGTTTAACGAACCTTACGACGGGATTACCTATGCGGTGATGGTTTCCTTAGGCTTTGCCACGTTTGAAAATATCCTGTATGTATCGTCGGGAGGTATACAGGTGGCTCTGCTGCGCATGTTTACTGCCGTACCGGCTCATGTCACGTTTGGGGTAATCATGGGCTATTTTTTGGGGTTGGCTAAATTCAAAAATAATTCGTTTGCATTGAAAATGGTGGGTTTAGGCGGTGCTGCGGCCCTTCACGGCTTTTACGATTTTTCGTTGTTTTCTGCAGGACAATATCCGCTGATGATTCTCGGTGCCGTGCTTTCTTTGGTATTGGGCTTGGCATTGTCTTTGCGTGCCATACATTTGCACCGGAAAAATTCGCCGTTCAATCCGGCGTCGATAAATTACGCATCGAATGAATCCAACGGAGAGTAAGCCTTTTGTAACGGGCGGAACGGGAATGCTCGGGGCACATCTGCTGCAGCAACTCACCGCTGCCGGGGAGCAGGTTATTGCTTTGAAACGCGATTCTTCTTCTCTGCGGATTACCGAAAAAGTATTTGCCGCCTATTCGCCTGATCCTCAAAAACACTGGCAACAGATTACCTGGGTTACGGGCGATGTAACCGATTATTTTTCGCTGGAAGAGAGCATGGAGGGAGCGACCAAAATTTTCCATGCGGCGGGTTATATTTCCATGAATAAAAAAGACCGGCACAAACTGGAGAAAATCAACGTGGAAGGCACCGCCAACATTGTCAACGCCGCTCTGCATCTGGGAATAAAACGCCTCGTGCATGTAAGTTCGGTTACAGCTTTAGGTCAGGCGGCTGCTGAGGGAGAGCTGATTTCGGAAAAAACGCCCTGGAAAAATTCACCCCTGAATACGCATTATGCCGTTACCAAACAGGCGGGTGAACGCGAGGTATGGCGCGGAAGTGAAGAGGGATTGGACGTGCTGGTTTTTCATCCGGGGCTTATCGTGGGTTATGGCGATTGGGATTCGGGAACCGGGCGTATGATTAAGGCGCTCGCGGACGGATTGGCCTTTTACACCGAAGGAGTGAACGGATGGGTAGATGTGCGCGACGTGGCCCGGGCCATGATTCATGCGGAAAGCTTTGGATTATCGGGGGAACGGTTTATTCTCTCGGCTGAAAATAAGTCGCTGAAATCCGCTTTTGATGAATTGTGCGACCTGTTCGGTTCACGTAAACCTTACCTCCGGGCGGGTAAAGGGTTGTTGAATTTGGCAGCGACATTCGAATCCGTAAAATGTTTTTTTACACGTGGAGAGCCTTTGGTTACCAGGGAATCGGCCCTTACGGCCTGTCTCAAAAGTGCCTATGACAATTCAAAATTCATTTCCATGACGGATTTCCGTTATACTCCTCTGCAGGATACATTCCGCGAGGTGGTGGAACGGTACCGGTCCGATCAGGCATGAAAGGCAATGATGATGACGAAGTAATACTTGTATTTGCTTTTGGGATTATGCACGAGTGCAGCACCCACATCCACACAGCCGGCCCAAAAATCGGTCATGCCCAGCAGATGTTGCCGGTGGCCGGGAGGCTCCTGTCCTTTGTCTAAAATCAGGTTGTTGATGTGTTCTATTCCCGTGGCAAATCCCGCAGAAATGGACTCAAACGAATTAAAGTCTTTTTTTCTGGTCCAGCGCTCTTCGAGGGTGTATCCTTCGGCCTGCATCAGCCAATTCACGCCGAAGCCTTCTTTATTTACGTGGTCAAAATAATTTTTTTCGGCCATGTCGGCGGCCCGTTTCCGTGCCACCTTCATCAGGATGGAATCCGGAGTGAGCTGCGCTTTCGGTTTGGCATATTTGAGCGAGGGCGTTCCCGTACTGTCCGCGTATGCTTTCGGATTTTGCCGTATGCGGTTCAGGTACTGGATGGCCTGCCATGCCTGCGCATCCAGGTAAGTGGTCTGTGCTTGGGCTGAGCCTGGCCAAACAACCGATAGCAAAAGGGTAAACAGAACTAATTTTCGCATGTTTTTTTATTTAGCTCAATGTAAAACAAAAAATGGTTTTATTGACTTTATAACGCATGAAGCTATTCAAACGTACTTTTCATCATCGGGAAACTGAACTTGAATTCAGCCGTTTCGGCGGTCGGTTCGGTTTTTGGGAATCGCTGAAAAAAGGAGGCAGCGGATCGGTCCGGATGCATTATGTGCGCGGTGCAATCACTGAGCCAATCGGAATGGGCGGACATCGGTTGCTTCCTTTGGTCAATCTGGAGGTTCGTCCGGAGGCACTCATCATTCATGTAAATT
>CAYYRB010000040.1:0-15676 GCA_964473995.1 uncultured Candidatus Competibacteraceae bacterium | reverse complement strand
AATTGAAAGAGGCGGGTCGTACGGTGGTGCATGTGGTTTCCAGTACCAAATTTGCGCTTAAGGCACAGGCTGCGGGTGTGGATGCCATAGTGGCTGAAGGATTTGAAGCCGGAGGGCATAACGGCCGTGAGGAAACCACCACTCTATGTTTAATTCCTGCCGTGGCCGATGCAGTTACGATTCCGGTGTTGGCTGCGGGAGGAATTGCCTGCGGACGTACCATGGCAGCCGCATTTGCATTGGGCGCCGAGGGGGTTCAGGTAGGCAGCCGCTTTGCCGTTTCTGCCGAAAGCTCCGCGCACACGAACTTTAAAAACCGCGTGTGCCAAGCTACCGAGGGAGATACCGTTTTAACCCTGAAGGAAGTCACCCCCGTTCGGTTGATAAAAAATGAATTTTACGGAAAACTATCTGAGGCTTATTCGCATGGCGCCACCGCGGATGAATTGCGATCCCTGCTGGGCAAAGGCCGCGCCCGAAAAGGTATTTTGGAGGGGGATTTGACCGAGGGCGAATTGGAAATAGGGCAGGTGAGTGCACGACTTTCGGAAATTGAAACGGCGCAAGACATCATTCGTCAAATGATGGATGAATTTCATCAGACGGTTTCGCGTTTGGGAAACCTAACGTTTGAATAACGGATTTTAGCTTTTCCTCCTCGCCAGTGCCTGATTGATTTTTTTGATCAGGTCAGGGCCACCGTAAACAAAGCCCGTGTATAATTGAATCAGATCGGCTCCGGCATCAAATTTTTCCAATGCATCCTGCACCGTCATGATGCCGCCCACGCCGATAACGGGAAAAGCATTTCCGGATTTGGTTTTTAGGTAGCGGATGACTTCCGTGGTCCGTTTACTCAGCGGCATACCACTCAAACCGCCGGTTTCAGCTCGGTTAGAGTCGGCCAAGCCCTCCCGTGAAAGCGTGGTGTTGGTGGCAATCACGCCTTCAATTTGGGTTTCTTTTACTAAGTCAATGATATCATCCAACTGACCGTCGGTTAGGTCGGGAGCGATTTTAAGTAAAATAGGCTTGGCTTTCGGAAATGCGGTCATTTCTTTTTTCAGTGTGCGGAGCAATTCACGCAGCGGCTCTTTGTCCTGCAGGTCGCGAAGTCCGGGCGTATTGGGTGAGCTTACATTTACCGTGAAGTAATCTACCTGTTCATACAAGGCATGCAGGCACTTTACATAATCCGAAACCGCTTCATCGTTGGGCGTATTTTTGTTTTTTCCGATGTTGCCCCCGATCACCGGTCCGTCCGGTTTTCGGAAACGGAGGCGTGCGGCTGCGGCATCGGCGCCTTTGTTGTTAAAGCCGAGTCGGTTGATGAGCGCCTGATCTTTGGGTAGTCGGAAGAGACGCGGTTTGTCGTTTCCGGGTTGGGGAAGGGGAGTTACCGTGCCGATTTCCACGAATCCGAAACCGAACGAGGAAAGTTCATCATAGAGGGCGGCGTTTTTATCAAAACCGGCCGCAAGACCCACCGGGTTCGGGAAATCAATGCCGAATACGGTTCGCTTCAATCGGGCGTCCTGTGTGGTATAAAGGGAACGCAGCAGGCTGCGCATACCCGGAATTTTATGCAGGATTCGGATGAACTCGAAGGTGAATTCATGAATTTTTTCGGGATCGAAACGAAACAGGAAAGACCGGATAATGGAATACATACCGCAAAAATAAGGAAAGGTTAAATATGCTTTCGATTTAGGTGTGCCGGTTTACCTTTGTTTTAAAATTTGCATCATGCGCTACAATCTCACCGAAATTCAGAACCTGATAAAAGACAGACGAAGCATCAAACCATTGAAAATAAGTACCCGGAAGGTACACCGGGAACAGATAGAGGCGATGATTCAGGCGGCGAATTGGGCACCCACGCATGCCCATACCGAGCCTTGGCGTTTCAAGGTATTCGGCGGAAAAGCCAAGGAAGATCTTTTGCAGTTTCAGGCTGACTTGTATAAAACGAAAACACCTGAAGAAAAATTTCTGCCGGATACCTACACCGGCTTTACGGAACGTGGAAAGCGGGCCACTTACGTGGTGGGAGTTTGGATGAAGCGTCAGGAAACGGAGGTGATTCCCGAAATAGAAGAAGTGCTGGCCGTGGGTTGTGCTGTTCAAAATTTTTCGCTGGTTGCCGCGGCATACGGGATGGGTTGCTTCTGGAGTACGGGAGGATTTGCATTCAGCACAGAAATGCATGCCTACATGAAACTCTCGCCAAAAGATAAATTTCTCGGCTTTCTCTATGTGGGTTATCCGGAAGGGGAATGGCCCGACCCTACCCGCCGGGGAATTTGGATAAACAAGGTAGAATGGTTTGAATAGCGTGGACATTTGGTTGTTTCAAAATAGTTACTTTACTTTATTCTCCCAAAGTCCCCAAGGTGAAGGCACGCATCAATTTTAGAAACAAGATTTTTCGGGTCGACTTGTTTGCGCCGATTGATCTTAGTATTCCGGTTTCTCCGAGCTCATCGCTGGCGGCCTATGGGTGCGAGCCTCCCAAGATGGAGCCCGTTATCGCCGGAAATTTTAAGGGTGAGGTGAAATTGGGAGGATCCGTAAACTTTCGAAATATCTTTTTCAATCCGCACGGAAACGGTACACATACGGAGTGTGTCGGGCATATTACCCGGCAGGCCCAGAGCGTAAACGGCGCTATAGACCGTTATTTTTTCTTTGCCCTTTTGTTAAGTGTGAAGCCTGAATTAATGGGCAATGGCGACCGTGTTGTGATGCCGGCTTCATTCAGGGAGTTTTTTCTTCCGGGTGAAGGAATAGAGGCGGTCATTGTAAGGACATTGCCCAACGGGCCGAATAAAAAGAATACAAATCATACAGGCTCCAATCCCCCGTATATACACCATGAAGTCATGCGGTATTTGTCTGCCGCGGGCGTAAATCATTTTCTAACGGATTTACCCTCCGTGGATCGGGAGTCGGACGGCGGAATGCTGATGGCGCACAAGGCATTCTGGGGTTTGCCGGATGACAGTCTTGAACATAAGACCATCACGGAATTGATTTACGTGCCTGATGAGGTGAAAGATGGTTTTTACCTCCTCGAATTACAGGTGGCTCCTTTCGAAAATGATGCCGCTCCCTCCAGGCCTTTGATTTATGCTATTGAGTTTTAAAGTCGTTTGTGGATTGGTTTGCACCACTTTCGTAAATTCGCATTGTTTTTATCCCGTGAAAAAAGTTGTTTTTCTATTAGCATGTGTATTTCTGGCCTTGATTTCCGAGGCTCAGGTGAATCTGGCCAACGGCCTCATGGCCCAATATGATTTTACGGGAAACGCCAACGACGCATCCCCAAATGGAAACAACGGTGTAGTTAACGGAGCCATTCTGCGCACCGATCGGGGAGGAAATCCAAATGCCTGTTATGAATTCAACGGAGTCAACAGCAACATCGTTGTGCCCAATTCCACCAGTTTTGATTTCCCTACAGACAGGATGAGTATCTCCTTTTGGTTTCAGGTGTGTAACTTGCCCGTAGGTACCAAGGAACGATACATCGTCAGTAAGCTCGATTACCAGAGCGGACCAGCCAATACGGGCTGGCATATTTTTATGCGTAAAGAGGCCGATTCTACCCTTATGCTCTGGTACCGCATCGTGAATGGAAATTCGTTGAATCCCGGAGTTTTTGACCAAAACATTGCCACCATTCAACCCGGGGTTTGGTACCATGCGGTATTTATGTTGAATGCCACCCATATTCAACATTATCTAAACAATGTGTACATGGGGCAATGGCCCCGCGTGAATCCGCTTACCCCCAACACGCGTCCGCTGGTATTCGGAGGCGGGGTGAATGTATGGAATCCGCTGAATGATTTGTTCTATGGATTAGGTCGTTTGGATGATATTCGTATTTACAACCGTGTGATTACGGCTGCGGAGGTTGGTGCTTTATACAATCAAATTCCGCCGGCTACCTTTAATCAAAATCTGACGGCTTCGGATAATGATGCACTTTGTCTTGGCTTGGATTCTTTAATTCTTACGGCAAATAATTTACCCGGTGCCACTTACAACTGGAGCGTTCCGGGGGGAGGAACATCTGCCGGAAATCCATTGTTTATTGCCGATCCCACGAATGGCAATTCGGGTATATATACACTCACTGCCTCCTTTGAGGGTTGTAATCGTCCGCCGCTTAATGTCACCGTTGATCCCGGCCCGGCACAGCTTTCACTTACTGCACCGGCGCAGGTTTGCCTGGGCAGTGATTTTACGGTTTCGGCTCCTTTGGTGAGTGGAGCCGTGTATACTTGGACGGCTCCCGGTGCCGGGGCGCCTCAGGGTAGCGGCAATGTTTTTTCCGTCACCGGTTCTACGCCTGCGGAGCAGGGAGATTATTCACTCACTTATACGGTGAACGGCTGTATCGGTGAAAGCAACGTGGTTTCAGTAGCTATGGTGAACCAGTATACCGTGCAGGTTTTTGATACCATCTGCCAGGGGCAGAGTGTTTTCCTCGGCGGTGCCAATCAGACTCAGGCGGGGAGCTATCAGGACCTGTATCAGTCGGTAAACGGGTGTGACAGTTTGGTCACTACGGATCTTTTTGTGAAACCGCTTCCTCAGATTTCGCTCGGGCCTGATCAGCAGAGTTGCGTAGGATCATCGGTAACGTTGACGGCCCAGACAAACGGAAATGTAACGCTTTGGAGTAACAATACATCGGGGCAGTCTATCACCGTCACCACCACGGGTTCCTATTGGGTAGAGGCTGTTTTGGACGGATGTACTGCCCGAGATACGGCCGCGGTTACTTTTTTCCTGAATCCGCCTGCTGATTTCAGCGTAAATACTTCGGCTCAATGCCTCACGGGAAATTCCTTTGATTTTTCACCCAACACCACGTATGCGCCCGGCACCCTCTTTCAATGGTCGTTCCAGGGAGCAGGAACGGCTACATCCGCTCTTCAAAATCCAACGGGAATTACTTGGGATGCTGCCGGAAGTTTTGAGATTTCCCTTGTGGTAACGGAAAACAATTGCGTGAGTTCGCCCTCGGTGCTCAGCATAACCGTATTTCCGATGCCGGTGGCTGATTTTACGGCCAATCCGACCCAGGGTTGCCAACCTGTCGAAGTTAAATTTTTCAATACGACCCAATCATTCGGAAGTTATACGGCAACCTGGAATTTGGGAGCGGGATTTACTTCTGCGGATTTAAGTCCTGTAGTTATTTATCCTGATCCGGGCAGTTACGACATCACGCTTACCGTTACGGATGTCAATGGTTGCACGGACACCGAAACGAAACCGGCGTTTATAACGGTTTATCCCCAGCCGGTGGCCGGTTTCAGTTTGCAGGATTACGATCTGACCACCACGGATCCCGTCATAACCGTCACAAGTGAGGCTTTTCAGAGTTCACAGTGCCTTTATTACCTGAATACGGGAGAGGCATGGAATGACTGCAGTTTCACGGCTTCGGTCCAGGGTAGCGGAGTGTTTACGATTACGCAGGTGGTTACTTCCGGTTTTGGATGCGTTGATTCACTTTCCAGGGAGTTTATCATTCGTCCTTTGCCTGAAATTTTTATTCCCAATACGTTCACTCCGAACGGTGATTTTGTCAACGAACTATTTGAACCGAGCCTGTCGTGGATTGCCGATTTCGAGCTGACCATTTACGACCGCTGGGGAGGTATCGTGTTTCAGACGGACGACCTGTTCCGCCGTTGGAATGGTAAGTTATTCAATTCCTACGAGGATTTGCCGCAGGACTCTTATGTGTACCGGATACGGTATCGTGCGTTTGAAGAAACCAAAGATTATTTCTTGGAAGGGTCGGTTACGCTGGTCAGGTAATTGGGGTTCAGCAACCGCTTAAAAAATCTGTATGGATGGGCGGATGCTTGTTATAAAACCAGCTGTTCCTTTTTTATGTTCTGAATAGGCACATGAAGCCAACAGGAATAATGTGTTATATCATGATTTCATTCCTATGGTTTCGTTTTTGTTGTTCATTCTGATTTTCGATTTTTTGTTTTGTGTTCGCGAAAATTCGCTTTTTTGGGGTAAAGGACATCATCAGGCTGTTTACCCGGTATGGCCTCACGGAACTGAACATACCGGGCACAACAAGCATCATCGATGGCCATTTCGCTTATCCAATAAATAAAATGCGCAACCGCATGGGACTGTCGGGAAAACGCATCAAGTTTATAAATTAGTCTTTTAAAGGCATCAGAACTTGAAAAAAGTCAATGGGTCTGCCAATAAGGAACAACCTGCTGATTGCCATTTTTATCGATCACCTAACGTATCCATGGCATGTGCATCTTCAGCAGGACATTCTTTCTTACTAAACAGGCAATGCAAAATAAGCCGACAAATAAATGCAACAGGAATGTTTAAAAAAAACAGCCTGAAAAACGATCATTACCTTGTTATTTACTCTTCAACTCCTCAAACGTCTTGGCGGCGTTGAAGTTTTTGGCTTCTTTACCCACGCGGATAATTTCCACTTTAATGATGCTGTCGCCCTGTTGGGTGCCGTCTACCACATCCTGTCCGCTCACCACATATCCAAACACGGCATGCTTGCCATCGAGCCAGGGCGTTTCTTTGTGGGTGATGAAAAATTGACTGCCATTGGTTGCGGGGCCTGCATTAGCCATGGACAATGTACCGGCGCGATTGTGTTTGAGATCGGGATGAATTTCATCCCTGAATTTGTATCCCGGGCCTCCCTGTCCGTTTCCTGCGGGATCGCCTCCCTGAATCATGAACGGATAAATGACGCGGTGCCATTTTAAACCGTCATAATAAGGCGTTCCGGCCGGTTTGGCCTCATTTTTAATTTTTCCTTCCGCCAAGCCTACAAAATTAGCCACGGTCAACGGAGCCTTTTGGTGTTCGAGCTTAAGTAAGATTTCACCTTTTGAAACCGTAATACGGGCATACAGCCCATCCTCTGTGGGTTCTACCGATTTTACCGGAACCTGGGCCGTAACTGCCACGGCTGAAAGCATTGCAAAGAAAAATGTCGCTATTTTCATGATGTATATGTTGTTTATCTGTGTTTACAAAAATAATGCAAAACAGGCTCTATCCTACAAATACCCGATGTACTTTCCCTTTAAGGGAACGGCCGTACAAAATGGAATTTCGGCTCAGCGAAGCCTCTTCATCTGCTGAAGGAATGTAAACTTCTTCCGGTGAAAAAAGCACAAATTCACATGCCGCACCTTCCTTCAAAACGGGAACAGGAATATTCAAGGCTTTTCTCGGGTTTACGCTGAGCCATCGAATCAACTCCTCCGGGCCTGTAGCCGATAATGCTGTCCGAGAGGCGGAAAAAAGCGTCTGCAGTCCGATCATGCCGAAAGACGCGTGTTCAAACTCAATCATTTTGTGTTCGGCATCCTCGGGCGTATGGTCACTGCCGATAAAGTCCAAGGTTCCATCCATCAGACCCCGCTTCAATGCTTCCACATCCTTTGTCTTACGCAGCGGCGGGTCTAACTTTACGTTGCTGTCATAGTCCAACAGCTCATCCTCCGTTAGCAGAAGATAGTGCGGAGCCGTAAATGCCTTCACCTGAACTCCTTTTTCTTTCGCACGCCTGATGATTTCCACTGATCCGGCGCAGGAGACAGGCCCAACGATGATCGGGGCCTCGCAATACTCCGCCAGAAAAAGATCCCGGGTAATGCCCAATTCTTCCGACAGTTCGGGAATGCCACGCAGCCCCAATCTGGCGGATACCTCCGATTCGTTCATTACTCCGCCCTGAGAAAGTGAAAACTCGCCCGGCGTGTGCATGATCATTCCACCAAACGGCTTGGTATATAACAATGCCAACTGAAGTAGCTTGGCATTACGTATCCTGTTTTTATTATCGGTAAATACCCGACAACCCGCAGAAAACAAATCAGCCATTTCTGCCAGCTCTTTACCCTCCATGCCTTTTGAAAGAGCTCCCGCGGGAACGATTTTAACTCCCGTGTGAGCCGCTTTTTGCAGGCGCCAGTCGGCAATTCCTTTATTGTCGTTACAAGGTTTTCCGTCGGGCATAAGCAGAAAAGAAGTGATTCCGCCTTTGAGTGCCGCCCGGCAGGCAGATTCAATGGTTTCCTTTTGTTCGAATCCGGGTTCCGGAACAGTAACCGAAAAATCAAAAAAACCGGGTGCCAGACAAAGGCCTTCTGCATTTACTTCTTCATCAACAATGGCTTTAATCGAGGGTCCCATGGCCTCAATCTTTGACCCGCGGATAAGAACATCCAACGGAGCGGTTCCCGGGTGGCTGTCGGGAAATACTGGAGTAACCTGACGAAGAAGGGTGGATTTCATATTCCGTATTCTACGCAAAGAAACTAAATTAGGATGATTTTCGGAACACGAAGGAGGTTATCTAAGGCATTTATTTGAATAAACCAATCAGGCAAGAAGCAATAAACTCATAGCCATGACACCCATTCCGGCCACCAGGCCATAAACCGCCAAATGATGTTCCCCGTACTTTTCAGCGGTGGGCATGAGCTGGTCCAGGGAAATAAAAACCATGATTCCGGCCACGCCTGAAAATAAAAGCCCGAACAACGCCTCATTAAAAAAGGGCATCAACAGGACATAACCGATTAAAGCTCCCACCGGCTCAGCCAATCCGGATAGAAACGAAAGTATAAATGCTTTGCGCCGGCTGCCTGTGGCAAAATAGACGGGAGCAGAAACGGCAATCCCCTCGGGAATGTTGTGAATGGCAATGGCAACCGCAATGGAAATTCCCAGGGCCGGATCGTCTATGGCGGCTATGAAAGTGGCCATTCCTTCGGGAAAATTGTGAATACCGATGGCGAGCGCAGAGAAAAGCCCCATACGGAGCAAGCGTTTCCGTCTTACCTCAGCAGCACGTTCAGGAGTAAGCTCCTCCAGTGCCTTTGGTTCGTGGGGATTTTCGGCAGACGGTACAAGGCGGTCGATGATGCCGATGAGCAAAATTCCGCTGAAAAAAGCCAGGGTGGCCAATACATATCCTTTGGTTTCACCCACCGAGCTGCTAAGCATAATCCGCGCCTTAGAGAAAATCTCCACAAAGGAAACATACACCATTACCCCGGCCGAAAAACCCAAAGCAAATGATAAAAAACGATGATTCGTTTTACGTGTAAGCAGCGCAATTGCGCTGCCCACCCCTGTACTGAGTCCGGCAAAAAGGGTAAGTAAAAAGGCCCAGATTACCTCTTGATTTCCCATAATAAAGAAAATACAAAGATAGTTTTTCGACCTGACTAAATTATTTTTTTTGGCTGGGAAAAAGTGAAGCCATGAGCCATCGTTCAAATTCAGCGTCAACTTCCTGAAAACGGACCGCTACGGGAAGGGTGAACAGATTAGTCCGGTAGGCCAATTCAGGCATTACTTCCAACAGGCGTACACGGTCTTTTTCTGTCGTAACCAAAGGCAGTTCGCCTGCAAGGTTGAATAAGTGTTCCAATTCCCGGCGACTGAACGCATGGTGATCGCTGAAAAAATGGGTATGTACCCGCTCGAAGTGTGACTTCAGATAATCCAGCATGGGAAGTGGATCAGCAATGCCGGCCAACAGATGAATTTCCGTACCCTGGGGAGATTTTCCCTCCCTGTTTAGGATGTCATGATAAACATATTCTGAAAAAAATACCGGCCCGCCAAACCATTTCCGCAAATGTGCAGTCAATCTCTCTTTTTCTTTCCCGCCCAATGAAACCGGACATTTAGTAACCACTACCGCATCAGTATGGCGCAAGGCCGACAGCGGTTCTCTGCCATCACCGGCAGGAAGTAATTGCCAGGTCTCCCCGAGAGAGCGGTGAGTCAACAACACAATGGAAAGATGCGGTTCTATGCGCAGATGCTGAAAGGCATCATCCAAAAGAATGACTTCCGTATCGGGGACAGAACGGAGCAGGTTGAGAATACCCACCTTCCGGTTGGCACAGACAAAAACAGGCAACTCCGGAAACCGTTGCTTAACCATCACCGGTTCGTCTCCGGACTCCGAAGGATTTGCAGAATAACCCACTTCCCGAAAACCTGATGTCAAGCGCCCGTAGCCGCGGCTTAACCAGGCGGGTTTTTTCCCATGATGCAACAAAAGTTCTGCCATACGGGCCGTATGGGGTGTTTTCCCGGTACCACCCGAAGATAGATTTCCGACGACTAATACGGGTACCGGAGCCGAGTAGCGGACACATACATTAGAATACATCCATCTTCGCAGACGGACAATCATTCCAAACAGCACCGAAAGAGGCCAAAGCAGTTTCCGAAAAAAGGAAATCATGACACAAAGCTAACCATTTGATGAACGGTTTAAAAAAATAAAACTCCGAGAGTTTCTCGGGTTGCCGTATCTTTATGCCATGAACAAACTGGTAGTGATCCGCCATGCAAAATCAGATTGGGGAGATCCCCATAAAAGTGATTTTGAACGGCCCCTAAACGACCGCGGAAAACGGGATGCTCCGGCTATGGCGGAACGGTTGAAGGCAAAAGGAATTTATCCTGATTTGATCATCAGCAGCACCGCCAAAAGAGCTCAAAAAACAGCATGTATTTTTGCCGAACACCTTCGTTACGATCCCGAAAAAATTTTACTGACGGATGAGTTGTATGAATGTTCCACGGCCGACGTGTACCATGTCATTCAGTCTGTAGGGGGCAAGGCCGAAACAATTTTTATTGTCGGTCACAACCCAACTTGGACCTATTTTGTAAATGAATTGGCGGGGGTAAGGATAGACAATATACCCACCTGTGGTGTAGCCGTTATAGGAATTGAAAAATCATGGAGCGAACTTGAAGCCGAATCCGGGCGACTCCTTGATTTTGATTATCCCAAAAAAACAACCTGATGAAAAGCTACATTGTCCTTTGCTGTTTTTCGATTTTAATCTTTTCGTGTGGTAAAGGACGGGGATATGAAGAGCTGGTTCCCGGACTGGAAATGAAAAAATGGGAAACGGGATCGGGAAAGATAATGCAAAGCGGAACTGACTATTATTATCTGCGGGCCCATGTAATGGATGAAAAAGATGACCTCATTACCAATTCGGGATTTACCCCGAGTTTCTTTTTCATAACCCAAATTAAAGAACCTGCTTACGGGTACGACTTTACCCAAGGTCTGCCCGGTTTAAGGGCGGGGGACAGTGTTTCCTTCCGCACCCGGACCGACAGTTTATTCCCCTTCTATTATGGTATTGAAGCTCCCGCATCCCTTCCTGAATTCATTCATCTGCATGTAAAAGTATTGGATATTTTAAGCGAGGCGGATTACATGGAAAAGCTGGAAAAAACACAAGCGGAAAACCGGATCAAAGCGCTTAGTGAATTTGAAGATTACCTTACCCGAAACGGTATTAAAGAGGATCCCGTAGGCACCGGAACCATTAAAATCACGCAACGCGAAGGAACCGGACCGGATGCCTTTTACGGAGACTGGGTAACTATTCACATGATTCAAAAATTGATGAACGGTACACAGGTAGAAAATACGCGCGAGACCGGAGCGGTAGATTATGAGATAGGCGGCCCTTATGGGATGAAGGGAATGGATGAGGCCTTAATGAAAATGAAAAAAGGAGAACTGGCCCTTGTTTATCTACCCTACTTCCTTGGTTTCGGTGAAGCCGGTGCACCGCCCAAGGTGCCGCCCTATACCAATCTGATTATGGAATTAGAAATCCTGGAAATCAGGAAGCCTCAGTAAATTTGCCGTATCAAAGTCCAAGGATGAAAACGGCCGGCAGTTGGTCTGATTCCTCAGGAAGAGAAATCTTCTTCCAGTCAACAACCCGAAGTGTTATAACACGCTCGTTTTTGCCCGTTATATCCCAGGCTGCGCAGAGTCGGGTATCGGGTGTCAAATGCTGCACCATATCTTTTATCAAGTCCCTGTTTCGATAGGGTGTTTCCATAAAAATCTGCGCATAGCCGCTTTTTTTCAATTCGCGTTCTAACTCCTTCAATCGGGAAATCCGCCCCATTTTTTCTTTTGGGAGATACCCATGAAAAACAAATTGCTCTGCATTCAATCCTGAGGCACACAAAGCCATGATAAAAGAATTAGGGCCGATAAGCGGTTTTACGCGGATTCCTGCCTGATGGGCACGAAGCACCAAGCCCTCGCCCGGATCGGCCACGGAAGGATATCCGGCATCTGAAATCAATCCCACGTCATGTCCGTTCTTCAGCAAAGCAATAAGTTCCTGTTCAGCCTCTAAGTCAGGTTTTTTTGAATCCAGGACAAAAAAATCCAAATGGTTTAAATTGGAAATACCCCAAAGTTTAGCCAATAATTTACGGGCACTTCGATCGCTCTCCACCGCAAAATACGTGATCCTGGAAGTCATTTCGGCATACCCGGCGGGCAACGGAAAAATATCCGGATGCTCAGACAAAAAATTGGGTATCAGAAACAGCGTTCCTGAAGAAGGGCCTGAGGTATTGGACATGATTTATTTTCGGCTGCCGAAAATGCGGAGCAGGTAAATAAACAAGTTGATAAAGTCTAAATACAAGGTCAGGGCACCCATAACGGCACTTTTCTGCACTGTTTCATCGTCAGATGACATCGTGAGGGCCTGATTTTTTATTTTCTGCGTATCATAGGCCGTAAGACCTACAAAAATAAATACACCGGCGTAAGAGATAATCCAATACAACATTTCACTTTCCATAAATAGGTTAACGACAGATGCAATGATAATGCCGATCAGCCCCATAAAAAGTATGCTGCCTAAGGAAGTTAAATCGCGGTTGGTAAAATACCCGTAGGCAGCCATGAAGGCAAATGTGCCTGCCGTAATAAAAAATACCGTGGCCACGGAGGCGGAAGTAAACGCAAAAAGCAAAACGGAAAGCGTGATTCCATTTAATATGGAATAAAACATGAAAATGGCGGTAGCGGCCATGGCCGAAATCCGGTTAATCAATCCGGCAAAAAAGCCCACCAGAAACAACTCAGCAATCAGTAGCCCGTAAAACACCCATTTGTTTCCCAAAAATAAATCCACCAAAGCGGGAGTGGATGCCACGAAAAGGGAAGTAAGTGCCGTAGCACTCAATGCCAGCGTCATCCAGCCGAATACACGGGTCATATAGGCAGAAAGATTAACATCTGAAACCTGACCGTTTACAACTTGAAAGGAATTTGAGGTATTTTCCATATTTCGTTTTTTTTCAAATGTAGACAAACATTTTTAATGTAAGGCACTTGACAGATATTTCAAATCCAGCGCCTCCCAAAGCAGGTCATACACCTGTTCAAATCCATCCATACCGCCGAAATAAGGATCGGGAACGGAGCGGTTGCTTCCGGGATGGGGCAGGTTCATCACCAGTTCCAAACGGGCCTTTGCATCCAAGGGCATCATACTTTTTGCATGCTTGAAATTTTCAGCATCCATGGCCAATATCCAATCAAACACATAAAAATCCTCCCCTGTGATCTGACGGGCCACAAGGCGGCTGATATTTATATTTTTTGATGCCATGAACCGGATAGCCCGCGGATCAGGATTTTCCCCTGCATGCCAATCTCCCGTACCCGCGGAATCAATATGCATAGGCCATCTGTAACGTTCAGATTTATGGCGCAGTATACCTTCCGCCATGGGTGAACGGCAAATATTTCCCAAACAAAGCATTAAAATTTTCATGATGAAATGATTTTAAAATCCTGAATGTATTCCCTGATCACTTTTAGAACAGGATATTTAGATTAACGCAACACATTTACATTTCCGATAATTGTTTTTTCTATTCCATTATAAAAAGTCACATCTACCCGAAATACATATACATCCATTTTCACCAAATCGCCTTTATACGTTCCGTCCCAGCCTTGATCTAAATTTTCAGTGGAGAAAATTAATTCTCCCCAACGATCGAATATCTTAAAGGATCCCTCTTTGGCCATTCTTACAATCGGTTTAAATACATCATTTACCTCGTCCCTACCCGGGGTGAAACTATTTGGTATATATATATCCTGAATAACTTCGACGAATACAAGGTCATTAATAATGCAATTATTTGCATCGGCAATCAAGACATGATACAGTGTATTCTGAAAAGGACTTGCATAAGTTGACTGACAGGTAGAGCAGGTAAGGCTTTCTTCGGGTGTCCACTGAAAATAATAAGGAGCCGTGCCTCCATTTACATCGGCAGAAATTAAAACTGATTCACCGATAAAAATAGTATGAGCGGTATCTGATGTTACACTCAGAGGAGGAGGTGCGGATACTGAAAAAATCGCCGTTTCCACGCAACCATTCAAATCCGAAGCTGTAACTGTATACGATCCGGCAGAAAGACCAGATATATCTTGGCTTACGGCACCTGTACTCCATAAATATTGATAAGCAGGCACTCCTCCCGAAACTGTTATATCAATCCTGCCGTCTTGATTCTCATAACAAGAATTATCCACCACGCTTCCATTTATAATTAGGGGAGGAGGCTGGATAATCTCAAAAGTAGCCGTGCCAATGCATTCGGCCTGATCTTGAACCGTTACTGTATAAACTCCGGCTGGAACAGAGGAAAGGTCAGCAGTAATTGATCCGTTTGCCCAAGAGTAAGTATATCCCGGTGTACCGCCAGTGACCGTTAGATCAACGCCGCCATTTGATTCACCAAAACAAGCTACATTATATACATTACCAGATACTCCAAGGAATTCATCAGGTTGAGAAACCAAAATTGTAAAAGTATCAGCTATACAAGCATTGGCATCAGTTACAACTAAATCATACGTTCCTGCGTACAACCCTTGAATATCTTCTGTGGTACTTCCGTTGTTCCACAGAAATTGATAGGGAGTCGTACCGCCTGATACTGTAACATCCACAGATCCTTCCGGTTCTTCTCTGCATTTTAAATCAGTGGAAAAGCCATCAACAATCAAAGCTGCAAATGGACCTTCAACAGTTGCTTGAAATGAAGAACTGACACAACCACTCATATCAGTAACGACCACGCTATATGAACCAACAGGGACTCCGATGAGATCCTCCGAATCACTGCCCGTGGACCATTGATAGGTATAACCAGAAGTTCCTCCAGAAACTGTGATATCAACATTGCCATTGCTAAAACCAAAGCAAGAGACATCTGTAATCATACCATCAATAGAAATAGAATCTGTTGGTTGATTTATTTCACCATTAGCAGTTAAATCACATCCATTCGCATCAATAACTTGAACGGAATAAATTCCAGGAATTAAATTTTCTGCTGTCGAATCATTGTCGCCATCAGACCAGTTATAACTATAAGGGGATGTGCCACCTGAACAAATAATTTCTACACTTCCGTCACTTCCGCCAAAACAAGAAACCGGGGTAGTTAATACAAGGCCTGATAGCGGCTCTACAGGTTCGATAACTTGTGTAATAATGGAGTCAATACAACCATTAGCATCTGTAACAATAACATCATAAATACCCGAAATTAGATTACTCAAATTCTGGGAATTACTTTGATTCGACCACGAGTAAAAATAACCAGGTACACCCCCGGAAACGGCCAAATCAATTGCACCGGTAGAGTCACCATGGCAAAGAATATTCGTAATCGAAATAACCAAATTTAAATCTTCCGGTTCGGTGACGGTTATGGTATTCTGCGCGGTACAACCGTTGAGGTC
>CAYYRB010000039.1:0-22572 GCA_964473995.1 uncultured Candidatus Competibacteraceae bacterium | reverse complement strand
TCCGGGATTTTGTATCTGCTTTACAGGAAGTTTGGTCTTCGGCACAAAGGTCTCCTCACTGCCGCTTTTCTTCTGGTTATTTTCATTCCCCGTTTTGTATTGGAGTTTTTTAAAGAACCTCAGGAAAGCTATGATTTGGGAGTTGCCTTAAATACGGGGCAAGTTCTCAGCATACCTTTCATCATTGTCGCAGCGATTTATTTGGTTTGGAAATTGCGTACCCGATTTACAACAACTGAGAAGTAGTCATATTCAGCCATTCCAATGGGGCATTCTGAAGCAGATCTTCAAGAATCTCCTGCTCCAGGCCAATGGATAAGGCCAATTTTCCGGGCGGATCAAGTTCGCCCAACGGAAACGGATAATCAGAGCCCAAGGCTACTTTTTTGCTGCCGAACATGCGGATAATGTTCCGCAAGACATGTTCATCAAACGTGAGCGTGTCAACCCAAAAGCGACCGCAGTAATCTCGCGGATTATTGGGATTATCAATGGCCACAAGGTCCGGACGCATGTTAAATCCGTGCTCAATCCGTCCTATCGTTCCGGGGAAGGATCCGCCCCCGTGGCAGAAGGCGACTCGGAGCTTCGGGAATCGGTCAAAAATACCGCCGAAAATCATGGAGCAGACGGCTCTTGATGTTTCCGCCGGCATACCCACCAGCCAAGGGAGCCAATATCGTCGCATGTTTTCTGAACCTGGCATATCCCAGGGATGTACCAGTACGCTCAGGTCGTATTTTTCACAAATTTCCCAGATGGGATAGAGTTCAGGCTCATTCAGATTCCAATTGTTGATATGAGTCCCCACTTCCACGCCTTTCAGTCCCAAGTCTTTGGCGCATCGTTCCAATTCTTTGCAAGCCAGTTGGGGATCTTGAAAGGGCAGGGTGGCCAGGCCGATGAAGCGCTTGTGATCGTGCGTGCAGCATTCGGCAATATGGTCGTTTAAATACATGGAGGTTTCCAATGCATGTTCGGGTTTTGCCCAATAATTAAACAACACGGGAATTGTGCTTAATACCTGGGTATGTACCTCGGTATGGGCCATGTCTTCCAGCCGTTTCGCCGGACTCCAGCAATTGTCTTCGATTTCGCGAAAAAATTTATCGCCGATCATCATACGGGCGCGGCAGGGCGCATGATGATGGAGGTGTACAAAACCTTCATAGCCGAATTTCTGCCCGTAGTTGGGCATTTTTTCGGGCATTACATGGGTATGAATATCTATGCGCAGCAACGATGCGAAGATATAAAACCCATCGGCTATGATTACCTTATTTGCGGATAAACTTTTTTATCGCCGTTCCCCTGCTTGCGGTAATCTGAATAAAATAGACTCCGGGAGATAAAGAGGAAACGTCAAGCCGGGTCATATCTACCGTGCTTATATTTTCTTGTGCCAGAATACGCTTGCCCGAGGCGTCGGATAAAATCAGCCGGGTATTTCCTGATTCGGGCCTGAGTTGGATATCCACATAATGGTCCGCCGGATTGGGGAATAATTCGAAATCAAAACCCTGCGGGGACGGTTCCTCTGTGGAGAGTGTTCCCCCTACCGTAAAAAAGTGCAGGATGGACGTGCCGAAATTCGGATTAAATGTGCGCAGATTGGAAATGCTTTCGGCTCTTCTGAAGCGCACAAAACCGGCGCCGTCATTGTTGAAACTGTAAAAAGAAAGACCATTTTTGCCGGCATCCAGAAATTCAAAACGATAGCAGCCGTTGGCAAATTCCAACGTGTCTTTATATTCCGTGTTGGCCGTGTGGGAATTACGTGAAAAGATCAAATTCCCTTGGGCATCGCGGATTGAACAGGATGTTTCCGCCGGTTTGCCGTTGGTTTTATAATTCAACACAAATTTGGCGGGGTATACCGGCGGGATGGCGAAGTAACTGTGCGCCGCGTTATTATGTAGGTATTCATCAGCCTGATTGTTTGTCTCCAACACCCGTACGGTAAACTTTTTTTCCTGGTTGGCTCCGCTCCAGTCGGCCACCGGGAAGCGGAATGTATCCGTTTCCAGAAAAGCCAGATTACCCGTCCAGGTAACCGTGTATTCCGTTCCATTTTCCACTTTGTATCCCAATTTTAGCTGTTGCAGGTTTTGGGCTCCTGTATTGCGGATGATAACCGAAGCCTCATGGCAAATGGGATTAAATCGCCCGTAGTTCGGATTTTTATTTGGGCCCAAAATTTCCACTACTTCCGCATCATTTGTAAATGAGGGTGAACCGAAAAGGAAAAGCTGAGCCGAAATATTGTAGGAACAGTTGTTGTTGTTCACATTGGTAAACGGCTCCATATCCACGTTCAGCGTATGGGCACCGGGGGCCAGATATGGAGTAAGATTGAAGGTGAAATCACCGGTGGGTCCACCCGGACACCAGTTGGCCCGGTCATACAACCATGTTCCCGGCTGGGGAAAAAGCGGATTGAGTCCGCAGGTTTCATTCCAAATCAGGCTTTGTCCCCGCTGTTGGTTGTCGGTTTTTACGTAAAAGTATTTGGGACAGAATTCCGCACAGTTTTCATTACCGCCGAAGCCATGGCCCGACGGGCGATACATGAATTTCGCATATTGTGTGCCTGAAAGAATTTGCACCGGTTTCTCACTTAGGAAATTTTCAATCGGATTGTTGGGATCTCCATATGACGAGCCGCCTTCGTAGATCTTGAGCACATCCAAAACGGGATGGGGTGGAGTTCCTTCCACAAATTCAAAATCCAGGGTGGCGGTGAAACCATCCTGATATCCCTGGTATTGAACGCGTATGTCAGTCGAGTCCTTCAGCATGGAGGCATAATCGGTTACGTCGAATGTGTAGGTCCATTTCCAGGAATTGGCGAAGGTTCCTGCATAGGGCGTGATTACCCTGCAAAGTTCAACTTCTTCCTTGATGGCATTGCCTGATGTATCGGTCTGCCCGGTAGGGCGTAAAACAAAAACCCGCGTGGTATAATCCCACTCGGAGCATCCGCTGGATGGGCATCCGAGGGTGTAGCGCAGCAGGATTTTTTGGTAAGTGGTTGTTCCTCCGGGGAATCCGGCCCGCTTGTCAAAATTGCCATACCAATTCATGTGGGTGGCATTGTGGGCGCGCACACTCGTAGTGTCTCCAGGTGATGCATAAACCGTTGAAATCGTGCAAAAAAGAATTGACAGAAAAAACAAACGTGGCATGGTAAACGTATTTACATGCAAAAGGAATGAAAAATCAGCAAAAAACCTATACACAAGGTTGCAATGTTCCTGTAGAGTTAAATATTCCCTTTTTGTGCGGATGATGCTCCCGGGAAATTACCTTGCCCATAGTTTTTGATAATCTCCATTTGCGTCATAGCGCTCTGCCTGTAATCGGAGATTAAAATAGCGGTCCGGTCTGGGGTCGTTTCCTACGCCGGCCAGATACATCCAGTTGCCGTAGTTGCTGCACGGATCGAAATCGATCAACAGATATTCAAACCATTCCGCACCTGCCTGCCAGGGTTGGTTTAAATCGTGGCACCAGTAGGAGGCGCAATTCTGTCGCATTCGGTTGCTCAAATAGCCGGTAAGTCGGAGTTCGTTCATCCCGGCATCGCAGAAGGGCTGCCCGGTTTGTCCATTTGTCCATTTGTCCCACCTGGATTTATCCAATATGGAAACGGATTTACTTTTCATGCGTATACCTCCCGATTGGAAAATAAGGTTTCCGCATTTACGTGCCACGAAACGGAAATAATCTCTCCAAAGCAATTCAAAAATGATCCAATAGGTTTCTTCAGAAGGGCCGTATTCATTTTCAAATTGCTTGATTTCAGCATAAATACGCCTGGGGGAAACAGATCCGTTAGCCAGCCAGGGCGAAAACTTGGTGGAATAGGCTTCTCCGATTAATCCGTTTCGCGTGGTTTTGTAGGAGGATGCCAATTTTCGTTCCCATAGGTAATCGCGCAGTCTTTTGAGCGCCTCGCCTTCACCTCCATTAAAAGGAAAGGCTGTTCGTGAATCGACCGGAGGGGAACCGAAAGGATAAATGTGTTCCCATGCCGTTTCAGGTTGTTCCAAATGGTTGGAAGGTGGCGGTAATTTGTCAGGAGGCGGCAATGGAGCAGGTATCGTGGCGTACTTTTCGGCTTTCTTGCGAAATTCCGTAAATACATCCGGCAGGCGGGATATATCGAAAGGCAGTGAGGTGTCCTCTATGAGGGTTCTTTCTCTGCGGATGAGGTGGTTTAGTCCGGGCAGGGCTTCCCGTACTTCCTTTTCTCGCTGCTTTTCATAGGCGGTGTCTTCCCGTTCGTAAATTAAAGTATCGGCTCCCGTTTGTTCGGCCAGCTTTTTCAGCACCTCAGCTGGCGAACCCCTGAAAACCCAAAGATCAGAACCCAATTTATGGAGTTCTTTCTTCATGTAATCTAAGGATTGATGGAGAAAAGCGGCACGGAATGGTCCCATGCGCGGAAGCCCGGTGAATGTGCCGGGCGCAAGTTCTTTTTCGTCCAAAATGAAAACGGGAATCAGGAAATCGGCACCCGATTTTTCCGCAACGCGAAAACCTCCGTGGTCGTGCAGGCGGAGATCGTTTCTGAGCCAAAGAATGGCACCCTTCATGTCGATTAAACCCATGAAACCGGATTCTTGTTCGGGAAATTGGTTTTTGTGTTTCCCTTTTTCGCTGATTTCGGATAACTTGCGCCAAAAATCAGGGGTATGAAAAAGTGGTCATTATTAGGTATTTGGATTCTCGGGGTTTCTTCAGCCTTTGCGCAGGGTTTGCTCAGTCCCGAGCAGTTGTGGAGCATGGGGCGCGTAAGTGCACTCGGGGTTACTGCTGATGGTAAATCCGTGGTGTATAAAGTTTCCATACCTGATATGAAGGAAAATAAGAGCACCGGTAAAACCTATAAGATATCGCCGGACGGGGGAGAGCCGGTTGAAATCAGCGAACCCGTGGGGCTTACCGACAAACATCTTTCGCCCGACGGGAAATGGCTGCTTTACGACGAGGCTGTCAAGTTGATGCCCGTATCCGGAACCGATTTTTATCCGGAAATGGAAAAAACATCCGCCCGCATCTATGAATCGCTGCATTACCGGCATTGGGATACGTGGAGAGACGGCACGTTCAACCATGTGTTTTATCGCGAAAACAAACCCGATTCCAAAGGAACCGACATCATGAAGGATGAACCTTACCATACGCCACAGCTTCCTTTCGGGGGCGGTGAAGATTATATATGGACACCGGATGGCAATGGGATTGTGTATGTGTGCAAAAAGAAATTCGGGACGGATTATGCCCGCAGCACCAATACCGATTTGTATCGGTATGATTTGACCACCGGAAAAACCGAAAATATAACGGAAGGCATGATGGGGTATGATACCGAGCCCGCCTATTCCTCCGCAGGTTATCTGGCCTGGTTGAGCATGAAACGCGACGGCTACGAGGCGGATAAAAATGATATTCTGGTGGATGTGAAAGGACAAAAAATGAACTTGACGGCCGGTTGGGACGGCACCGTGACCCAATTTCAATGGGCACCCGACGGCAAAAAAATATACTTCACGGCTCCTACGGACGGCACATTGCAGCTTTTTGAGGTTGATTTTCCCGGCCTGACAAAAAAACTTCCCGTAGTAAAACAACTTTCCAACGGGTTTTTTGACGTGACGGGCATCGTGGGTTTTTCAGGTTCCAAAATCATCGTTACGCGAACCGACTTCAACCATGCTACAGAACTATTTTCATTCGATCCCGTATCGGCCAAGTTTGCGCAGATTACCCGTGTAAATGATGGCTTTTACAATCAAACTAAAGAAGTAAAGGCAGAGAAACGGTATGTGACCACCACCGATGGAAAGAAAATGTTGGTTTGGGTTCTTTTTCCACCCGATTTTGATGTGACCAAAAAATACCCCGCTTTGTTATATTGCCAAGGTGGTCCGCAATCGGCCCTCACCCAATTTTTCTCTTTTCGGTGGAATTTGGCCCTGATGGCTTCTCAGGGATATATCGTGGTGGCGCCCAACAGGCGGGGAATGCCGGGGCATGGCGTGGAATGGAATGAACAGATCAGCCGCGATTGGGGAGGACAGGTGATGAAAGATTACCTCACCGCCATTGACGTAGTGGGAAAAGAATCTTATGTGGATTCAGGCCGTATGGGAGCCGTGGGTGCTTCTTTCGGCGGATATTCCGTGTTTATGTTGGCAGGTCTGCACGGCAACCGTTTCAAAACGTTTATTTCGCATTGTGGGGTATTTAATACACAAAGCATGTATGGCACTACCGAAGAAATTTTCTTCACCGATTGGGATTTCGGCGGACCTTATTGGGAAATCAATGAATTTACCCAAAAAACATACGGCAATTTTAATCCCATAAATTATGTCAATAAATGGAATGCGCCCATGCTGATCGTTCAGGGCGGTAAAGATTACCGTGTGCCTGAAGGACAGGCTATGGAAGCCTTTCAAGCAGCCCAATTGAAAGGGCTTAAAAGCAAGTTGCTTCATTTCCCCGATGAAAACCATTGGGTGGTGAAGCCACAAAACGGACTGGTATGGCAACGTGAATTTTTCAAATGGCTGAAAGAAACGTTATAACATCTTCATTATAACAGCCTAATCAAAAATAAAAACAAGTATGTAAAATTTACTTGATTCCTTAAAATGAATAAATGGCTAACCGCGATGCTTGTTTTTTTCTGCCTATTGGCAGGAAAAGTCTGTGGACAACTAATCATTAATGAAGGGAGCAATAAAAACTATTCTACCATGGCCGATGAACATGGCGAATATGAAGATTGGATTGAAATTTATAACGCGGGAAACACAACCGTTGATTTAGTTAATTACAGTTTGAGCGACAACGCCACTGCGGGGCAATGGGTTTTTTCTCATCAACTTATACAACCCGGCGGATATGTTCTTGTTTTTTGCAGCGGGAAAAACAGGTACTCCTCCCAGCCGTTTGTGACTGTGGTTAATGATACTACTTTTCAACCGCAGTCGGGTTGGAACACCCATGATTTTTCCAATTCGTTTACTTGGGACGGATTTTCGAATTTGCTTATAAACCTTTGTAATTATAACGCCTATTACACAAACAATTCAATTCATTCCCAAACCCAAACGACCTACAATTCGTCGCTGAGTGGTTTTACGGACGGCGGTTCGGCCTGCGGATTTACCTCGGGAGGTAATGCCCAGTTAAGGCCCAATATTCGGCTTAATTCGTCCATTATAGGTGCAGGGGTTGCCCAAAACGGTCCTTATGATTATCCGTCTCCCTACGGAAATTGGTATTGGAGTTCCCGACAGCAGTACCTGTTTCGTGCGGAAGAATTGAGTGCTGCCGGATTGTTGCCAGGACCTCTTGATTCGCTCGCATTCGATGTAATTGCACCATGTCCCACCGGTTTTTCCTTGATGGAAATAAGTATGGCCAATACCGGGGTCGATGTATTATCGGCGGACTTCATACCTTCTGCCGGAAATAAAAATCATACCAATTTTAAAATCGCCTCGGAAGGCGAGACCATCAGTTTGTACAACCCTTCAAATGTATTGGTGAGTTCCTTGTACATCAATTGCGGTCCCGGGTATGATGTGAGCACGGGCTCCTTTCCTGACGGGTCGCCTATCCTAAAAAAGTTTTATGCACCTACTCCGGGAGCCTCCAATAATGCTGCCATCCCGGCTGATAATTACGCCCTGGCCCCTGCCTTTTCGCTGAACAGCGGAATGTACACGGGTCCCATTTCGGTGAGCATTTCCGATCCAAATCTTCCGAATGCCACCGTGCACTACACGGTGGATGGGAGTGACCCGGATACCACCTCACCCGTATGGGACGGAACTCCTGTTTTTATTTTTCAAACTACCATCCTGCGTGCCCGGGCTTTTGTAAACGGACTTATTCCAAGTACCACCACATCGGCGGGATATTTGTTTAACGTGAACCATATCACACCGATTATTTCCGTGATGACGGATCCCGAAAACTTGTTCGGACCTCAGGGCATGTTTGATAATCCGGGATTGGATTTGCTGAAGGCGGCCTCTATTGATTATTTTGATTCTACCTCCTCCCATAACCTCCTTTTTTCGCGGCGAGCGGGAATTGTAATGGATGGTGGATGGGGTTCCAGAGGTCTTCCTCAGCGGCCTTTCCGGATAAAATTTGATGATGGTGTTTTGGGGCAGGGCCCCGTTTCGGGAAACATCATACCCGACAGGCCTCAGCGCAATCAATACAGTGATTTTATGTTGCGTAACGGCAGCAATAATTTTTTGATTCTTCCGCATAAAGATGCCGCTCAGGTAAAAATGATGGGCGACGGCTCCAATGCGTATTATGCGGCTTGGAGGCCCGTTTCGGTGTATATTAATGGAACCTACTGGGGCCTGTACGAGTTAAGGGAGAAGTTCAATACCGAAATGTTTGCCTTGGCCGAAAATGCGACGGAAAGTACGGTGGAAATTTTAGGTTCCAGCGCGCAATATGGCTTTCAACTGCGTGCGATTGAAGGAGACGTGCAAAATTTTTATACGGCCTACGCACAGTTTTCTCAATTAAATCCGTCCGATACCAGTTTCTGGTCTTTGGCCGATCAGTATTTCGACCTGAAGTATTATACCGATTATGTTATCGGGGAAGTTTTTATGAATAATGCGGATTGGGCATTCAATTATAACAACCTGAAAATATACCGATCCGATGCAACCGGTTTCCGTTGGCGTTATTGTCTCATGGACATGGAATATGGTTTGCTTCCCAACCCCAGCAATGATTTCACCTGTTCGTATGATTTGTTGGGACAATTGATGAACTGGGGTAATGTGGATCCGAATAATCCCCATATCAATATTTTTTTGAAAGGCATTCAAAATACCCGTTTTCGAAACTATTTCATTAACCGCTTTGCCGATCAGTTGAATTCGCTTTATCTACCTTCACGGTTAACGGCCATAGAAAATGCCATGTTTAACCAAACCGTGGCAGAATCGGCGAATCAATTCCAGCGTTGGGGAGATCCCAACAACGTGCCGGCTCAGGTTACTAATTTTTATCAAACCCATTTGACTTTTCTTGATGAACTGGCATGCCGTCCGGAACAGGCAAGAAATTATATTCAGTCCCACTTTAATTTACCGCAGCAGGTGGATCTTCAGCTGGACGTTTTGCCTGCCGGTTCAGGAAAAATACGCATCAGCACACTCACTCCCGACACCTATCCGTGGGACGGGATTTATTTCGACGGCGTTCCCGTTCGCATCGAGGCTATCCCGGAACCGGGGTATCAGTTTTCGCACTGGGGACAAAACGGGTTGATTTCCGATACCTTAAACCCCGTTTTTCTCGACACGTTGACAATGAGTGACAACGAGTTTACTGCTTATTTCTATTCTACGTTAAGTATACCTGAAACCTATGGAATGGCGATTTCCGTATATCCAAACCCATCTTCTGACAGGGTGATTATATCACTGAAATATGGAAATGGCGCACCTCTAAATATTCATGTAGTGGATGTTTTGGGGAAAGTTTATTCTCTGCCTTTTTCTGCTGTAGGGACGAATGAAATAAGCGCAGATGTGAGCAGATTAAGTCCCGGATATTATGTAATTCTATATTCCGGTGTGGACGGAAAAACATTCCGTGGTGGTTTTATAAAAAGGTGATCTAAGAATGGTTATTTAATTTGAAAATAAGGAAAGAACAGACATGTCAAAACAAATTTTAATTCAGGATGCATTTATCGTCAATGAGGGAAAAATAATTCGGGCCGATGTGTTGATCGGTGAAGGTGTTATTTTGGAGGTGGGGAAAATCAATCCTTCACCTGAAACCGAAGTAATAAACGCGACAGGTAAATATCTTTTTCCGGGAATCATTGACGGTCAGGTGCATTTCCGAGATCCGGGACTCACCCACAAAGGCGACCTATACACCGAAAGCAAAGCTGCCGTGGCGGGCGGAGTAACTTCCTTTATCGATATGCCCAATACAAGGCCCAATACATTGACTCTTGAACTGCTCAATCAAAAATATGAGCTTGCCGCAACGAAATCCCTTGCCAATTTCGGATTTTTTATGGGAGTAAACGGCGAAAATCTGGAAGAGGTTCTGAACCTCGATACACGCGGTTTTCTTGCCGTTTCAGACGATGGGTTGTATTTCACGGGGAAGGGTAATTTGCTGGCCGATAATCCCGAAATTCTGGAAAAACTCTTTTCTGCCTGTAAATGCATCGTAGCCATTCATGCCGAAAGGGAGCAAATTATTGAAGAGAATGAAAATATATACCGCGAAAAGTACGGAGAGGACGTCCCCATTGCCTGCCATCCGCTCATACGCAGCGAACAGGCCTGTTTTGAAGCCAGTAAGCGGGCGATTGATTTGGCGGTAAAACACAATGCCAGGCTGCATATTCTTCATTTATCCACCGAAGCGGAGACGCACCTTTTTCGTAACGACATTCCTTTGAAAGACAAAAAAATAACCACCGAGGCGTCCGTTCACCATCTTTGGTTTTCAGATAAAGACTATGAACGGCTGGGTACGCGCATTAAGTGGAATCCGGCCATCAAAACGGAAAAAGACCGGCTGGGGCTGCTGAAAGCACTTAACGAAGACCGTATTGATATTATCACCACGGATCATGCACCCCATTCTTCGGAGGAAAAGGATAAACCGTATTTTCAATCCATGTCCGGTGCACCTATCGTGCAACATTCGCTCAATATTATGCTGGAATTGCATCTTCAGGGGTACATTTCCTTAGAAAAAATTGCCGATAAAATGTGTCACGGGCCGGCCATTCTCTACCGGCTCCGCAAACGGGGATTTATCCGCGAAGGATATATGGCTGATTTTACGTTAGTGGATTTGAACGCTCCATGGACTGTTACCAAAGAAAATTTGTTATACAAATGCGGTTGGTCGCCTCTGGAAGGAACCGAATTCAGAAGCAGGATTACCCACACCTTCGTGAATGGCGTAAAGGTTTACGACAACGGAGCCTTTTTTGAGGACGTAAAAGGCAAGGCCTTGGAAATGGAATAGCGAACACTTTTTCCGCGATGTTTCAAAACAGGAGACTGCTGATTGCCACCAAGCACGGAAAAGAAAAAGTCATTGCCCCGCTTCTGGAGAGAGAGCTGGGCGTAACTTGTTTCACTGACTCTCGTTTGGATACAGATGTGCTGGGTACCTTTACCGGTGAAGTAGAGCGTATTCTCGACCCTTTTTCAGCGGCACGTGAAAAGTGCAGGCTCGGTGCGGAAATTAGCGGTTCCGATTTGGTCCTTGCCTCCGAAGGCTCTTTCGGGCCTCACCCTTCTTTATACTTTATTTCTGCCGATCAGGAGATTCTGCTTTTGGTGGATCTTAAAAATAAACTGGAAATTTTTGTTTCCGAGCTAAGTACCTCCACCAACTTCAGCGGCAGGGAAATCCATGATGAAACGGGGCTTAACGCATTTGCAGAGCAGGTTGGATTTCCTGAACATGCCTTGATTTTACGCAAATCAAAAGAGGAGCCGGCCGATTTGCATAAAGGAATCACCGACCAGGTTGAATTGGCCCATGCTTTTGGTACATTGCTTTTTCGTCATGGTTCCGTATACGTCGAAACCGACATGCGTGCCATGTGCAATCCCACTCGACTGGAGGTGATCAAAAAAGCTACCGAAAAACTCCTTCAAAAAATAGCATCGGTTTGTCCGGATTGTGGATTACCCGGCTTTGGTATTACCGATGCTGAAAAGGGATTACCGTGCAGTCAGTGCGGATTTCCGACCCAATCAGTGATGGCGTACCTTTACAAATGCCAAGCCTGCGGTTGTGAGAGAAAGGACCATTTTCCCAATAAAAAAAGGGAGGAAGAACCTACCTATTGTATTCGCTGTAACCCTTGAAAAAAAGAATTATAGCACATTTTCAAGATTCAGATTCAACTAAATAAGGGTGAGGGAGAATTTCAGAGAAATTGCATTTTTTGAACTAAACGGGTCATTGTTTGTTATTACCAAAATTATATTTGCAAAACATGTGCTATTCAAATTATCCGGGCTCTATTGCCAACCAAACGGTGGTTAAAGTGTCCGTGAGAAAAGAAAATTGTGGCATATATTTTGATTCCCTCGGTAAAATTTCGTGATAAAAAATAAACAAATACACAAACAAATGAGAAATGTTGCTTTTTTATTTATCCTAGCAATGCACGTTCAAGCCTATTCCCAGTGGTCTGCGAAACTCAACAGCCCGGTAAGCTGGTATGAAATTGCACCTACCGGCAATTTGATCTTGGGCACCCCGAAAGGTATTCTCGGGCTTCGTGAGGCAGATGGTTCGGTGATGTACGAAATGAATAACATTGATTTTCCCACCGAGCAGGAATATCAGGTGATTCCGAATACGCCTTACGGTATGATTACCCGGGGACAGGGGAAATTGGAAACTAAAGTTATTTTCAACCTCTATAACGGAAAGGTGCTTTTTGATTCAAAAAAGGAAAATATCATCATCGGTAAACAATATGTATTGGGAAGTACAGGCGATCTGCTCATGCAGGGTCTTCGGGAATTGCAGTCTTCTTTTTTCTTGGTTGATATTAATACAGGAACCATACGTTGGGAGCTAAAAGACGTATTCGGTAAAAGTATTTTTGCCGAGGTAATCGACGGTGCCCCTGTAGAGACTCCCGATGGAAATATCATCATTGCTACGACGGGAGGCATGTCGGGTGGTGGAATCTATTGCTTCTCGCCCAAGGACGGCCGCCAAATTTGGAAAGCGGCTCTTCCGAAAGCCAAAGGACCGGTTACGACCACCGTAACGGAAACGAAATTGGTGGTTACCTACACCGAAAAAAATAAATTCATCTACGTAAAAGGCCAATTGGTTATGGCTTATGACATGGGTTCGGGTTCACCTATTTGGACGGAGCCGGCAAAACAACGTGGCCTTCCCGATCAGATTATTTATGACCCTATGGGTCTCATCGTGGCCAGCGCGGTGGATCCCAACAATACCCTATTCAAACCTACCATGGCCATGTACGACTATAAGTCGGGAAAAGACATTTGGGTCGAGCAGGTAAAACTGCGGGGTACTGTAAAGAGCTACGTATATTCCGACAAAGGACTCATCATCGGCATGGATGGAGGGAATGGATCTACACTTATCAACATCGTGGACTTGGAAAGAGGAACCTACCTGTTCGAGAAATTTTATAAGGTGAACGGAGCCGTGCGCGAAATGGCATTGCTCAATGGTTCGGTTTACGTGCGGACCGATCTGGAGGAAGACATCGTGAGCCTGGAAAGCGGTTCGTCTACCTTGGGTAAGAACATTACTTCAAGGGCAGAAATGCCTTTGGTGAACCTGCGCGTTAATGAACTTTCCTACACATTTAATCCGGCAGACGGTATGCTCTACGTTACCGACCTGAGTGCAGCCACCCAGCAGCCTCTCGTGAAATCTAAAATTGAATTTGAACAAAAAGAAACTCCGGGAAAAATAGATTTGCTTCAGGGAAATATCGTCTTGTCGTCTTCCCAAACGGTAGCTGCATACTCGCCTGCGGGGGCGGAAATTTTCAAAACCCATGTTCCGGCTCCCGGTATCTCCGGATGGAGAAAAGCCCTCTATGCCACTTCGGCTATCCTGAACACCATAGATGCCATGCGGTATGCGGAATTGGAGGCTAAAGCAAGAAGTGCCGCCAACAATACCACATCCAAAGAAGGCCGCGAATTGTTAGATGCCATCGGTCAGTTAGCCAATAAAGGGGCTTCCGTTCGTCTGGCTGCAGCTTCCCAAGAAATGGACATGATCAGGAAGCGGTTCAAGGCATCCGCCGAAGGACAGGATATCCAATTCATCCTTGGTCGATTCGAAAACAAGGATTATGGCATATTCGGTATTTCCAAAATCAACGGTGAAAAGAAGGCAGAGATATCCTTCGGAAAAGATAAAGAACCGAAATACCTGCTCGACGACGTTTCCCGCGTGGTATACTACCTCAACGCAGGTACTGAATTAAGAGCCATCAAATATTGAGTTCTCTTCATGAAAACAATCAGGGGTAATTACTCCGTTTTTCATTGATTTGCAAAAAAAATCCCGCTCACCTGGCGGGATTTTTTGTTATAAAACGTGTTCTTTTATTTCAGACTGCCTACCATATTTTCGGGCCGTACCCAGGCATCAAACTGCTCCGGTGTAACGTAACCCGTTTCTACCGCGGCTTCTTTCAGGGTTTTGCCTTCCTTGTGCGCCTTCTTTGCGATTTCCGCTGCTTTATAATAACCGATGTGCGGGTTCAGCGAGGTCACCAGCATCAACGAGTTTTCCAGATGCTTGGCAATCACCGGCAGATTGGCTTCGATGCCGTCGGCGCATTTTTCGGTGAAGGATACGCAGGCATCCCCTATGAGTCGGGCGCTCTGCAGCACGTTGTAGGCAATTACGGGCTTGAATACGTTCAGCTCAAAATGGCCGTTGGACCCGGCAACACTTACGGCCACATCGTTACCCATTACCTGCGCACACACCATGGTGAGGGCTTCGGGTTGGGTTGGATTCACCTTACCCGGCATGATGGAAGAGCCCGGTTCGTTGTCGGGAATGATGATTTCTCCGATGCCGCAGCGCGGACCTGAGCTGAGCATACGGATATCATTGGCAATCTTCATGAGGGAAACGGCGGTCCGTTTCAAAGCACCTGACAGTTCCACCATGGCATCATGTGCAGCCAATGCTTCAAACTTATTCGGTGCCGTAACGAAAGGATATCCCGTAAACTCGGCAATTTTTTTGGCCACCAGCACATCATATCCGGCAGGAGTATTGAGTCCAGTCCCAACGGCAGTTCCACCCAAGGCCAATTCCCGGATGGGCTCCAGCGCATTGTGTATGGCACGCAGGCTGCTGTTGAGCTGTTGCACATACCCGCTGAATTCCTGACCCAGAGTGAGCGGAGTGGCATCCATAAAATGGGTGCGTCCTGTTTTCACTACTTCATTAAACTGCTCTGCCTTGTGTTGCAGGCTGTTTCGTAAACGTTCCAAACCGGGAACGGTAACTTCCTTCACCAGCTTATAGGCCGCTATGTGCATGGCTGTGGGGTAGGTATCGTTAGACGATTGAGACTTGTTCACGTCATCATTCGGATTGAGTACTTTCTTTTCATCGCCGAGTGTTCCGCCTGAAAGTACATGTGCCCGGTAGGCTATCACCTCGTTGGCGTTCATGTTGCTCTGGGTACCTGAGCCCGTTTGCCAGATTACGAGGGGAAATTGATCATCCAGTTTGCCCGCGAGTATCTCATCGCATACGGCAGAAATGAGATCCCGTTTTTGCGCATCGAGCACACCCAGATCATGGTTCGCATGGGCAGCAGCCTTTTTGAGGTAGGCAAACGCATAAATAATTTCTTTGGGCATGGAGGCCTCCGGACCTATTTTGAAGTTGTTGCGGCTGCGTTCGGTCTGCGCGCCCCAATACTTGTCGGCAGGTACCTGCACCTCGCCCATCGTGTCTTTTTCAATGCGATAATTCATTGTGTCCGCGTATTATTTTGTTTCAAAATCTTTGTATAAAAAACTCGGTTGAATGCCCTCGTTGTGTTGGTATTTTCCACTTTTATAATTCACGTAATCCCCTTCGATGGCGTGGTAAAAAATCTGGCAGATTTGCACACCCGGATAAATGCGGATGGGGTGTATGCAGTGCATTTCCAAGGTCCAATAACCCGCAAAACCTACATCGCCGAAGCCTGCCGTTACGTGAATGTAAAGCCCCAGTCTGCCTATGGAGGAACGGCCTTCCAGCATGGGAACCACGCCCTCTGATCGGGTGTATTCCAGCGTACGGCCGAGATAGAGTTTTCCGGGTTCCAAAAGCAGCCCTTCTTCTGGAATAGTCATCTTTTGTGTGGTAGGAAGTTTTTTCATATCCAGCGGCATTTCCGTGTACACCAACAGCTCATTGTGCAAACGCAGGTTGTAGCTGTTCGGGTTTAACTGTGAAACATCATAAGGTTCAATGAAAATATCTTGGTTCAGGCGTTTCGCTATTTCAAGTCCGGAGAGGATCATATCCTATAAATTTGGTGCGAAAATAGTGAAAATGGCCCCGATTTTGGTATATTCGTTTTGTGATGAAAAAAATAGGCGTGTTTACTTCCGGAGGCGATTCGCCGGGCATGAATGCGGCCATACGGGCCGTGTTTAAAGCCTGTGCTCATTATGGGGCAGAAGCGGTTGGTATTTACCGCGGTTTTAACGGGATGATTGAAGGGCAGTCCGTGGTGCTTACCGAAGCGCTTACCGAAGGCATCATCCGCCGTGGAGGCACCATCCTGAAATCCGCCAGAAGTGAGGCTTTTCACACCTCCGATGGAAGGAAAAAGGCTTATGAATTTTTGAATGATTCGGGTATTGAAGGGTTGGTAGCCATAGGCGGTGACGGCACTTACCGGGGCGTGCGTGCACTTCGCGAAGAGTTCAATATCCCGGCCATTGGCATTCCGGGAACGATTGACAATGACCTCTATGGCACAGAATATACCTTGGGTTATGATACTGCCGTGAATACCGCGGTGGAGTGCATGGACCGGATCATGGATACCGCCGAGTCGCACGACCGCATGTTTTTTGTAGAGGTCATGGGTCGCGATGCAGGATTTATCGCATTGAATGCCGGAATGGCCAACGGTGCGGGAGGCATCCTCATTCCCGAAGATCCGAATGATTGGAATGAGTTATATGCAACGTTGGAAAAACGCGGAAAAGCAGGGGTGAAAGAGCCTTTTTTGGTCGTGGTTTCCGAGGGCGAAAAAGAAGGGAAAGCCTTCGAATTGGCGGAGCAGATCAAAGCCGAATATCGGCATTTCGATATACGGGTTTCTGTCTTGGGTCACGTGCAGCGTGGCGGGGCGCCAACCTGGTTTGACCGGGTATTGGGCGGAAAGTTGGGCGTGAAAGCCGTGGAAGCCCTGCTCTCGGGGAAAACTGACCTGGCTGCGGGAATCAAAGGCGAGGAGGTGGTTTTTACTCCTTTCGAACAGGCCGTGAAATTGCACCGCATTCCCGATGAGGAAACCATCCGCATATCCAAAATCCTCCGCTAGGTTTTCCCTACCTTTGCTCAAGAAATTGTAGCGATGAGCATTCAGTTGATTGAAACCTATTTTCCGCAGGCTGAGGGTCAGGTGATGGATAAATTGTCCCGTCTGGAAGCATTGTATGCCGATTGGAATGCCCAAATCAACCTGATTTCCCGTGCCGACTTTGTGCATTTTTGGGAACGTCATGTATTGCACTCCCTGGGCCTGATTCCCATTTTTTCATTTCCTGCGGGAGCGCGTGTTATTGATGTGGGTTCGGGGGGGGGATTTCCCGGTATACCCTTGGCCATCTGGTTCCCCGAAACCGAATTTGTCCTGAACGATTCCATTGCCAAAAAATTGAAAGTGGCCGCCGATGTAGCTGAAAAGTTGAACCTGAAAAATGTAACCGTCCGTTGGGATCGGGCCGAAAAAATCAGGGAAAAATTTGATTTTATCACGGGTCGTGCGGTTAAGTCTATCCCAGAATTTTACGGATTTACCGAGCATCTTCTGCGGCTGGGCAAAAATTCGGGTTATTGGTATTGGAAGGGGGGCGATTTTGAACAGGAACTTACTCAGATTCCCTTGCATGCCCGTGTGTATGAATTGAGTCGCTTTTTCGATGAGCCGTTTTTTGAGACAAAAAAAATAGTCCAACTTTTTCCCTGATGTTGAAGGTTACCGCCGAGTCGTTTCTGAAAAATGAAGAGCTCTGTAAGGAGCTGCAGAGCCTGTACCCCGAGGCGGTTTTTTGGGATAAACAGGAACCGCTTGCTGCCTTTTGCGCCGACGCGGAAGTACTCCTCGTTGGACGGGAAAGCATGTCGGACGATTTGATGGCCCATTGTCCCCGTTTGAAATTGATTTCCAAATACGGCGTGGGTTTGGACAATGTAGATGTGGAGGCCTGCGAAAAGCGAGGAATACGCATAGGCATTACGGAGGGGGTGAATAAAACATCCGTGGCTGAGCTTACGCTTGCTTTCATGTTGGGGGCTTCCCATAATATGTTCTTCACCGGAACGGCATTGAAAAATAGTTTATGGATTAAAAACGGCGGACGATTACTCTCAGGAAAAACGGTGGGCATTATCGGGGCGGGAAATATAGGCAGGGAGGTTATCCATATGCTTCAGCCTTTCGGATGCCGTATTTTGGTGAATGACATCGTTAAACATACTAATTTCCAATTTTCTGATTATTTGTTGGAAAGTTCGAAAACAGATATTTTTTCATCTGCCGATATCATTTCGTTCCACGTTCCCCTTACGTCTGAAACACGAAACATGATTCATATCGAAACGTTGCGGAGTATGAAATCAAGTGTGGTATTGATCAATACTTCCCGTGGAGAAATATGGAATGAAGGCGAATTAAAAGCATGGCTTGCGGAAACACCGGATGCATTTATCTGCACGGATGTGTATACGGCTGAGCCCTGTACCGATCGGGAATTTTTGCAGCATCCGCGGGTTTTCGGCACACCGCATATCGGGGGGAATGCATACGAAGCCGTCATGGCGATGGGAAGAAGCGCCATACATCACATCGTGGACTATTATCAGGAAAAAAAATGAAACATTGGATGCTGTTTGTGCTCGTTTGTTCGGCTTTGGGAACGGGTTGTAAAACTGCCGCAAAGCCTGATGCGTCTTGTGTGCCCCATCCCATTCCCGATTGCATGTGTACCCTGCAATACGATCCCGTTTGCGGTTGCGACGGAGTCACCTACGGCAATGCCTGTGCCGCTTCCTGCGTGAGGATTCGTGTAGTGTATAAGGGAGAGTGTGGGAAGAAGTAGTTTTGATTTAAGGCAATAGGCAGAAGGCAATAGGCAGTGGGGTCTATCCGTTTTCGGCGTAAAATTCAATTTCTATGTTTCAATTTCGTTTTTATCTTTGCCGTAAGTTTTGCTTTTCACTAAGCAAAAGCCTCGGGGTGCCCCGCTTGTCGGAGCTGAGATTACACCCGTTAAACCTGATCCGGTTAATACCGGCGTAGGGAAGGCAGGCTGAAAATCGTTGTATAGATTTCTCCTGTCCGTTTTGATTGGTAAGCTTTTGTGTGCCCGTGACACAGGAGTTGATTTATGTTAAAAAAAATGACAAGAAAATGAGAATAACGATCCTATTTTTGCTGTGCCTTTGGGCACTTAATCTTCCCGCCCAGTATATTGTAACGGGCCGTGTTATCAACGCTCAGTCAGGCAATCCGCTGCCAGGGGCCAATATCCTTTTTCAGCCCGACGGAAAGGGAGTTGCCGCTGACTCTCGAGGCCGTTTTGAACTAACCGATATACAAACCCCTGCGGGTTCTTACACGGTAAGTTTTGTAGGGTTTGAAAGTATCACTTCGCCCTATTACCTCAATGAGGGTCAAAACACCTTCGAAATTAGGCTTAGTCCCGTATCCCGCAGGTTGGAACCATTGGAGGTAATCGCATTGCGTGCCGGAAGCAAGGATCCGTTTACACAGAGCACGCTCACTTCCGAGGACATACGTAAACAGAATTTCGGCAAAGACATCCCCATATTGTTGGATCAGACGGCATCCACCGTTACCTTTTCGGATGCGGGAAACGGAGTAGGTTATACGGGGCTGCGCATTCGCGGGGCAGACATTACGCGTATCAATGTTACGTTGGACGGAATCCCGGTGAATGATGCCGAAAGCCAGGCCGTTTTTTGGGTAAATACGCCCGACCTGGCCTCATCTGCCGAGGATATTCAAATTCAACGGGGCGTGGGAGCATCTACGCTGGGTCCCGGAAATTTTGGTGCCTCGGTAAACATCAGTACTTCACGTTACCGACCAGAAGCGTATGTAGATCTGGCTACTTCCTACGGCTCGTTTAACACGCTCAAAACCACCCTGAGTGCGGGCTCCGGACTCATCGCCGGAAAATTTACGCTGGATGCCCGTGCTTCCCGCATCGTATCCGACGGGTATATTGACAGGGCTTCATCCCGTCTTCAGTCGTTTTTTGTATCTGGGGGGTATTGGGGCAAGAAAACCACGATACGCCTGAATGCCTTTACGGGCAAAGAAAAAACGTATCAAAGTTGGAACGGGTTGCCCGAATTTATGTTGGATTCAGCACGCACCTATAACAGCGCGGGAACCGAAAAACCGGGCGCTCCCTACGACAACGAAACCGACAATTACCGGCAGGATTATTACCGCGCATTTATTACTCATGCATTTTCTTCGCGGTGGACACTCAACGGAGCTCTTTTTCTTACGCGTGGAAAAGGATTTTATGAAAACTATAAGGCCGATCAGGCGCTTTCCCGCTACGGGTTGACATCGGTTATTCTGGGTGGAGATACCCTATCCGAAAGTGATGTGGTGCGGCAGCTTTGGTTAGACAATTATTTTTACGGAAGCACGCTCGCGCTGCGGTATGAAGGCGAAAAAACCCAGATTACGGCAGGAGGGGCATACACGTCCTACGATGCCCGACATTACGGGCGGATTACCTGGGCCGAAGTGGGACTGCCCGTTCCCGTGCACACGTTTTATCATCACAGTGCATTCAAACACGACGGAAATATATATGCCAAATTAAACCGGGAATTGAAGCCGGGACTATTTATTTACGCCGATTTACAGTACAGGTATGTAAATTACAGGTTGAACGGATTTCGGAATAACCCGGATATAACAAAAAATGAAACGTACCATTTTTTTAATCCCAAGGCAGGTATCACCTGGCTTCCGGGTCAATTTGACCGCCTTTATTTTTCGGCAGCCGTAGCCAACAAAGAGCCCAACCGGGATGACTTTGAGGTGGCGGGAGCTGCCCCCTTGCATGAAACGGTTTATAACGCCGAGTTGGGCTATCACCGAAGTCAAGGCCGTTATACCCTGGAAGCGGTAGGCTTTTTGATGTATTACCGCAACCAGCTTATTCTCACCGGACGCATCAACGACGTGGGGGCATATACACGAACCAATGTACCCGAAAGTTACCGTACCGGGCTTGAATTGCAGGGCTCGGTGAAGTTCTTAAAGAGGGTTACCTTTTCGGCAAATTTGGCGCTGAGTATCAATAAAATTGCCCGGTTCACGGAATACATCGATAATTATGACACCTATGTTCAGGAAACCATATCCCACCGGAATACGGATATCGCCTTTTCTCCGCGGATCGTGGCGGGCGGAACGCTCAGCATCAACCCTTGTGAGGGGTTGTTTTTGGATGTGGTGGGCAAATACGTGGGTCGGCAGTTTATGGATAATACCCAAACGAAAAGCCGCAGTTTGAATCCTTTTGCACTGGTAGATTTTCGGGCCCGTTATGAATTTACCGTGTGGAAATTCAAAAAATTGGGTGTATTCATGAATCTATATAACATCGGCAATGCCCGTTATACGCCCAACGGATATACATTCAGCTATATTTACGGCGGAGAAAAAACGACCGAAAATTTTTATTATCCCCAGGCGCGCTTTCATTGGGCGGGCGGGGTGCAGATCTCGTTTTGACGTGCTGAAAAAAGCAACTCCTATCAGGGAAACGGGCTGAACTTTATTTTACAAACCGCCAAAACACCCACCGAAGAATTCCGAGGAGCAATACCAACAAACCTCCCAGGGCGAATAGCCACTTGAGCATGCTCAGGGCCGAGGCAATGTGCAGGGTAGAATCTTCTACTGAATCGGCATGCCGGATGATGAAACGCAGCGTGGCATTTTCTGCGAAATCCGTAACCATGGCGGCTAAGGCAATCAGGTATAGGCCTTTTACACCGAATGGATTGGCATTTTTGTAATAAAGATAGACTGCGCTGAACAGGAAGAAAAACCCGTACACGAGAGGATAGAACGAATCCGTAACGGCGGATATGAATAAGTATTCCCGCTGGCAATCCGGATTCATGAACGTAATCATTTCACGCAGCTCAGCCGCATTATAACCGATTTCCACATCGGGCACTTTCACCGATTCGCCACAGGTTGATTTCAGGGTTTGGGCAGCCCTGGGCATGAAATAACCTGCCATGGCCACGTAGGCCAGAAAGAAAAATCCCCACACATATACGGTGGTGATGCGGAGGATAAATGCATGCAGTCGATTCATGGCAATGGTTTTATGGTTACAAGGTAGGTAATTCGGCTGAATGTTGGAAGAGGAAGCGCTTAGTTTGTTAGGCAGAATAATTCAAATTATCTTGAATACATTATACGTGATGAACAATCGTATCAAATTATTTTGAAATATTTAATCAATACCCCCCCCCAAATGGCAGATGGTTAATTTCCTAAAATAATAATTCCATTGAAAAAAAATCAGAAAAAGGGTTTTACCGATTGCCCATGTGAGAAAATTCTATTTGCTTCGCCCTCCTTATAGCTTCTGCGCTTTCTCATTCTCCAATCTCTTTCTCACTTTCATATAAAGCATCCCGCAAAAATTCCCGTTCTTTGCACCAAAATTCGGGAAGCAGATATGATTT
>CAYYRB010000038.1:0-23319 GCA_964473995.1 uncultured Candidatus Competibacteraceae bacterium | reverse complement strand
CCATTTTCTTTTTTCACATAAATCACCGCCAAATCCTGCTGCTCATTGCGATTCAGATCAGTGCGCATGACAATGGTATGCACATCGCCTTCACGGTTGTTGATGATTCGTATGTAATCGGTTTCACCGTCGTTATTCAAATCCAGGTTATTTACCCGTTTATCTTCCGAGTTTAAATTTCGTTCAAATTCCTCCAAGGTGGCTGATTGCCGGAATAAATCCATGGCTGCCCCAAGGTTGAGGTTGTCTCCGGGAAGTCCGAGCTTGCCCGGATCAGCAGACCGCTGGGCAAATAGGGAGTGAATGCTGAATAAACAAACGGAAAGTGAGAGCCACACATGTTTCATAACTTATTTATTTAAGTCTATTTTTTTTAAAATAAACCAAAAATGGTGCCACGGTTCTACCAGTTCCAAAAGAGAAAATCGTCCGGTGTTTTTATTACTTTTGCACCCCTTTGTAATACAAATCAGTATTTTATGGATTCAATTAAATTCGGAACAGACGGATGGCGGGCCATTATCGCCCAAGATTTCACTACGGATAATGTGAAACGCGTCAGTTTTGGCACAGCCGAGTGGATTTTGAACCAGGGAGCAGAAAATCCTTCCGTGGTTATCGGGCATGATTGCCGATTTGCCGGTCCGTTGTTTGTGCAGGCCGCGGCTTCCGTTTTTGTTTCTAAGGGGATTCGTGTTTATTATGCAGACGGTTTTGTATCTACGCCCATGATTTCTTTGGGGGCCAGGCATTTCAATACTACGCTGGGGGTAATCATTACGGCGAGTCATAATCCGCCCACGTACAGCGGATATAAACTTAAGGGTAATTTCGGCGGACCGCTTTTGCCCGAAAATATTGCCGAAGTGGAGGCGCTGATTCCCGATTTCGTACCCTCCGTACCCGATATCCGGTTATCCGAAAATCCGCTTTGTGAAAAAGTAGATTTGGAAGGACTCTACCTGCAGCGTGTGCGTGAAAGTTTTGATTTGGAAGCCATCAAAAAATCCGGTTTTCGTTTTGCTTACGACGCCATGTACGGCGCAGGGCGAGGTGTGATGCCCAAAATCATGCCCGGTATCGAAATGCTTCACGGTGGCGAAAACCCTAATTTCGGCGGTGTGGCTCCCGAACCGATTCTTAAAAATCTGGATGAGTTTTCACATTATATCCGCGAAGCGGGAAACATCCGCAGCGGACTGGCCACCGACGGAGATGCAGACCGCATCGGACTCTTTGATTCCCGTGGCGAATTTGTGGATTCGCACCACATCATTCTGTTGCTCATTCATTACCTCGTGAAGTACAAAGGTTTTCGCGGAAAAGTGATTACCGCTTTCAGCGTGACCGACAAGGTGAAAAAGCTGTGTGAACATTACGGGTTGGAACAGGAAACAGTTAAAATCGGCTTTAAATACGTAGCGGGTTATTTCCTTTCGGAGGACGTGCTGCTGGGTGGCGAGGAATCGGGCGGTATTGCCGTGAAAGGCCATATTCCTGAGCGCGACGGAATTTGGATGGGATTGATCATTTGGGAATTTATGGCCAAATCGGGCAAATCGCTCGAAGAATTGATTGATGAAATTTATGCCATCGTGGGTTCGTTTAAATACGACCGCAGCGACCTGCATATTCAGGAAGAATTGAAAAAACGGGTAATGGCTAAGTGTGCGGCGGGCGGATTTTCCTCTTTTGGCGGTAAAACCGTAACGAAGCTGGAAACCACAGACGGATTTAAATACCATTTTCCCGACGGGGAATGGCTGATGATACGTGCATCGGGCACGGAACCTGTATTGCGTGTATATGCCGAGGCGGCCGATAAAGAATCCGTGGCTGTCTTTCTGAATGAAAGCGTGCGCGAAATTCTGGCCTCATGATTTTTGACCTGAAACCGGGCGATACCGTTCGTTTCACCAATTTTTTGGGAGAAGGCACGGTGCTTCGTGTTCAGGGTGAAAGTCTGTGGGTGAAAGATGATCTGGGAATTGAATTGGCACTTACCTGGAAGGATGTAGTTCCCGTTTTTAAACCGGAAAAGGAGCTTCCCGATTTTCGACCTTCTTCACCCAATAAATCCACTACGACTTCCGCTGCTGCGCCATCCGTAAATTCACAGCCTGAAACTTTTGATTGGGATTCGGAGGCAAAACCCAAGATTAAAAAAGTGAAAGATAAACAGAAAGAGATTTCGCTTAAAGATTCTGTTTCTGCCGATTTGACCGATTCAGTAACCTCGGAAAAGCGGGAAAACGGCATTCCGGAAATTGATATTCATCTGCACGAAATTTTGGAAAATGATTTCGGCATGGATGATTATGATAAACTGCAGTATCAATTGAATTATCTGAAAAAAGAAATAGCCCGGTTACGCGCCTTACATCACACGGAAATCATTGTGGTGCATGGGGTAGGGAAGGGCAGGCTTCGCGAGGAAGTACGGACTTTGTTATCCACCTATGCCGATTTGGCGGATATGGAAGATGCTTCGTTTAAACGTTATGGTGCGGGAGCCACTCGTGCTCTATTTAGGCAACGCTCCGTTTAATTTTTTTGTGTTATAACATTATTCAGGTTTTTCCGATTCGCTTTCCATCAAGTGTTTCATGGTTTTAAGCGCGGGGAAGGAATAAGGCGATTGGGATTCGCGTTTCAGTTCGCTGATGCTGAGTTCGGGATGTTTTTTCAGTAATTGGATAATGGCTTTTTGATCGTCCGCGGGAAGCAATTCGTGCAAATCCAAAACGCCTTCCCGCACTGCCTGATAGAGATGTCCTTCAATCGTAGAAAGAGCCATTTTCCGAAACTCGGCAATTTCTTCCATGTTTTTTCCGCCTTGGAATAAGGCCAATGATTCTTTGTGGCTTTGTCCGAGTTCTTTTTTGACTTTTGGCTCTTTCTTTTGTTTTGCTTCTTTTTTTGGTTTATCCTTTTTCGTTTTTCTGGTTTCGTTTTCTTTTTGGGTAAGCAGGGCTCGGAATGTAGGTTCGGGCAAGGAAAAGGAAATACCGTCAAATTCGGGACGGAACAATTTTTCCATAGAGTCGGTTATCAATCCCAAAAGGTCGCTCAGGCTTTTGGTGTACAGATGTACTTTATGCGGATTTGGAATCTGCGATTTGTGAACCGCCAAAGGAATGAGCAGTTTGTCGGTAATTTCTTCGGAAAAATACGGTACCGCCTTTTCCACGCGTTCTGTTATATTTTTCCGCATTTCTTTTTCATCCGCGATGCGAAAAATACGATCCAACTGATCTTGAAAGCGCAGTCCCGTTTCGTGCATGATGGAGGCTTTCCCTGCCAGTTCCTGAGCCAGACGAAGGAATTCCGCAGGTCGTTCAAACTTTTCGGCATGTTCTAAAATGTCGCCCTGCAACATTCGGAATCCGTCGGCAAGTGCATGGAAGTGGAAAAAACTTTTGAGGAATTCCTGCTGTCCTTCTTTTTTCTTTTCGCTTAAATCGGCCAATAATTTCGGCAGCGGTTCCACACGCTCGTTGAATTGAACCACGCTTTCATCATAGCGTAAGCCATAGCCTTTTACCGGCGTGCGCAGCACGATACCCTCCAGCGAACGGCAACGGCTCAGCGCCACATATACCTGACCCGGGGCAAAAGCTTCTTCGGCATCAATGATGACATGATCAAAAGTAAGTCCCTGACTTTTGTGAATGGTAATGGCCCATGCCGTACGCAGCGGAAATTGGGTATATTCTCCCACAATTTCTTCTTCTATCGATTTATTTTCTTTGTTATAACGGTAGGTGTAATTTCGCCATGTTTCTTTTTGTACGGGATATAGATCGTAGGGGTATTCTTCATCCAAAACCACCCAGATTTCATCATCCGTCAGTTCGGCCACGCGCGCCAATTTTCCATTGAAGTAGCGGCGTGGAAAAGCGCTGTCGTTTTTTACGAACATTACCTGCGCACCCACTTTCAGGTGCAGCTCTTTTTCGCAGGGCAGGGCACTTTCACTGAAGTTGCCTTCAATGCTTCCCACATACGTGTGTACTTTATCCGGAAGCGCTGCCAGTTCTTTTTCGTTGATCAGATCGGCCTTGTGGCGGTGCGTAGTGATGGTAATGTACTTGGTGTGTTCTTCCGGTTTAAAGTTTTCGCGGTATAAACCCGACAACAGCAACACGTCTTCCTGCCTGATTTTATTATCCCGCACATGATTCAGCAGGTCAATGAACGTTTGGTCTTTCTGCCGATATATATGTTCGAAACGGATTTGCGTGATCGGGTTTTCTTCTAAAACGCGTGAGTGGAAAAAGAACGCCGAACGGTAAAATTGACGGAGAATGTCCCACTCCTCCGGTTTCGCGATGGGAGGAAGCTGCAGCACATCGCCGATCAGCACGGCCTGAACTCCTCCGAATGGAATTCCTTTTCTTCCGCGGTAATGGCGCAAAATGCTGTCTATGGCATCCAGCACATCGCAACGCACCATGCTTATTTCATCAATGATGATTAATTCCAACTCGCGCAGCAGTTGAATTTTATCCCGGCGATACCTCAACCGCGAAAAGAGTTGGTGTTCGCCCAATGTATCCTCGTCCTTTATTTCGTTCGTGTTCAGCCGGTCGGGGATAAACGGACTGAACGGTAAATTGAAAAAAGAGTGGATGGTGCTTCCTCCCGCATTAATGGCAGCTACTCCCGTGGGAGCCAAGATCACCGTGTTTTTATGGCCTATCTGCCGGATGTATTTTAAAAACGTACTTTTTCCCGTGCCTGCTTTTCCTGTTATAAACAAATTCTGCCGCGTGAAGCGGATATAATTCTCCGCCAGTTCGAAGTATTGATCTTTGATGAGGGAAAAAGACATAACGGAAAAGGGAAACCGTGTTTATTTGTGTTTGAATGCGTAGCCAACACTTACACCTGCCCAAGGTGTAAAAGGTTTGTTGAAAGGGAGAAATCGGCTTGTATTTTCCAAGTCGGGCGATACCACCGAAAAAACGGGAATGAATGCTGCACGAAGTATCAGTCCCCCACCCGGCTGCGTATATCGGTAGCCCAAGCGCAGAGTCACGTTCAGCGCATTATACCTCGACGTGGTTGCCTGCTGCTGTTGATTGTTTCGGTAGGTGGATTTGCCGTTAAACCAGCTGAAACCCGGACCCGCTTCGGCGCTGTGGCCGTTTCTGCGCAGAAACAAACCATTCACTTCAACGGGAATGCCAATTCCCCGAAACAGATTCACAAAGCCCGGCGTAATGCCTGCGCGTGTGATAATGCTCAAATTTTCATCATGGTAAATAAGCCGGTCGTAATTGAGTGAATAAAGAAATCCGTTTCCCAACAATTCCGCATAAAGTGCATTGGAGGACGGTTTCGGCGGCGCTGTTTTTTGCGACCAGCCGTTTGCCGAAAGGAATAGGAGGAAGACGAAGGTTAATTTTTTGTATCGGATCTTCATGCCTTAAAGATAAAAAAAAGGGCTTGTTTAAAACTTTTTTACATCAATTCCGCCGGTAATTTAAGCCCATGAAAGTAAATGCCGAATTTTACCGCGATTGACAAACGTTAGCATACATAAAAAAAAGGCGGATGCCAAGCAAGGAAATGAATACTCCATTCCGTTTCCCCATCCGCGCAATCCCAAATTTTCCTTCATCGATCTATTTGCGGGTATAGGCGGATTCCGAATGGCCATGCAACGTCTGGGAGGCCGCTGTGTGTTTACATCCGAGTGGGACAAAGAGGCGCAAAAAACATATCGGACTAATTTTGGTGAAATACCCCACGGGGATATTACCTCCGAAGAAACCAAAAGTCACGTTCCCAATGGGTTTGATGTGCTTTGTGCCGGTTTTCCCTGTCAGGCGTTTTCCATTGCGGGTCGCCGTGGCGGTTTTGAAGACACGCGCGGAACGCTTTTTTTTGATGTGGCCGAAATCATCCGCCGAAAGAAACCCAAAGCGCTTTTTTTGGAAAACGTGAAAGGATTGAAAAACCATGACGGCGGAAAAACGTTGGCTACCATTCTGCATGTGCTCCGTGAAGACTTGGGTTATTATGTGCCGGATCCACAGATCGTAAATGCGCGTGATTTCGGAGTTCCGCAGAATAGGGAGCGTATTTTTATCGTGGGTTTCCGCGCCGATTTGGGCATTACTGATTTTGCGTATCCCAAGCCTTCCGGAATTCCCGTATCATTTGAAGAGGTGAAGGAAGTGGCGCCGGTTTCCGTGAAGTATTATTTGTCGGACACGTATTTGAATACCCTGAAAGAACATCGTCGACGTCATGCGCAGAAGGGCAACGGTTTCGGCTACGAAATCATTCCCGATGAGGGTATTGCCAATGCGGTGGTATGCGGAGGGATGGGGCGTGAGCGTAACCTGGTATTCGACGACCGCCTGAAGGATTTCACCCCGATAACCCGCATCCGCGGAGCGGTGAACCGCGAAGGCATACGGAAAATGACACCCAGGGAATGGGCGCGACTTCAAGGATTCCCTGATGATTTTGTGATTCCGGTGGCCGACGCCTCCGCGTACAAACAGTTCGGTAATTCAGTGGCCGTACCTGTCATTCAGGCTGTAGGCGAAGAAATCATCAAAAAAGTAAACGGACGTTAGGCGTTCACGCCGGCTCCGTGGCAGTTTTTGTATTTTTTTCCGCTCCCGCAGGGGCAGGGATCGTTCCTGCCGATTTTAGTTTCATTAACCACGGGCTGTTGCTTTTCTTTCGGAATTTGAATGTCGGGGGTTCCACCGACTTCGGACCGGCCTACTGTGAGTTTTTCTGCACGTTGCATGGGTGCTTCACGCACGGTCTGGCGTTCCTGGGCCGGGAGCGCAGCCTTCACGATAAAGGAAACTACCTCGCGGTTTAATCCGGCCACCATTTCGCGGAATACGTTGAACGATTCCAATTTATAAATGAGCAGCGGATCTTTCTGTTCCAAGTGGGCGTTCTGAACCGATTGTTTCAGATCGTCCATTTCGCGCAGGTGTTCTTTCCAAGACTGATCGATGAGGGCCAGCATTATGGATTTTTCAACTGCCAGCGTTAGTTCTTTGCCTTCGCTTTCGTAAGCATCTTTCAAATTTACGGTAAGCTGAAGCGTACGCATGCCGTCTGTAACGGGAATGACGATGTTGGTGAATTTGTGTCCCTGATTTTCGTACACGTCTTTGATTACGGGGGCGGCCATCCGGCGCAGGGTTTCGGCCCGGTTTTTATAGACCTCTAAGACGGCATCATACACCAAATCGGCAATCTCGTCGGCCTCTTTGGAAAAGAATTCCTCCTCGGTTACCGGACTTTCGGCGGCGAAGTATTTATACATGTCCAATTCAAAAGCACCGAAATCACGGGCTTCATGGGTTTCCTTCACCAGTACGTCAATCACGTCGCTGATCATAACGGCCAGCGTGGTGCTGATACGTTCTCCGAACAGGGCATCCCGTCGCATGCGGTAAATCACCTCGCGCTGTTGGTTCATTACGTCGTCGTATTCCAAAAGCCGCTTGCGCATGCCGAAGTTATTCTCCTCCACTTTTTTCTGCGCGCGCTCAATGGATTTGGTAATCATGGAGTGGGTGATTACCTCACCCTCTTTGTAACCCATGCGGTCCATGAGGCCGGCAATCCGATCCGATCCGAACAGGCGCATCAGGTCATCCTCCAGCGAAACAAAAAATACGGAAGAACCCGGATCGCCCTGACGTCCGGCCCGACCGCGTAACTGACGGTCCACTCTTCGGCTGTCATGTCTTTCGGTACCCACGATGGCCAATCCTCCCGCTTCTTTTACGCCTTCGCCCAGTTTGATGTCGGTACCCCGACCGGCCATGTTGGTGGCTATGGTTACCGTGCCCGCTTTTCCCGCTTCTGCCACGATATCGGCTTCTTTCTGGTGCAGCTTGGCATTCAGTACCTGATGTTTGATGTTCTTCATTTTGAGCATACGGCTCAGCAATTCCGAAATCTCCACCGAGGTGGTTCCCACCAATACGGGACGACCTTCCTGCACGTATTTTTCCGTTTGCTCGATAACGGCGTTGTATTTTTCGCGCTTGGTTTTATACACCAAATCATCGGCATCTTTGCGCTGAATGGGCTTGTTGGTGGGTATTACCGAAACGTCTAATTTGTAAATATCCCAGAACTCTTTGGCTTCCGTTTCTGCCGTTCCGGTCATGCCCGCCAATTTGTTATACATGCGGAAGTAGTTCTGCAGCGTAATGGTGGCATAGGTTTGAGTGGCGGCTTCCACTTTTACGCTTTCTTTGGCTTCAATGGCCTGATGCAATCCGTCGGAATAGCGTCGGCCTTCCATGATCCGGCCCGTCTGCTCATCTACGATTTTTACTTTCCCTTCGATGATTACATAATCCACATCCTTCTCAAAAAGCGCGTAGGCCTTCAATAATTGGTTTACGGAGTGGATGCGCTCGGTTTTTACCGAATATTCCCGGATGATTTCATCTTTGCGGCTTGCCTTTTCCTCTTTGTTCAGGTTTTCACCGTCCAATTTGTGCAGGGAAAGATTGATGTCGGGAATGATAAAAAAATCGGGATCTCCCGTGTTGTCGGTAATAAGCGAAATGCCTTTGTCGGTCATGTCCACCGAGTTGTTTTTCTCGTCGATGACAAAAAATAATTCATCATCAATTTTATGCATCTCTTTCGCCTGGTCCTGCAGGTAGAAATTTTCGGTTTTTTGCAATACGGCGCGCATGCCCGGCTCACTCAAAAATTTGATGAGTGCGCTTGTTTTAGGTAAACCGCGGTAGGCACGTAAGAGTTTTTCGCCGCCTTGTTTCTCCTTTTCCTTGTCTCCTCCGCTTTCCGTAAGCAGTTTTTTGGCTTCGGATAACTCTCTGGTTACCAGTTGCTTTTGGTGGTTAATCAGTTTCTCTACTTTAGGTTTGAGAGCGTCAAACTCATGGTGTTCTCCTTTCGGAGTAGGGCCCGAAATGATGAGCGGAGTACGGGCATCATCAATGAGTACGCTGTCCACCTCATCCACGATGGCATAATTGTGTTTACGCTGAACCAGATCCTCCACCGAGCGCGACATGTTGTCCCGCAGGTAATCAAATCCGAATTCGTTGTTGGTTCCGTAGGTAATGTCGCACAGATAAGCCGCCTGACGCTGGGGTGAGTTGGGTTGATGTTTGTCGATGCAGTCAATGCTGAGCCCGTGAAATTGAAAGAGCGGGCCGTTCCATTCGCTGTCGCGCTTGGCCAGATAATCGTTTACCGTTACCACGTGAATTCCTCTTCCGGGGAGCGCATTCAGGTAAATGGGAAGAGTACCTACCAAGGTTTTTCCCTCTCCCGTGGCCATTTCTGAAATTTTCCCTCGATGCAGGACGATACCACCCATAAGCTGAACGTCGTAGTGAACCATGTTCCATACCACGGTATTTCCCGCAGCCGACCAGGTGTTTTTCCAGATGGCTTTATTTCCGCTGATGCTGATAAAGTCTTTTCCGGACGCAGCCAGTTGACGGTCGAAATCAGAGGCGGTAACTTCCAGGGTGGCATTTTCAGTGAAGCGTCGGGCCGTTTCCTTCATCACCGCAAACACAGAGGGAAGAAGCTCTTCCAGCACGTCCTCAATTTTTTTGGTGATGGTTTTTTCCAGACGATCTATCTCTTCAAAAATCTTCTCATTTTCTTTAGCATCTTCGTATTTGTTGGCTTCGGCCTGAAGCTTGAGTTCACCTATTTTTTCCGTTTCGGCCTGTATGTAATCGGAGATTCGGGCCCGGAACTCATTTGTTTTCTCCCTGAGCTCATCATGGGTCAGAGTTGCCAGCAGGGCGTATTCTGCATTTATTTTTTCTACTATGGGTTTAAGTTCTCTTACGTCGTTGGACGATTTATCGCCCACAAAAACTTTCAACAGTTTGGAAAGGATACTCATATTACGCTGTTTATTCTCAAATACCGTGGGGCTTTATCAAGAATCAGGCCCCCTTTAAAAGCAGACAAAGATAACCCAATAATCCTTTTTTTCGGATGTATTCGGGTTATCTCTGCGTCAAAAAGTCAGACTTTTCCGCGGAATCGCTTCCTTAGTATTCGTCTTCGTTAAAGAAGAAGTCGTCTTTGGTGGGATAATCAGGCCATATATCTTCAATCGATTCGTAGGCTTCTCCCTCATCTTCCATTTCCTGTAGGTTCTCAATCACCTCCAAAGGGGCTCCGGACCGCATCGCATAATCGATGAGTTCGTCTTTTGAGGCCGGCCAGGGCGCATCTTCCAAATACTGCGCCAGTTCAAGTGTCCAGTACATAGTTCTTGCGTTTTAAAATGTTATTCAAATCGCTCTTCCAAAAACAAATAAAAAGGAAACTTTTTTTTTGTTTGGGAGCGCAAAGATAATTTTTTGATTGATTTCTCAACATTCTCTTAGAAAATTTCATAAATAATTGATTTTCATATTGTAGTGTTATGTTAGTCGCCCGATTTTTCCTATTCTTACTTCCTTGTAAGTACAATTGACAAACGGATGAGCCTATTTTTTACTTTCTCATTTGATATTTTTAACATCCGAAAGATTGGCCTACATTTGTTGCATGATGAAACGAATTGCCGTATATCCCGGAACTTTTGATCCGGTAACCCGTGGTCATGAAGCGATGGTTTTGCGCTCCCTTCCCCTGTTTGATGAAATCGTGGTGGCCATCGGGCACAATGCGGCTAAACCGCAGTCGGGCTATTTTTCATTGGATCAGCGGTTGGATATGCTCCGTGCCGTTTTTGGGGAAGTCGAGGGAGTTTCCGTTAAGGCCTATGAAGGATTAACCACGGAGTTTTGCAAAACGTTGGGTGCGCGCTTTATTTTGCGCGGACTGAGATCCTCAACCGATTTTGAGTACGAAAGGAATATTGCCCAGGCCAACAATGCGTTGGATCCCGCCATCGAAACGGTTTTCATGATTTCTTCTCCGGGACTTTCCGCCATCAACAGCAGCATCGTGCGCGATATTCTGCGCCACGGAGGAGATGTTTCGCAGTTTGTTCCCGAACGGATTCTTCCTTTTCTGCATGGATAGATTTGTGAATTTTTCCAAAAAAAATTTCCATCTGCCGCATTCACCCGTTAGGGAAGTTATGCGTTTCTTTTCACTACCGCTTTTTGTTTGCTTTCTCCTTTTTCCTGTATTGAAGGGCACCGGTCAGGTTGTCACCGTTCATGTGGAAAATGTGCCCGCCCCCGTACAACGGATGTATGCGCTCACCTTTGCCGATTATATTTCGCTATCGCCCGTTTATTTGCAGGAAACGTCGCCGCAAAACGGTTCCGCTGAATTATCGTTCAATCTCGCTAAGATCTCTTGGGTGCGACTGACGGGAGGCGGAGCCGAGATAGATTTTATCGCGCTACCGGGAACATCTTATCATTTTTCATTTGCGGAAGATGAAACGAAGAAACCCTATTTTGTCCGAAACAATGAACACCTGCCCCAGTCAGATCCGAACCGCTTTGTGGATTCCCTGAACGGATTGGTTAATGCGTATATTACTCAATACAATACCTCATTATACATGGGCTCTTTGGCAAAAAAAACAGCCCTTTTTTGCGACTCGCTGTCCCGCGCTTTTGCATCCTATTCCGAGCCGCTTTTTAAGACCTACCTTGCCTTCCGGTTGGATGAGCTCCGCCTCGTTTCCCGTGTTTTTTCAGATCAGGCTTTTTTTGCCGCACGCATAAAAAATATGCCGTTCACCCCGGAAAATCCGGATTATGCCTACGCCTTCACCGAAATTTACAAGGGAAGATTACGCGAACTTTTGCTGCGTAAGAAAATGGAACCGGTGAAAGCGCTTATCCACGCTTTTCAACGGCATGATACGATCATGCAGCGGCTCTCGGCCGATTTTTACTATCCCAACAATGCAGTGGGTGAGGGAGCGGTTATTCTCGGCCTTTCCGAATTGTGGTTTGATAAATCGTACAACCGCGATGCGCTGCTGTCTTTGGTTTCCCGCTTTGCGGATTCATCGTCCCATGCATCCGTTCGTTCTCTGGCTGCACGCTTTTACCGAAAATGGCGAGAACCCATCCGGGGCGATCAGGCGCCATCTTTGACCGTTCTCGATGCGGCGGGGAATGAAACGGAGGTGCCGGCTCAATTTAAAAGACCCGTTTATCTTTGTTTTTTTGCTCCAGAATCGGAAGTAGCTACAGCCGAAATGGCCGCACTGAACGAGCTGAAGAAAAAGTGGAAAGAGAGGCTGGTTCCCGTTGCGGTTTTGATCAACACAAGTCCGGAAAAACTTACCCGTACCCGAAATGCACTTCGACTTACGTACGATGTCTTCTTGAACAAAGAATTTGCCGCCTTGGGCGATTTTCGTCTGAAGAGCGATTGCACCTGCATGGTGCTTTCTCCCGACGGTACCTACCTGATGCCCAAAGCACCCCTGCCTTCGGAGCCAGATGCCGAATCCAAATTAGCGCCGTTTACCAAGTAGCGGCGACAAACTCCTAAAATTGTTTTTTTGCCTAACCTCCTTTTGGTTACCTTTGCTTAGTAATGAATTACAGTGCCATGTATAAATACGGTTTTCTTTTTTTTGTGTCATTATGTTCGATCGGGGGGTTTTCTCAATCACGGCTGAACGGCTCATTTGATTACGGGGTATTTAAAACTACGTTGGGACAGCCTTATGTAGAGGCCTACTACAGTATTTTCGGCGGAACGTTCGGGTATGCGGACAACCAGGACGGCACGTATTCAGGGGAATTGGAGATAACCCTTATCGCTACGGTAGGCGGACAGATCAAATGGTTTGATAAATATAACCTGTCCACCGGGAAAATTTCGGCCAAAGATACCGCCGGAATTTCGCTGCTTGATTCCAGGCGCTTTTCAGTGCCGGAAGGTAAATTTCGTTTCGATATGGTCATCCGCGACAAGCAAGCTCCCGAGACCAATTTTATTGAATATGCAGATAGCATACAGGTGTATTTTCCCGAGGGAAAACCCCACGTGTCCACCCCGGTTTTGGTAAATAAATACCAGACTTCCATGGGCGAAAATGTCTTTACCAAATCGGGTTTGGACATTTATCCCAATACCACCGGTTTTTTTGCGGGAGAAGATTCCGTTATGGCTTTTTATACCGAGTTGTATAACACGGTTGATTTCTTCGGGGAAGGCGAACGGTTTTTACTTTTTCATCAACTTAAGAATTATGAAACGGGTGCTGAAGTGCTAAGTTCCCAAGGGTTGAACGTGCTTCAGGTAAAGCCGGTTTGCGGAGGCGTTTTTCCCATCAGCCTGAAAAATGTGCCCCCGGGAAATTATCTGTTGGAGGTGGAACTCCGGAATAAATTAAATGAGCCGGTTACCAAAGTGCAGCGTCTTTTGCAGCGTGGCGGAAAAGTGAATGAAGTACTGGTGGAAGACCTTTCACAGATTGGTACGGACTTTATGGCTTTTGTGGAGAATACCGATTCGCTCGTGGAATTTATCCGTTGCCTGAATCCGATTTCACCCGCCAGGGAGCAAACATTTGCAAAAAATGTAATTAAAAGCGGAGATAAGGAAATGATGAAAAAATACATCGTTTCTTTTTGGATGCGCAGAAATCCGACAGATCCTCAAAAAGAGTGGCTAAAATACAAAGCCCAGGTTAATTTGGCTCAAAAATTATTCGGCGCTCAATATCTGAAGGCATATAACACCGACAGAGGGCGTGTTTTCTTGCAGTACGGTCCGCCTAACGTGCGCTCTGAGAGACCCAATGAACCTTTCGCCTGGCCTTATGAAATCTGGCAGTATTACGAATTGTATAATCCCATTTCTGAAATGCGCCAGACCAACCGAACGTTTGTGTTTTGGAATAGGAATGCGGCATCGAACAACTATGAACTGCTCCATAGCGATGCCATCATGGAACAGAAAAATGATCGTTGGGAAATGGTGTTATACAACCGCGGAAAAGGAACTACCGATATCGATCAGCGATCTCCGGGTGATTTCCAGGGCGGATGGAGTCGTGATATTTTTGTTAACCCGAGATAAGTACAATCAGGAATTTCCGTTAATCGGATTTTTTCTTCTTTTTCTTTTGAATATTTTCCAGTTTTTCTATCTCCTGCAACATACGATTTAACTCCTGCTTTTCGGGAAGAGCCTGCTCTACGGTATATTGATAATCCGATTTGTCAAATAGGAGCCGGTCAATTTTTCCGCCGAGTAAATCCTCGATATCTTCCAACAAAGGTTTTTCTTCCGGGCTGCAGAAAGAAAAGGCTTCACCCCGCTGATTTCCTCTTCCCGTCCGGCCTATACGGTGTACATAATTTTCTCTGTTTTCCGGAATATCGTAGTTAAAAACATAACGCACTCCCTGAACATCCAACCCTCTTGCCGTTACATCCGTCGCTATTAAAACATGAAACTTACCCTGCCTGAAATCGTCCAGCGTGGCTATCCGTTCCAGCTGATCTATGTCTCCATGAAGGGTGCGCGTGATGATTCCTACACGGTCCATAGCTTTGGATACGCGCTCGGCTCTCACTTTTGTTCTAACGAAAACCAGCATTTTTTGCTCAGGATGGTTGAGTATAAATCGTTCCAGAAAAAAACGTTTGTCATCCTGCGCGATAAACGCCACGAAATGCCTGACGTTTCGGGTTACAGGGTCTCTTGGCGATATTTGAATGCGGATGGCATTCCGGCTGATGAGGGAATAGGCCAATTTCTTTATTTGTGAATCCAGCGTGGCTGAAAAAAAGAGGGTTTGCCGCTTTTGGGGCAGGTATTTCAGCAGGTCGCGAATGTCTTTGATAAACCGGTTATCGAGCATGCGGTCGGCTTCGTCTATAACAAGCCATTCCACATTGGAAAAGGAAATATAGCCGCGTGAAGCCAGATCAAATAATCTACCCGGTGTAGTCACCAGAATTTCGGCTCCTTGCGCCAGTCGCTTAATCTGGGGTTCTTCTTCCACTCCTCCAAACAGACAGAGCGTTTTCACGGGGGTATGTTTGCCTAATGCTTCGAACACTCCCGCAATCTGCAACGCCAATTCACGCGTGGGAACCATTACAACGGCACGGATACCGTCATGCCCTTTTTTTCGCAGGCGAAACAAAATTCTGTCCAACAGGGGAATGGCGAAGGCCGCTGTTTTACCTGTTCCCGTTTGGGCAATGGCCAATACATCTTCCCCTTCCAAAATCGCAGGAATGGTCTTAAACTGAATATCCGTGGGACGTTTTAGCCCCGCATCGGATAATCCCTGAAGCAATTCGGGAAATAGCCTTAAATCTGTAAATTTCATGCCTGGCACAAAGGTAACCGGGATTTGATATCTTTACATTTTCGGTGGACTATTTCTCTTGTTCACTGCCTTTATTTCTTTACGGTTTTGTGTAAATTGTAAAAACGCATGAATAATTCACGTCTTTCACTTTCCTTAGAGGTACGCTATGTGAGAAAGAAAAATCTTTTTCTGGTTCTTTCCATCTTGTTGGACGCGGTGGGTTTACTTTCTTATTTTGTTCCCGCGTTCGGTGAATTGGGTGATGCCGTTTGGTCTCCCTTGGCGGGATTAATCATGTTTCTGATGTATGGCGGATACTTGGGGGCTTTCGGCGGTATCTTTGTTTTTTTGGAGGAATTGATTCCATTCACCGATTTCTTTCCCGGATTTTTGATCATGTGGTTTGTGAAATATGTGGTACTCGCCAAAAAATCCCGGCAACAATTTCTGGAAAATGTACGTGAAAAATCAGGAGAAAGTACACCCAATTTGCCGAAAGGCTTCTGACCCGATCAGCGTTTTTGAGCCATTCGGATGAGCTGAAATTCGCTGATGTTATCAATATCCACAACGCCGATCATTTGGCCGTCATCAGTTATGGGAACCATGGAAAGATTTTCCTTACGCATGGTATCCAGCAGCTCCTGCATAGGCATATCGGACGGAGCAGAAAATGTGAGTGCCGAGGCAGAGGATGCTATCGGACTTTCTTTACCATGCTCATCCAAACCGCGGATGATATCGGTCTTGGTGAGAATCATGGATACAGCACCTTCCTTTTCCACCAGAAAGCGTGTTTCCTGACCGCCCAGCAACAAGGATACAGCCTCAGATAGGGGAGTCTCTGCTTTAAGTACGGTATATCGGGTCATTAATGCATCTTTTGCCGTAAAACCCGAAATGAAGTATTCGGTGCGCACGGATTCATATTCGCCGCGAGCTCCCAGGAAAATAAATAACGCAATAAACACCATAAACGGATTGTTGAATAAGCCGTATAAAGCAAATATAACCGCAAAAACGGTGGCTATTTTCATGGCGGTGGCGGTGGCGCGTTCTCTGTTCATGCGTATGGCCAGCAGTGCGCGCAACACCCGTCCGCCGTCCATCGGAAATGCAGGAAGCAGATTAAATCCGCCCAAAAAAAGATTGGCAATCATAACCATGAAGGGCAACGTGGATGCCTGCAGCCGAAAGGCCGTACCGGCTTCTATTGAAGGGAAACCGGCAATCAGGTGATACACAAGCAGCCCTCCGCTGATGACCAGATTAACGGCGGGACCGGCCAACGCAACCGCAATTTCCTTCTTAGGTTCGGATGGGATTTTTTCAAGCGAGGCCACTCCGCCTATGGGCAGGAGAACGATGCTGCGAGTCTCGATTCCATAGCGTTTTGCCATCAGCGCATGTCCTAATTCATGGAGAAAAACACAGACAAATAAAATCAGAATGTAGGCTACCGACCAAAGTGCACTTTCAAGGGATGATCCCTTATAGATGCTGCTTCCGAAAATCCAGATCAGCAACAACAGAAAGGTCCAGTGAATGCTTACGGGAATACCGAATAATTTACCGAGTTTGAGCGACCGGTCAAAGAAACTTTTCATGGTTTTGGTTTTAGACAAAATTAGGGCAAAAGGAGTTATCTGACTTTCTTTCCTCATGTAATTGACCGATTTTATTCTTTGGGCGGGCACAGAAGCATTTGCATAACCTGCCTTGTTCATTCAGCCCGGGTTTTGTACTTTTGGCCTTTCAAAAAAGGCAACACATGAGTAAATTTGACGTAACCGTTATCGGATCCGGACCCGGGGGATATATTTCAGCCATTCGTTGTGCCCAACTGGGAATGAAAGTAGCCATCATTGAACGTTATCCAAATTTGGGCGGCACCTGCCTTAATGTGGGATGTATTCCGTCCAAGGCCTTGCTTGATTCTTCTGAACATTTTCATAATGCAGCCCACAAATTCAAGACGCACGGAATCGAACTGGAAAATCTGAAGGTGGATTTCACTCAGATGATTGCCCGTAAAGCTGATGTGGTGAAGCAAAACAGCGATGGCATCAGCTATTTGATGAAGAAAAATAAGATCACGGTTTTCCACGGTCATGGTTCTTTTGCAACAAAAAACAGCATTTCGGTAGCCAAGGCGGATGGTTCTGCGGAAACGATAGAAACCGATAAGGTGATTATTGCCACGGGTTCAAAACCGTCCTCCATTCCCGGGGTTACGGTTGATAAGACACGCATCATTACCTCCACGGAGGCGCTTACACTTTCCGAAATTCCCAAACACCTTTTGCTTATCGGTGGCGGAGTAATCGGCATCGAACTCGGAAGCGTATATGCGCGGTTGGGTTCCAAAGTATCCGTCGTGGAATTTACCGATTCCATCATCGGAAGCATGGATCGCTCACTGGGTAAAGAGCTTCAGAAAATCTGCAAAAAACTCGGTTTCGAGTTTTATCTCAAACACAAGGTGACGGGAGTAGAAAATACGGGATCGGGAGTGGTTCTTAAGGCACAAAATCTAGCCGATAATTCAGAAATCAGCCTTGAAGGTGATTATTGTCTTGTGGCTGTCGGACGTAGTCCATATACTCAACATCTGGGCTTGGAAAATATAGGAATAAGCACCGACGAACGTGGTCGCATTCCGGTGGATGGCCACTTGCAGACGTCCGTGCCCGGGGTATACGCCATCGGCGATGTAATTAAGGGAGCCATGTTGGCCCATAAAGCCGAAGAAGAGGGCGTATTTGTTGCGGAAGTCATAGCCGGCCAAAAACCACACATCAATTATCTGCTTATTCCGGGCGTAGTATATACCTGGCCCGAAGTGGCTGCGGTTGGTCATACCGAGGAAGAACTGAAAGCATCCGGAATGCCTTACAAATCAGGTCAGTTCCCCTTTGTGGCCAGCGGTCGCGCCCGCGCAGGCATGGATACCGACGGGTTTATCAAAGTGTTGGCCCACAAAGAAACAGATGAAATTTTGGGTGTCCACATCATCGGGCCACGCGCCGCCGACCTCATCGCCGAGGCCGTTGTGGCCATGGAATACCGTGCATCGGCGGAGGATATCGGTAGGATGAGCCATGCACATCCCACTTACGCAGAAGCCTTGAAAGATGCCTGCCTTGCCGCTTCAGAAAACAGAGCGTTAAACATGTGATGAAGCAACTCTTCTCCATTGTCTTCTTTTCTTTTTTTTCGCTGAGTCAGTCTTTCACATTTGGACAGGTGGAGGCTATTCCAGCCAAAGAAAAAGAACTTGCCGAATTGGATGCACGACGAAACGCTCTTTTGAAGGAATTGGAAGAGTTGAAGCTGCTGAGAAATCGAAAAGATTTGGTAAAATGGGGTACACCCGTTTTTGCCGATTCGGGCACTACACATTTCAAATCGGCATTTGCGTTCAATTACAACGAGCGGGCTGAACAGGCCAATTGGGTTGCTCATATCATCAGCCCGGAAATTAAAGACGGTATCATCACACGCACAAACAATTTCCGATCAGATCCGGATGTGAAAAGTGGAACGGCGGGGGAAAAAGATTATTGGAAAAGCGGGTACGATCGGGGACATCTTGCACCTTCTGCCGATTTCCGTTGGTCGCTGAATGCGTTAAGTGAATCGTATTTTTATAGTAATATGACGCCCCAAAAGTCCGAGTTAAATCGTGAACGGTGGGCTCAACTGGAGGACATGCTCCGTCAGTACGTGGAAGAGTACGGGCGCCCACTTTATGTAGTAACGGGGCCGGTACTGGAACCGGGTTTGGATAGCATAGGCCCCAATCGGGTAGCCGTGCCCAGACGTTTTTACAAAGCCGTTTTCGATTTTTCTTCTGCCCAACCTCGGGGTGTTGCATTCATCATGCCTAACGGATATTGTAAATACCCGGTGATGTATTATGCCGTTTCGGTCGATTCCGTGGAAAAAATAACCCGCCTTAATTTTTGGCCAAAACTTAATACAACACAGGAAAATTCGGTGGAGCGAACGTTTTCAGATTCTCTTTGGCTGGTAAAAAAGGCCAAAGGAAATGAGGCGCCGCTGAGCAAAGAAGAAATGCCCGCAGGAGCGGTAAACTCCGTGGAGGCAAAAGAGTTGGACGGAAAGAAAGCCACGGTATGTGGCCGTATTGTGGCTACTAAGTATTCCGAAAAGTCGGGAGCTACTTTTTTAAATTTTGATCAAAAATTTCCCGATCAGCTTTTTTACATCAGCATCTGGAAAACGGACCTGCCCAATTTTCCCTATCAACCTCATTTGTCACTGGAGGGTAAGTTAACCTGTGTTACGGGCATGGTCAGCTTAAACCGAAATATTCCCACCATTAACATCAAAAATGAAAAGGCCTTGCAGTTTTTGGAAGTGGAAGAGTGATTTTGTTTTATAAATTCGTTGTATAAATACTCACCCTTATGAAAAAAATTGGCTTATTATTGATCGTTTCTTTGGGCGTTTTATACTCCTGCAAGAAGACGAAAGATCAGACGCTCCGGTATGAGATATCCTGCCAGGACTGTTTTATTGTATATTACAAGGAAAATCAGGAGCAGGTGTCCATTTTTGGGAACTCCGGCGATTGGAGTCATGAGATGCCGGTAAGTCCCGGTTTTGTGGCCCTTGTTGTTGCGCAAAACATGGCGGATCAACCCGCTCTTGTTACGGCACGTATTAAGCTTAATGGAGAAATTCTGAAGGAGGCCCAGAGTCAATGCCCGATTAGTGGTACGGTGCTTGTCACGGATACCATTCAATAGGCAGAAGGCAGTAGGCAATAGGCAGTAGGCAGTAGGCAGTAGGCAGTAGGCAGTAGGGAGTAGGCAATAGGGAGTAGGCAATGGGAAGTAAGCAGAAGGTAATAGGCGGCAGGCAGCAGCAATAGGTTGGTTTTGTTTGACTGTTTTTATGTTTAAATGTAAGGACTCTGGCCTTGAATCTTATTTTTTTTGAATCTTGGCTCTTAAATCTTGAATCTTGATTTCTGGTTTTCGCCGCTCCCGTTCTCATGCTCACGCTGATTTTTGTGAGGTCGTAAAGTGACGATCCGGGTATTTTTGCATTTTCGTCAAACGTTAAACATTCCTAAACTGAACCGTCGTTTCAATTGTACGTTTACTTTGGTAATACAATTGCAATATCCCCATGAAAAAAAATGTACTGACTTTAATTATTCTCCTAATCCAGTCGGCGCTAATTTCGTTTGCGCAGGCACCCGGTTGGGTTCGCATTCTTGATGTTCCCTCCGGATCGGGAGTCCGTTACATAAACCCTAATCGGGCTGTTTTGTATGAGGCAGACTTCGGTTTGTTAAAAGCCCAATTACAAAATGCGCCAATGGAAAATACGGGGCACGGCATTACCTTTTTATTGCCTACCCCTCAAGGAACTTTCGAAGCCTACGAAGTGTGGAAATACCATATGATGGAGGAAAATTTGCGTGCCCAGTTTCCTGAAATAGGTACCTACCTGGGCCGTAGCTTGGAAACACCTTCACGGCTTGTGCGCATTGACCACACGTATCAGGGTTTCCATGCACGGGTAATCGGTACTGGCGGAACTTGGCATATCGATCCTGTGATTCATTTGAACACCGGTTATTATCAAGTATATTTTAAGGACGATCTGATCAACAACAAGCCTTTTGAATGTGGTACTCATGAAGTTGAAATCCCCAAGGAAGCTGATCAGTCAGAAAAAACCATTCTGCAAAACGGAACCCAGTTGAAAACGTATCGGTTGGCTGTTGCCGCCACCGGCGAATACACCGTATTTCACGGAGGCACGGTTCCTCTGGCTCAGTCTGCCCAGGTAACCACCATGAACCGCGTGAACGGCGTGTATGAACGCGACTTTTCAGTGCGCATGAATCTCATCGCGAATAACAATCTTATTATTTATACCAATGGGGCTACGGATCCCTACACCAACGGTACGCCCGCTACCATGCTCAATGAGAACCAGAGCAATCTTACCAGTGTAATCGGCGGAGCTAATTATGACATCGGCCACGTATTCGGTACCAACAGCGGAGGCATTGCCTCGTTGGGATCGGTATGCAGCGGTACCAATAAGGCAAGAGGCGTTACGGGAAGTGCAGCTCCCATCAACGATCCGTTTGACATAGATTACGTAGCTCACGAAATAGGACATCAGTTTGGAGGAAGCCATACGTTCAATTCCTCCCTGGGCTCATGCAACGGTAACCGCTCCTCATCCAATGCCTATGAGCCGGGTTCGGGGATTACGGTTATGGCCTATGCAGGTATTTGCGATGCTGATGATCTTGCCCCAAACTCCATCGATATTTTTCATGCAAGAAGTTACGACCAGATTCGTACTTTCATCACCACAGGAACTGGAAATAACTGTGATGTGGCCTCGGCCACGGGAAATGCCGTACCGCTGGTGGATGCCGGCCCCAGTATTTACCGGATTCCCTTGTCAACCCCCTTTCGAATGAAAGCCACGGGAAGTGATGCCAATTCGGGTGATCAGCTCACGTATTGCTGGGAGCAATATGACCTTGGAAATTCGGTAGCGCTTGCTGACAATCCCACTTCAGGCACACATCCCTTGTTCATGTCATTCAATCCGGATACCTCATCCACCCGCATTTTTCCGCGGATGGCCACAATTGTAAATAATACGAACGACGACAGGGAAAAGCTGCCTTATTACGCACGCAGGCTAAGGTTTCGTGTTACCATCAGGGATAATAGGCCCAACGGGGGCGCCGCATCCCTTGATTCCACCACCATTTGGGCCGTGGCCAATACCGGCCCCTTTTTAGTTACCCAGCCCAATACATTTCTTACGTGGGTTGCAAATACTTCCCAAACCGTAACCTGGAATGTGGCAGGATCGAATACCGCACCGGTCAATTGCCAGACCGTAAATATTAAACTTTCCACAGACGGAGGTTTTACCTATCCGATTACATTGGCCTCCGGAGTTCCAAACAACGGAAGTGCCACCATTTCGGTGCCCGATCTGGGCCCTGTCCCAGTAACCACCTGCCGGGTTATGGTTGAAGCGGCGGATAATATTTTCTTTGATATTTCCAATGCCAACTTTACCATTGATCAGGCACCGCCGGTGCCTCCGGTTGCGTCATTCAGTATAGGGGGAGGAAATGAAATATGTGCAGGTGGTTTGCTCAACTTTACCGATCAGTCTTCCAACAATCCTTCTCAATGGCAATGGACCTTTGAGGGCGGATCTCCGGCCAATTCAACGGTACAAAATCCAACGAATGTGCAGTTTTCCGCGCCGGGTACTTACACGGTTTCACTCACGGTTTCCAACTCAGGTGGAAGTAATACGTCATCCCAAACAATAACCGTAAATCCATTGCCCGGATCTACCATAACGGTGAATCCTTCGTTTGCCGGTCAGAATACCGGTAATGCCACACTTATTCCGAGTGGGGGAGAAGCGCCCTATACGATTTCTTGGGCTGTAAATCCCCCGCAAAGCGGACCTAACGCGGTTAATCTTGCGCCGGGTGATTATGTGGTTACCGTAACGGACAACAACGGATGTTTCAGTGCTTTTAATTTCACCATTCTTGGCAATGCAGGTATGAGCGAATCTGAGGATTTTCCCATGGTGTTGTATCCCAATCCGGCCGAAGAAATACTTACGGTACAAGTTCCCACGGGATATTATCGTTATGAATTGATTGATGCCGCGGGCCGCAGTGTATTATTTGGTCAGTTTTCGGGTGAAACGGTTACTCTGCGAACGGATCACCTGGCAGCCGGATTATATACGTTTACCATAAACCACAAACAGGGAAAGGTAATCCGAAAAATACTGAAAGCACACAAACAATAGCGGATTTGTATTCGGGGAAAGGGAATCGGAAGGTTCCCTTTTTTTATAACAAGTTTTTCTGAAGCTGTATAAATTATTCAATTCCGGGGTTGCTACGAACCGGTATTTACTGATGTAGAAGGCAAAAAACACTAAGAAAAAGTGTATAAAAAAATTACGCCTTTACTTCCAGTTTGAACTCGGAAGTGGCATGGAAGGTAATATCCGGA
>CAYYRB010000037.1:22338-23579 GCA_964473995.1 uncultured Candidatus Competibacteraceae bacterium | reverse complement strand
TAATAATTCGGATCGGGCGTAAGGGGCACGTCCTTTTGCACGGGAATTTCGGTTTCCGTCCATTCGGTACCCACCACCATCCGGTAGGCTTTGCCACCATAGTCCAACGAGAGCGGAATGCGGAAACCCGGTTCCACATTTGTAAACCGCAACCGAAAACGGACATTTTTCCCCTGCCCCGATACACCGATGCGCAACTCGGGAACCTTAACGGTGCGCAGATACGTATTGAAAAATCCGGTGAGATCCATGCCCGCATATTCCTGCATGAGGCTTTCCACATCGTACGATGTGATGGTCCTGCGCCCGAAACGGCGGCCCATTTCGTGCAGTAACTCTTTGAATCTGGCATCATCGTTCAATATGGCCCGATACGTGTGGATCAGCTGCACACCCTTGAAATACATATCGCCCGAGCCTTCGGCGTTCACCCCGTAAGGACCGATCACGGGAATATCATTCTCTATGTTGCGCCTCAAACCGCGGGCATAGGCATCGGCCGCTTCGCGCCCGAAACGACTTTCCACGTAAAGCACTTCGGAATAGGTGGTAAAACCCTCGTGTACCCACAAGTCGGCCACATCTTTCACGCTGATGTAATTCCCAAACCATTCGTGGCCCGTTTCGTGAATGAGGATATAATCCCAAAGCAGTCCCCAGCCCGACTCCGATAAATCGGTACCGAGGTAGCCGTTGACAAACCCGTTGCCGTAAGCCACGGCACTCTGATGTTCCATGCCCAGATAAGGCGCCTGCACCAACTGGTAACCGTCCTCATAAAACGGGTAAGGCCCGAACCAATCTTCAAAAATGGCCAGCATCTCCGCCATTTGGGGAACCAGATGCCTCTTCGCTTTATCCATATCCTGCTTCAAAAACCAATAGCTAACCGAAAGCGGCCCCGATTTGCCCTGAACCGTTTCCTGATGCCGGTTATACAGCCCGATGTAAAAAGTGACGTTGTAGGAATTGATGGGCGCTTTCACTTCCCAGGTGATGGTGTAAACGGGTGAACCCTTTGTTTCCGTGATTTGAACCAATTTTCCGTTGGAGATAAACAACATATCCTGGCTTATGGTACCCGAAATGCGCACACCGCGGTCAGGCTCATCGGCACCGTAATCTTTACAGGGCCACCAGGCGCTGGCACCCAGCCCCTGACAGGCTACGGCGGCCCACGGATTTCCGTCGGAATCGGCGGTCCAGATCAAACCGCCGTCCCAGGGCGGCTGCTCTGCCAC
>CAYYRB010000037.1:19843-22238 GCA_964473995.1 uncultured Candidatus Competibacteraceae bacterium | reverse complement strand
TAATGGAGCACATCCCAGCCGCGGCGGTAGGGTCCGTCGGAGCCGCGAAGCGTATCGGCACGGGAAAAGGATTTGGACGCGGTAAAAAGTTGGGCAGCGGCGGTGCCGGCGTAAAAACCGAGAAGCAGGATGAGTGAGGCTATGCGCATGAATCAAATATACGAGAAATCGGTTGTTTGTTTGATTGTTGCCATGTTGTGATAGGGTAAAACAGGAACGGCAGTAATTATAACAAGATCAAGAATAACGGAAAGAAAAGCCAAGAAGATTTCCCGAGAGGGCGAATAATACACGGCGACCCCGTAGGGGTCATACATCAATAACAAAACACATCCCCATCAAACACGACCCTGAAGGGGTCATACATCAATAATAAAACACATCCCGATCAAACACGACCCTGAAGGGGTCGCACAACATGTAAAACAATAGCCATTTATGAAATAAAGTAAAAACGGGCTTTAGGCCAGAATGAAAAGGATTGTTCATCCTTGATTACATCATTCCGGATTACTCAAGTGCCACCGAAAGGAATCGAGGCTGCTCCTCTATAAACAGGTAACATAGCAGATTATACCAGACGAAGCTTCGCTATGCAAATCCTATGAAGAGTCGGCGGTAAGCAGTTACTTGCCTCTGTATAGTTTAAGTTATACATTCCATTCAAAAAAAAACCGGGCTTTGGAGAGCCCGGTTTTCGAAGAACAATAAAAAGATACTTATTTCACAAATACTTTTTTTGTAAAGGAATACCCCGAAGCATCGGTAAAGATAACATTATACACCCCTGTGCTCCAGCTTTCTGTAGGAATTACCAAGCTGTTGTATTGGGCATTGGGGGTAAGGTTGTTGTAAACCGTGCGACCCATCATATCAGAAATGCTGATTCGTAAATCAGTTTCTTTCATCAGGTTCATGGAAATATTGATTGAGCTTAACTCGTTGTTGGAAAACAATGTAATGCCGTTTGAAAAATCAATCTCAGACATACCAGCGTTATTTCCTACAGAAAGGGTGATATCGTCCACCAAAACGTTAACTGTAGCAGCTGAAGTTTTAACAGCCGTAAACAGCAGGGTGTGGTTTCCTGCAGGTAGGTTACCAAGGTTGATCAATACTTCAGTGTAAGCACCGATTGAATCGTCTGTTGCCTCAGCAAATACAGGTGCTCCGTTAATTGTAATAACTAAAGAGTCAGCTGTTGTGCCTTTCATAGGTACTTTCCAGAAGAAATTCAGATACCCTGTTCCGGCAGTAGCTACGTTGAAAGATTGAGAAAGGGTACCCGTTTCAGCAGCTGAAGTTCCGCCAAACCAGGCATACCATGCTCCTCCGTTGGGGCCACAGGGACCTCCGCAGTTCCCGCAAGAAGCACCGTCGCACAATACAGTTCCGAAAGTAGTAGAAGTGGAAGTCCATTCAGTACCTCCCGCACCTGAACTTTCGAGTCCCGTATCAGATAAAACTTGAGTCTGAGCAATCGCAAAAACAGCCATAAAAGTTACAGCCAAGGTTAGAAGTAGATTTTTTTTCATTTGTTTTTTATTTATAGTAGATCAAAACTATGCAATTATATCCTTAATTATGACTTGGGGTTCAAAATAGAGTACAAAAAGCCCTCCTAAAAAGCTACTTGAACATAAAACCAAAATAAAGAGCCAACATGATAAAGATAAAGGCCATAACACAGTTTCAACTCTGTTCTTCCTTCAGAAAAGGAACCGAAAAAACAGGAAAAAAGTCAAAGTAATGGTTGCGGATTACAAATCCGGAAGAGCGCAGGGCTAATAAATCAGCGCGAGAATGAGCCCCGATGCCTACCTTGGGAGAGCGAGAATTAAGAGCCGGGACGGAAGGTTAATCACTTATGTTTTTCACAAGGGGCGTAGCCCTGAAATCTCAGTAGCTCGATTGAACCACACAATAAAAAAGGGGCGTAGCCCTGACATCTTGAGGAGGAGGAGCAAGGACAAAATACGGGTGGAGAACAAAAACCAAATAACCGACCTGAAGCGCTCTTTGCTCTTTAATCTTTGATCGAAGCGATCCAAAAAAAGAAATATCCATTACATCTAAAAAGCCCCAACAAAACACGGTGACCCCGAAGGGGTCATACATCAATAATAAAACAAATCCCGATCATTGAAGACCCTGAAGGGGTCGCACAGCATGCAGAAAATGCCCATTTATCGAATGAAACAAAGGAACAATAATCAAACGACAGGATGCCGTTTGATTATCCGGGGCGAAAAGCCCATTATTATTATTCGCATTTTTTCTTGCGAAAAAATGCTCAAGCGGATTACTCGCGTGATCCGGAGCAGATAAACCGGTACATCAAAATCCCTGCCCCTTCGGGGCGGGGATTTTTTTATTTCCCCAAAATGCTCAAGCG
>CAYYRB010000037.1:0-19743 GCA_964473995.1 uncultured Candidatus Competibacteraceae bacterium | reverse complement strand
ACATCAAAATCCCTGCCCCTTCGGGGCGGGGATTTTTTTATTTCCCCAAAATGCTTAAGCGGATTACTTGCGTGATCCGGAGCAGATAAACCGGTACATCAAAATCCCAGCCCCTGCGGGGCAGGGATTTTTTATTTCCCCAAAATGCTCAAGCGGATTACTCGCGTGATCCGCAGTAAATAAACCGGTACATCAAAATCCCTGCCCCTTCGGGGCGGGGATTTTTTTATTTCCCCAAAATGCTCAAGCGGATTACTCGCGTGATCCGGAGCAGATAAACCGGTACATCAAAATCCCTGCCCCTTCGGGGCGGGGATTTTTTTATTTCCCCAAAATACTCAAGCGAGCTTGGCATTTTGGGGAAATAAAAAATCCATCTCGCCTAGGCGAGATGGATTTTGATGAGGTGCCGAGCGGATTCGAACCGCTGTAGCAGGTTTTGCAGACCTGAGCCTAGCCGCTCGGCCACGGCACCGAAACGGTTTGCAAAAATAGAAAAAAATCGAAATAAGTCCGGAACTCTTTACAGAGCGGTAAAGATAATCCGCATCAATTGCGGTTTACCTGAAAGGAAATCAAACAATTTTCGCAAAGACAATCAAGGTAGTTGGTCCGTAAAAATTTGAGCGTAGCCCTGTCCAAAGCCAACTTCTCGCACCAACAACCCTCCGCCTCATCGCAGTGAAAACCTTCACGGCAACGGGGACATACCCGGTTGTTCTCCTTTTCCGCCCTGTTTTTTTCTTCTTCGTTCATGCTCAGTTTCCAACTCTATGGAAATACCCTCCACCGACTGCTCCACTGGCGGATTTACCTTCGTAATTTTGACCTTAAGGTGCGAAATACGGGGGAAGTTTTTCTCAAGCTGATTAACCAATTCGGAAGCGATTTGTTCAAGTAACCTACATTTTTTTTGAAAAACATCTTCAGTCAACCGGCAAATGGCAGCATAATCCACAGCATCGGATAGTTCATCAGAACCAGCCGCAGGAACATACGGAGCCGAGTACGAAATATCGATCAGAAAATCATTCCCGTTCAGCCGTTCCTCCTCAAACCAACCGATGGGGGCATGAATCCGAAGACCGGAAATATGGTATCGGGCTAAAGCGGCCATATTATTGCTTAGCGGCCATAAATTGCAGGCCTCTTTCCATTCTGGCGAATACTTCGTCGCGTCCCAAAAGGGCGCATATATCGAAAATGCCGGGACCCGCGCCCTCTCCGGTAAGCAACACCCTAAAAACAGGCATCACGGCACCGAAACCAACTTTATTTTCATCGAGCCAAGCTTTTACACGCGACTCCAAATCGGCTGCATCAAACTGAGCAGACATGGCCAATACATCCAAAATGGAACGAATCTGGCCGGCAGTTTCCGGTTTCCATTTTTTGGAAAGGGTATTGTCGTCATACTCTAGCGGAGCACGGAACAAATAATGCCCCTCAGAAACGATATCCTTAATGAATGTAGCGCGCTCCTTCATCAGGCGACAGGCACTTTCCAAATATTCCATTTCCGCGTTATAACCCGCTTCCTCTGCATAGGGCTTCACTATTTGCGCCAGTTCGGCATCGGGTCTTTGCTTGAGGTATTCCCGGTTGAACCACTTGGCCTTTTCAAAATCGAATTTAGCTCCCGCTTTGGACACCTTCTCCAACGAGAACACCTTCACCAATTCATCGAGGGAAAACAATTCCTGATTATCGGAAGGATGCCAGCCTAGCAAAGCCAGAATATTGATGACGGCCTCCTTGAAATAACCCGATTCGCGGTAGCCGGAACTCAACTCACCCGAAAACGGATCTTTCCACTGCAGCGGAAATACGGGAAATCCGAGGCGATCCCCGTCGCGCTTGCTGAGCTTTCCGTTTCCGTCAGGCTTTAAAATCAGAGGAAGGTGTGCAAATCGGGGCATTACCTCTTCCCAGCCCAAAAAACGATACAACAAAACATGCGTAGGTGCAGAAGGCAACCATTCTTCACCGCGGATGACGTGAGTAATTTTCATCAAATAATCATCTACGATATTGGCGAGATGGTAAGTAGGCATCCCGTCGCTTTTGAAAAGCACCTTATCATCCAGCGTATTCGTATTAACTACCACCACGCCTCGAACGATATCCTCCAGACGTACCTCTTCGTTGCGCGGAATTTTGATGCGCACCACATAAGGTTCGCCCGACTCCAACCTCCGCTGAACTTCATCGGCGGGAAGCGTGAGCGAATTTTTCATGCTGTTGCGCGTGATAAAATTATACGACGGAGACGTAGAACCCGCTTTCTGCAAATTTTCGCGCATGCGTTCCAACTCCTCGGGCGTATCAAACGCATAATAAGCATGACCCGACTCCAGGAGTTGTTCGGCATAGCGGCGGTACATCGGCTTCCGTTCGCTCTGCCGGTAAGGCGTAAAATCGCCCTCTTTGCCGGGCCCTTCATCGTACATGATTCCCAGCCATTTAAGTGATTCGATGATATACTCTTCGGCTCCGGGAACAAACCGGCCCTGGTCGGTATCTTCCACACGAAGGAGAAAATCTCCGCCATGCTGACGCGCAAACAGGTAATTGTATAACGCCGTACGTACACCGCCCAAATGCAGAGGACCGGTGGGGCTTGGAGCAAATCGCACCCGAACTTTTCTTTCACTCATGAACCTGACAAATAAGGTGCAAAAGTAGGCAATTGCCCGATACCTTTCAGTACATTAAAACGGCTGAATTTTCATAACTTTACGCGTAATTAATTTGAAAAAAATCAGGTTAACAGATTGCCGTCATGATGAAAAGAAAAGTGCTGTTTGTGTTATCCGCTTTGGTTTCCCTCGTTATTCACGCACAAGATATATACACCGGTTTTTCACTTCAGGAATATCCGGTGGAATTCCGGCACCTGCAGGATTATCAGGTGAACCGGGTGGGTAACATGAGCTATATCATCACCAACGGCGTTACCGAATTTTACCTAAAAGGCTACAACCTCGGCAACCGCTTCAATGCGGACAGTCTGCAACGCCTCTTTGAAAAAGACCTGTACAACGATAAAGACATCGTGAATCTTCAGATGCGCGAAAAAGGAAGAGGGGCACTGGGCGCTCATCCCGCAGACAGGCTGGTGTTGGAATTCTACAGCGGGGAACGACTGTACAAGGTCATCGCTTTTATGGTGTACTTTCATATCAACCACGAATACAATGCCCTATTGTTCTTTTTCGATATGGATTCCAAAAGTTCGATTTCTTATGAAGATGTATTGATTAACATGGGACAGACGGTAAAATGGGCTGAAACCATTCCATTCAAACCCATGCGGGACGAGGGCACCGGAATGAGTTTTGACATGCCTGTTTTTTGGCGGGTAAACACTTTTTCCGATGGCGAAAAAAAGGGATTTTTGGTAGACGATGGAAAAGCCCGCATACGCTATCAAATAATGCCGGTGACTGACTCAACGGGAGCAGATGTTTCGGCCTTGTACGAAAGAGATGCACTGAAGGTAAATCCCGGCGTATTCAAAGAATCGAAATTCAAGGCCGGAAAAACCAAATTTCCATCAAAAGAAACAGGAGGGGTGCTCACGGGAACCTACAAAGAAGATGTGAACGGGCTGCTCCGCCCCACCCTGTTTAAACGCGATTATTATCGGCGAATTCTTGAGGGAAAACTGGTGGAAATTCAAATTACGGCAGAATCCCCCTCGGCCGACGCGGCCCACTATGCCCCTTTGCACAAGCGGGTGCTCGATTCATTTACCATTTCGGGAGCCATATACCTGCCGCCGAAAAAGAAGAGAAAATAAGGCAAAAAACATGCTCCTTTTTTAACAGGCATGATCAAAGGCCCATCGCAGATCAGCAATCAATTTTTCCACCTCAGATTCAGGTGTATTGAACGAACACATAAACCGAGCCACGTGATTTTTCTCGTCAAAAATGTAAAAGAAGTGTTTCTCACGCAACTTGGCGATCACGGCGGGAGGCAGTTTTACGAAAACACCATTGGCCTGCACGGGATGAAAAAGTAAAGCGCCTGAAACTGATCGGATTCCGTCAGCCAGTTTTTGTGCCATAGTATTGGCATGCAAAGCGTTTCTATGCCAGATTCCCTCTTTCAGGTAGGTGGTAAATTGTGCCGAAATATACCGCATCTTGCTGGCCAGCTGCATGCTTTGTTTACGGATAAATTTGGCTTTACGAGCCAGCTCGGGATTGAAAAATAACACCGCCTCACCGTACATGAGTCCGTTTTTTGTTCCGCCGAAGGAAACAACATCTACTCCTGCATCGCGTGTGAATTGGCGAAATGACACACCCAAAGATACGGCGGCGTTGGCGATGCGTGCGCCGTCCATGTGCAGGTACATACCGTGCGTATGGGCAAAAGAAGCCATATCGCGTATTTCATCTACGGAATAAACCGTTCCGAACTCGGTAGCCTGAGTAATGGAAATAACCTTAGGCTGTACGCGGTGTTCATCGTCCAGGTTGGCCAGAGTGTGCTTGAGCATTTCCGGTTTCAATTTGGCATCAGCTGCAAAAAAGTCCCACAACTTGCTTCCGGTAAATTTCTCCGGTGCCCCACACTCATCCTCATTGATGTGGGCGGCCTCAGTGCATAACACAGCGTGATAGGAATCGGAAATGCAGGAAAGACTGAGCACATTGGCCCCGGTGCCGTTAAAAACAAAAAACACCTGAACATCATCCCCAAAAAACGATTGAAAAACCTTCTCTGCTTCGCGGGTGTAAGGGTCGGCTCCATACCCTACTTCAAAGCCCACGTTGACCGAATGGAGGGCTTGCATAATTTCGGGGCTGACCATGGAATTGTTGTCGCTGGCAAAGCTGTGAATCATTGAAAAAAAATTGATTCTACAAGTTTAGGCGAAAAATCAAAACAAAGAATTTTCTTTGCAGGAAGTAATGAGTGAAGATAAAAAGTGGTTTGAATCGTGGTTTGACACACCCTATTACCACCTGCTGTACCGAAACAGGGACGAGCGGGAGGCCCGAGATTTTTTGGACAAACTTTTCGGACATGTCGCCCTGGATGAAGGTGCCCAAGTGCTTGATTTAGCCTGCGGAAAGGGCAGGCATGCCGTATACCTGGCGGAGAAAGGTTTGCACGTGACCGGATTCGATTTATCCCCATCCAATATTTTGGAAGCAAACAAATCAGCCCATGGCCATCTGCATTTTCACATCAGAGACATGCGGGAAGATCTCGGGAAGGAAGAATTTGACGCAGTCTTTAATCTGTTTACCGGTTTCGGATATTTTGAGTCGGATGAGGAAAATTTCTCGGTATTCAGGCGCATCCATGAGGCTCTGAAGCCCGGCGGACTGTTTATTTTTGACTATCTGAACGCGGAGTGTACGCGCCTGTTTACGGAGCAGGAATTGCAGCAGACTATCGAAGGAATTGAATTCCTTACGCGTAAAACCGTCAGCAACAAAAAGGTGATTAAAGAAATTGACATCACGGACGGGGTTAAAAAGTTCTATTTTAAGGAGGAGGTAACCCTTTACACACCGCAAGAAATTGAAGCGGTACTTATCCGGTTGGGATTTTTCGATCTTCAGAAATTTGGCGATTACTCCTTGGGTGTTTATACCCCCGAAAGCCCAAGACTGGTGATTATTTGCAGAAAGGCGAATTAACATTTTTTAATTAAAAAACAAAGTTTATTTTTGGAGAGTATTTCGAAAATGAAAAATCATATAATGAGTCAACACCGCATAATTGACGAAAAAAGAAATAGGATGGCTGGTTTTGATTCAAACGCTTTTTTGAACTTGAAACCTTCAACTATCGCTAAGACTTTATTGCTGCTCATCTGCTTTAAGTTCTTTGTTTTTTCGGTATCGTTTTCCCAGGAGCCGGCTCCTGCCGGAATGACTGCAAAAAAAGAGAATTTGACTTATTTTACCGCTCCGAAAATTCCTGATGACTCCGCATGGTTTAGCATTAACAAAACGACTGAAAAAAAACACCCCGAGTGGGGTATCTTGCCGGATAATGCCCCGTGCACAAATTGTGTGGAGGATTATTCACAACGGACAGAATCCGCAAGATTTTTCCGGGATTTAACTGATCGGGGTAAATTTTATCAGCAAAAAGCCTACGGTAGACTTCACTTTTTAAAAGACGGCCACTGGCTAACGATTCAACCAAAATTAAAACCGACCGGAGGGGGAGATTACGCAGCTGCATCTCAGACAGATCCCGTTGTCATGTCGCCCGCTAAGAAAGCTACGTCCATTACCACTACCGAAAAATCAATCTGGTTCAACCGTTGGAAACTTTTCGGTAAAAAAGCGGATGGAAACATCATTCTCTTGGGTGATGCCAATTGGACCGATTACACTGCGGGAGAGGATGGCCTTTTTATACGCAACATATTTCCCGGAATAGATGCAAAATTAATAAGCGGGACAGGTAATATTAAAACAAACTTTATCGTCAAACACTTGGCCTTCGAAGAATTTGATGAATTGCTCTTTCAGGATGAATTTATCAGTGAAAGTTCATCCGAACTAACTTTTTCCAACTCAAACCAAAAAAGGGGAAATGAAAAAGTATGGTTGATGTCTGAGGGAAAATCACTTCTTGAGATAGATCCTGCCATCATGTATACCCAAAATCATGAAAGAAAAGAACCCTTAAGTTTAGAATATTTGATAAACGACAACCACCTAAAAATTGCGGTAAAAACCTCTACCATAAAGGAATGGCTTTTCGCTTATGGTGAGGTCATCATAGATCCGTTGGTGAGCAGCTCAAACACCTTGGCACAGGCTTCCATTGTAGGTTCAGGATATAATGCAACCTGTTTTAATGGTTTTTGCACCTACAATTTAGCAGTACCCACACCTGCCAATTCTGTCGTAACGAACGTGCTTTGGTCATTCGATTACCGAGCTTACGATGCGAATTTTTGTTGGATGTCCGACGGTGCCGTCAGCTATTTTTTGGGTACCTGCCGAAGCCCCGCACAACCCAATTTCTTTTGGTTTTGCAATGTGAACTCGGCAGGCGATTGCTTTGGTAGTAACATCTCCATTTTTAATGACGTAAGCGGGTGCCTTCCCCCTCCTTCCTGTGCACCCCAAAATTTAAATTTCACCATGCGATTTCATCGCTGCTACGTCTCCGGCGGTTGCAGCAATACCTGTATCGGAGCCATAAGTCCATGGACAATGACAATTGAAGGCAGAACCGTAGAACATACTTCCGCCACCAATTCCATAAACGTATCAAACACCACGGTTTGCGCGGGGCAATCTATAAATGCCTCCACCTCGGCTTCTTTCGGAGTACCCCCCTACACCTACAACTGGAGCTTCAGCCCCACCGGATCGCCCTCCGTAGGCACCGGTGCCAATGCGACCATCAGTTTTCCCAACCCGGGATCCATAACCCTTTACTCCATCATCACGGATGCCTGCGGAAACCAATCCACAGCCACACGAGTAATTACCGTTAATCAAAGTCCTACAGTCAATGCCAATCCTACCGCCCAGACCATCTGCTCAGGTCAGACGGCCACAATTAACCTGACCTCCACTCCTGCCGGAGCTACTTTTTCATGGACGGCCTCAGGTTCAGGTGTAAGCGGATTTACAAACGGATCGGGAGCCACGATTAATCAAACATTGACGGCCACCGGAAATAACCCGGGAACCGTAACATACACAATCACCCCAAGCCTAAACAACTGCCCAGGACCAACCACCACGGCTACGGTAACCGTAAACCCACCAACAACGCCGTCCTTCAACCCGGTCGGGCCGCTCTGTCAAAATTCCACTCCACCTTCCCTGCCCGCCACTTCCGCCAATGGAATAACAGGAACCTGGAATCCGGCGACCATCAGTACTTCTGCGCCGGGCAACGCTACGTATACCTTCACGCCGGGAGCGGGACAATGCGCCACAACGGCCCCCCTGACAGTAACAGTTACACCCCAGATTACGCCCACATTCAATACAATCGGGCCGCTTTGTCAAAATTCCACTCCGCCTGCCTTATCGGTCACTTCCAACAACGGAATAACCGGAACCTGGAATCCGGCAACCATCAGCACTTCAACGGCAGGCAACACGACGTATACCTTCACGCCGGATGCGGGACAATGCGCTACAACGGCTCCCCTGACAGTAACAGTTACACCCCAGATTACGCCCACATTCAATACAATCGGGCCGCTTTGTCAAAATTCCATTCCGCCTGCCTTACCCACCACCTCCAACAACGGAATAACCGGAACCTGGAATCCGGCAACCATAGGTACTTCAACGGCAGGAAATACCCAGTATACCTTTACGCCCGGTGCAGGAGAATGCGCAACAACGGCTCCGCTGACGGTAACCATTACCCCACAGATTACGCCCACGTTCAATACGATCGGTCCGCTTTGCCAAAATTCCACTCCTCCTGCCCTGCCGGTCACTTCCACCAACGGAATAACCGGAACGTGGAATCCAGCCGCCATAAGCACTTCAACGATAGGAAATACGCAGTATACCTTTACACCCGATGCAGGACAATGCGCCACCACAGCACCGCTGACGATAAACATTACACCGCAGGTTTTGCCAACCTTCAATCCAATCGGGCCGCTTTGCCAGAATTCCACGCCGCCCAACCTACCCGCTTCTTCAAACAACGGATTTTCGGGCACTTGGATTCCGACAGTGATCGGCACGGCTAATGCAGGAAATACGGCCTACGCATTCACCCCGAATGCCGGGCAATGTGCCTCGGCAACCTCCCTGAACATTTCCGTAAATCCCTTACCCGCCGTTAGTGCCGGCGGAGACGCGTTTATTTGCCAGGGATCGGGCATTCAACTCAACGGTTCTGGATCGGGCAGTCTGCAATGGTCGCCGACCACCGGATTAACTAATGCCACAATCGCCACACCCACAGCATCTCCCCAAGCAACCACCACTTACACGCTCACCGCGACGCAGAACGGATGCTCGGCCAGTGACCAGGTTACGGTAAATGTAACCATTCCCGCACCTCTATCTGCACCCAACGATACAGCCATTTGCATAGGCGATTGTGTAACTCTGCCTGTATCGGGAGGGTTGTATTATTCATGGAGTCCGTCAACCGGATTGGATGACAACACTTCCTCAGCCCCTACGGCATGTCCATCTGCAACCACCACATACACCGTTACCGCCTACACCGTAACTTCCAATACGGTGGCGAACGGAAACTTTGACGCAGGAAATACCGGATTTTCCAGCAGCTATTCCTACTCCAACGACGTGCAGCCGGAAAGCACCTATTTCATAACTACAGATGCCTCTCTGAACCATCCGGCATTTGTGGGTACGGATCATACCACAGGCAGCGGCAATTTTATGGTCGTCAACGGTTCTTCAACTCCAAATACCAATGTCTGGTGCCAGAACATTAATGTGCAGGCCAATACGGATTACATATTCTCTAGCTGGGTAAGCAGCATGGTGGCTTCTACTCCGGCCATTTTACAATTCAGCATAAATGGAGTTCCGCTCGGAATGCCATTTACGGCACCGGGAATCGAGAATGTTTGGGAAGAGTTTTTTGCCACCTGGAATTCAGGAACAAATACCAATGCCACCATCTGCATCGTGAACCAGAATACGGCCACGGGAGGAAATGATTTCGGGTTGGATGATATTCTGTTCTCCGCTGTTTGCCAAAATACTGAAAACGTGACCGTAACGGTGAATAACCCACAGGATGCCACCATTAACTCGGCAGGGCCATTTTGTCAAAATGAACCTTCGGTAAATTTAACTTCCGCATCCCCCGGTGGGGTATGGGCAGGTCCAGGAATTACAAATACATCCACAGGTACCTTCAATCCGGCCACAGCAGGCCCCGGTACACATACCATTTCCTACAGCTTTGCGGGACCTTGCGGAACATCGGATACGCAGACCATTACCGTACATCCCACTCAAGTGAATACGCCAATAGTGGCCTCCATTTGTGAGGGGGAATCGTATTCCTTTGGTGGTCAGACATTCACTACCTCCGGTTCATTTCAGGTGACCTTTCAAAACATATTCGGGTGTGATTCGGCAGCGGTTTTAAACCTGACGGTTATCCCGGCATCAAACCCCATGATTGTACCCTCTTCTGCCCAACTGTGTTTTACAGGTCATAGTTTTGGGTTTTCGGCAACAGGGGTTTCGCCTGGTGCTCAGTACAACTGGACTTTCACAGGGGGAACGCCGGCCAATTCTACAACCTCAAATCCGCAGGGCATTACCTTTCCATCTGCGGGAGTTTATTCCGTCTCATTAACCGTTACTGAAAACGGATGTGAAGAACAGGCTGCAATAGACGTAACGGTTTTGGCCGATCCGCAAGTGGCTTTCAGCGTTTTGCCTAATCTGGGGTGTGCACCCCATACGGTAACTTTCAGCAACCAAAGCACCCCGACGGGAGGAACTTTTTTATGGAATTTTGGCAACGGCCAATCCTCCACGGCTACCTCGCCCGTTTACATCTACCCCACTCCGGGAAATTATGCGGTAACACTTACCGTAACAGGAACCAACGGATGCTCGACACAACTTACCCAACCGGCTGCGGTATCCGTGCTGCCACCGCCTTTACCCGGTTTCACTGTCCAGCCGCCGCAGGCGGATATCAATAATCCGACCGTAAATTTAATTTCCGGAGCCGATCCCGGGTATGACATCTTCTACATTTTACCCGATGGAAGTACTCTCCAAGGGCCGAATAGTCAGATCTCTTTCAATCAGCAAGGCGTATACGAAATCATCCAGGTAGTCATTTCCCCGGGAGGTTGTTCCGACACCGCCTATGGGCAAGTGGTAATCAACGGAGTTTCCGAAATTTTTATTCCCAATGCCTTCACCCCGAATAATGATTTTATCAATTCAGGTTTTGGGGTGGTCGGTAATGGTTTTTCAGATTTTCACCTGTGGATTTTTAACCGTTGGGGTGAACTACTCTTTGAGACAAGAGATGCCGATGAAAAGTGGAACGGAACCCGCAACGGGAAACCCTTAAAATCTGACGTATATGTCTACAAGATAGAATATACCGATTACAAGGGCAGGCTTCAAGCTCTCATGGGGCATGTTACCCTGATCCGTTAGGTCAGTTTCGCCAATTAATCAATTTATCTTATAGGCCGATGGTTTGTTTTTATGGCCGTGATAAAAGCAAAGACCGTTTGTCGTAATTTTGCAGACGGAAAATCATTTAAATTAAATTAAGTATGGCATTAGTTGGGAAAAAAGCACCGTCATTCAAAACGTCGGCAGTTATCAACGGAGAAGAAATCGTAGAAGATTTCTCATTAGATCAGTACCTGGGAAAAAAACACGTGGTATTTTTCTTTTATCCTAAAGATTTTACATTCGTTTGTCCCACCGAATTGTGGGCCTTTCAGGAGCACCTGGCCGATTTTGAAGCCAGAAATGTGGCTGTGGTTGCATGCAGCACAGATACCGAACAATCCCACTGGGGCTGGTTGCAACTCGAAAAATCAAAAGGTGGCATCCAGGGTATTACCTATCCGATTGTAGCAGATACAAACAAAACCATTTCGCACAATTTCGGCGTCCTTAACGGCGAATATGAGTGGGATGAAAACGGCAATCTGAACGCATCGTCTGAACTAATCGCTTACCGCGGTTTATTTTTGATTGATAAGCATGGTGTGGTGCAGCACGAACTCATCAACAACCTTCCTCTGGGACGAAATGTAGCCGAAGCCATCCGTATGGTTGACGCACTTCAGTTCTTCGAAGAAAAAGGAGAAGTATGTCCTGCCAACTGGTCTACAGGAAAAGAAGGCATGTCTGCTACGCACTCGGGAGTTGCCAGTTATTTGAGTAAACATTAAACAACCGACTTTTTCACATATCAAAAGCATCCTTCGGGATGCTTTTTTTATTTTAGGAAAGGGCTGCCGACCCAACGTAACAGTTCGCCGTTTTCCATTCTGCGGGATTGAAGGTTCCGTTCATGAAGACGCGAAAAAAGGGAAGATTCTACCCGAACAACCCTGGAAATACAGGTGTTTTTTCCATCAATCATATTCATCCAATCGTCTGCTTTTTTTGTCAGAAAAAAGTCCGCTATTTCCGACTTCATTGCCGGATTGTTATAAGCGGAGTGTAAATGCTCCGGCATGCACAAAGCTTTACAGGCATTGTTCCACAAGTGAAACTCCAATGCCCCCATGGCAATGAATTCGTCGTCAGCACAGCGATATACGGAATAATTAGGCAAAGAGCCGCCGAGAAATCCGGCCATGTCTTTCCTCCCCACCTCGGCAAAACGAAAGGTCAGAGATAGAAAAGGAAGAAGAGCTGCCGTCATGTTGACCCCCCTGAACGAACCCAAGTCGGTTTTTCCCCTTTCCAATAAGCCTTCCAATACGGCCGTATAACAGGCAAAAGACCCTGTAATATCACCCAATTGGGCGTGCGGAATTACCGGAACCCCATTCGAATCACGCATTAAATCCAGCAGACCGGATTCAGCCAAAAAATTTAAATCATGGCCCGGTTCAGGCCTGTCTGCTCCAAAGCCGGAAAGGGAAATGTAAATGAGTCGCGGATTTCTTTTTCTCAGCGACTCGTATCCCAAACCCAACTTATCCATCAACCCGGGTTTGAATTGTTCCACCAATACATCGGCAGACTTAATAAACTCCTCAAATTCGGGAGCATCGGCCAGCTCGGTCAGCGGATATTTGCAAAAAAATTCTTTTTCGCCATTTAGGGTTTCATTCAGCCTGGGATAACCAAAAAGGGGGCCTGAAAAATCATGGATCCCGTCAGGACGAAGTGCGTCTTCAATCTTGATAACGTGTGCGCCTGCCTCTGCCATCCAAGCCGTAGCTAATGGTCCCGGAAGAAGTCGGGAAAAATCCAGTACTTTAATATCTCTTAAAATCATAAAATCAGAAAAAACATTCGGTAAAATAAGTAAGTTTGATTCAGCAATTGAAAAACACATGAAGAACTTTTTACTTTTTACAGGCCTTTGGGCTTTCTATTCCTTAACTTTTGCCCAGCAGGGTGATGGAGGAATACCGATGGGATTCAAATTCGGTCCAGACTTGCGGGATATTGACGGATATGTGCATCCGCAACCCGATATTGAGGCACTGTTAGCCGAAGACGCAGAAAATGACAAAAACGGAACCACCTTTTGGCGTTTCGGTTACCATCACACCACCAACTACACCCTAGAAAACAGCGGTACATGGACGGATTTGCCGAACGGCGGTAAAATCTGGCAACTTTTGGTGAAGTCGGAAGGCGCAAGGACCATCAACCTGATATTTAAAGACGCCTACATTCCTCAGGGCTGCGAACTGTATGTGTATAACCCGGAAAAAACGTTCGTTTTGGGTAAATTTTTACAGTATCATTTGGTGGAAGGACAGCTGGGAACGGAATTAGTGCCCGGCAATACGGTCATTATTGAGTACTATGTTCCCAAATCAAAACTCACGAATTATGGAAGTCTGAATCTGCATAAAGTATCACACGGATACAGAACTGCCGAAGATTTTGCTGAGAAAGCCTTCGGTAGCTCAGGTTCATGCAACATGAACGTAAATTGCCCTGATGGAACTCCATGGGCCAATCAAAAACGAGGCGCTATTATGTTAGCCTCGAACAGTCAGGCAGGAAGCGGATTTTGTTCTGGATCCCTGATTAACAATACGGCCAATAACGGGAAGCCTTATGTACTTTCGGCAAATCACTGCTTCAGCAGCAATGCGGCAGGATCTACACTGACTACCTTTTTCAGATTCAACTGGCAGGCAACGGGATGTACAAATCCCACTTCTTCCCCAACCTATCAGTCTCTTTCCGGTGGGATCATCAGGGCCAAAAGAACTCCTTCTGATTTTTGCCTGATTGAAATCACGGGCGGATTGCAAGGTGGAACGGTACCGGCATCCTACAACCCGTATTTCAGCGGTTGGAATAATTCGAATACCCCTCCTACCTCCACCGTTAGCATACATCATCCTTCCGGTGATATCAAAAAAATAGCATTTGATGATGCAGCAGCTACGGCCGTGCAAGCTATGGGATCCACAGAGGCGAACAGCAGTTGGCAGGTGGAATGGGACAGAAACACCACCACGGAGGGAGGTTCTTCCGGTTCGCCGCTTTTTGATCAAAACGGCCGTATCATCGGGCAACTATGGGGAGGAAGCGCTTCCTGTTCAAACCTTTCCGCGCCGGATTACTACGGACGTGTGTTTAATTCCTGGGCTCCTGCTGGCAGTACCAATTCAGGTCAATTGAAGCACTGGCTGGATCCGGGAAACAGTGGAGTTACTTTTATTGACGGGTATGATCCCCTGGCGGTGTCCTATTCTTTCGATGCGCAGGTCGCTACCGTGATTAGTCCAACTCCTTCCACCAGCTGTAACACCGACTTTACCCCTCAAATCACGATAAAAAATAACGGAACATCCACCCTGGGAACTCTGACTATTAAATACCGTGTGAACGGAGGAACTGAAACCGTTTTCAATTGGAGCGGAAGCTTGGCGACCAACGCAACAGCCAATGTGAACCTCGCTCCATTTACCGTAAGCGGGGGCAACCACACGTTTAAGGTTTACACATCGCAGCCCAACGGAAATGCCGATCAAAATAACGGGAACGATACATTAACCGTATCCTTCACCACATTGAATGCTACCGGCGTCAACCTGCCCGTATCGGAAGGTTTCGAAAATACCACCTTCCCCCCTACAGGATGGGCGCTGGAAAACCCCGACAACGCAGCCACCTGGGCAAGAACCACCGCGGCAGCCGCGCAGGGATCGGCATCCGCCAGAAAGGACAACCTGAACTCCAACGATGCAGGACAGGTGGATAATCTGCTCTCCCCTTTTATGAACCTTACCGGTTATTCAACAGCCACGCTTACGTTCAAAGTAGCTTACGCCCGTTACAGCGCCACCTATTTTGACTCGCTCATCGTATGGGCTACTGCTGACTGCGGACAAACATGGACACGGGTATACAATAAGGGAAACAGCACATTGGCTACCAACGGTGGCGCCAATCTCACTACACAGTTCACTCCTAATGCCAACCAATGGAGAACGGAAACCGTAAACCTTACGCCTCTTATCGGCCAAAGCAATGTGCGCCTTCGTTTTCAAAATAAAAGCGGATACGGAAACTTTATTTACGTGGATGATATAAACATAACGGGAACGACAGGATCCAACCCGCCTAGCGCCTCTTTTTCTGCATCTGCTTCATCAGTTTGTGCAGGTCAGTCTGTCACATTCACGAATTCTTCCTCCGGAGCGGCCTCCTACAGTTGGACTATTCAGGGTGGCACCCCTTCTTCAAGCTCAGATACCAACCCCACTTCCGTGTTTAATTCACCGGGTACATATACCATAACCCTCACGGCAACAAACGGGAACGGATCAAATACAGCCACGCAGAGCATCACGGTAAATCCCCTACCGGCCACTCCTACGGTAAGCTCCAATTCTCCGGTAACCAACAACGGTACGCTTTCCCTTTCGGCAGTTAATTCCACAGGAAGTTACGTTTGGTCGGGCCCCAATGGATTCACATCCAACCAGCAAAATCCTACCGTGAATAATCCTGGCACCTACGGTAATGGTCAATACTGTTGTTATACAGTAGCTGCAGGATGTACTTCCCAAACGGCATGTACCACCGTGATTGTTTCCGGATTTACTTCACTTGAAGAGCAAGACGTATTCTCGGTAGCCGTTTTTCCGAACCCTACCCAAAATATGCTGCACATTCACACGGGAAATGCCGGTGCAGTTGTTGCGAAATTGACGGACATGACCGGTAAAACGGTTATTGGCCAACGAATTTTCCAGGACGCCCAATTCAGTTTGGATTTGAACGACTTAGCTAAGGGAGTTTACATCCTGAGTTTGGAAAATGAAAAAGGCTTGGTGATACGCAAGATAATCAAGCAATAAGCAAAAAATGATTCTCAACGAAAGCCCGGCTCAATGAGTCGGGCTTTTTGTTTGCTTCAACGTGTTGTAGAAATGAAATAGCTATTACCCATTTGAAAATGTGACTATTGACCAGAATTTACCAACATTCATTTTTAGTTTTTGTAGGCGTTCGTTTCCACCAAAACTATATACTGAAAGCATTTCAGAAGACTTCAGACTGAAAATGTCCATTAGGCTATGTAAATTATTTGGCTGATTTTTCGTTTTGATAAATGCGAAGAAAAAGAGGAATGAAAATTGGCCCCCCTACCAAAAGCAAGACCTATTTTTCCGCGTATTTCATTTTCGACATGAATCAACCCGACTGCGGCAGCGGCCTAGTGTCCCTCTTACTACTTTTCGGATTTAACGGACCAAAATAACCGACCCGGTAACTGTTTTATAGGTTCCGCGAGAGTCGATATAAAATACCTGATAAACATATACACCCGGCTGCACATCTTCACCCCCGAAAGTTCCATCCCATCCGGCATCTACATCTTCGGATATAAAAATTTCCTCACCCCAACGGTTAAATATGCGCATTCTGAATTCTTGCAGACCGTTGGCGTAAGCCCGAAAAACATCGTTAACCGCATCATCAGATGGAGTGAATGAGTTGGGAATATAGATGGAACTACCCGGCTTAACCTCAATAATAGACTGTGCCACGTCCGAACACCCTTCGGCATTAACTACGGTTTGTGTAATTGTGTAAATGCCAGGCTGTATAAACGTATGCGTGAAGTCAGAAACCGAATACGCAGAGCCATCGGATAAACTGTAATTCCACGAAACCGCGTCCGAAGAATTATCCAAAACATCTGCGAAGGGCTCATCACCATATATTACGGAAGGTGCTATAAAACCTGCCTGAGGAGGTCCTGCAACCTGTACCAAATTTTGAACGGTCACATCGGATTGACAACCGAAAGCATCAGTAATGGTAAGAGAAACAGAATATGTCCCGGGATTTGAATACAAAGATGTTCCGCTGGTTCCCACGGCAGACAATCCATTACCGAAATTCCAAGCAGCCGTAACAGGACCGGTTGCAATTGAAGCATCCTGAAAATTGACCGAAAGAGGCGCGCATCCAAAAGCGGGAGTAGCGGTAAAATCAGCCTGCGGGTTACTAAACGACAAATTAACGGTGTAGGTGGAATCGCAAAAAGTAACTGGATTAAAGCTGACTGTATACGTTCCCGGCTGATTGAATGACTGCCCACCGAAAAGCAGACTCGTGCCGATGCAAATCACGGTATCTATAGTCTGCGTGAAAGGTTGCTCTACCGACAAGTTCAATGTTACCGTGCTATCGCAACCCGTTATGGCTTGAAAGGTAAACGGATAGCTACCGGAAGTGGAATAGGCCGTACCGCCAAAAACGAAGCTTTCTCCCTGACAAATCGTTTCATTTTGAATGCCACCCGAATACAACCCGTTCACCGTCACATTCATGGTTGTTGGCGAAGCACATACCCCATTCGCCGGAGTGAAACTGTAAGTCACAGTACCTGGAGTTGTCGTAATAATTGCCGCAGGTATCCACGTTCCGTTGACATTATTCGTACTTGTTGCAGGCAGAGGAGGAGCTGCCGAACCCTGACACAACGGACCTATGGGATTAAAAACTGGAGTTGCTTCTGCATTAACCGTTACCTGTAATATAAAAGAAGAGGCGCACTGGTTAGGCGAAGCGGAGAATACATATTGATTTACGCCCGCCACAGAAGTAGAAATACCAGCAGGATTCCAGGTGCCTGTGATCCCGTTATTGGAAGTCTGTGGCAATATAGGCTGTATGATTGGTGAATTCTGACAGTAAGGACCATACGAAGGGAATGAAGGTACCGTAGGTGCATTTATAGTAATATCTACCGTACTTAGCGAGGCGCATTGTCCCGTATTTGGGGTAAATGTGTAAGTGGAATTACCTACTGTCTGTGTGCTGATTGCAGCAGGACTCCATGTTCCCGAAATGGCATTCGTGGATGTAGCAGGCAGACTTGGCGCCACGTCCCCCTGACAAAATGGACCAATGGCGCTGAACGTTGGAGCAGTCTGCGGATTCACCGTAACACTCAAAGTAGCGTTTGAAACACACTGGCCGGCAACCGGGGTAAATGTATACACTGAGGTTCCCGAAACAGCCGAATTTATAGTGCTCGGATTCCACGTTCCTGTTACATTATTGTTGCTGATCGGCTGAAGCGAAGGAGCAATATCCCCCTGACAAAGCGGGTCGATTGCATTAAACGTGGGTACTGTCTGTGGAATTACGTTCACATTTAGCGTAATTGATGATGCACATTGACCCTGGGTAGGATTAAATGTATAAGTACCTGAAGTCGTCGTGTTGATAGAGGAAGGAGTCCAACTTCCCGTTATTCCTTCAATGGAAACCGTCGGTAAGGAAACAGGAGGAGATTGGCTGCATACCGTGGTCGGCAAATTGGTAAAAGTCGGCGTAACCTGGTCGGCCACAATCAAAACAATGCGTCCATTTTGCCCAGCAGTTCCCGTATTCGCAGTTGTAGTGGTACTCCTTAATCCACCTCTTCCGAACAATCCCTGATTAAAAAAGTCGGTAGCGTTACCTGCCGTGGTGGTATTGGCAGAAAAAGTACTTAATTGAGTGCCAGAGAAAAAAGAGGAACCGCCACCGCCACCACCGCTGTTATTTCCGCCGGTAGCCCCGCCCTGCCCGCCTGCATAACCTCCTCCGCCACCAGCGCCGCCATGAGTAGAATTCAAGGTTTCACCATTTCCACCGACATTACCCGTGGCAAAAGTAGATGCGGGTCCTATACAATTATTATTAGTACCGTTCGCATTTCCTCCGCAGCCGCCTGCACCTTGGGCACAACCGTTTCGCTCTCCACCACGGGTTCCGTTTTGGCCTACGGCAGCACCTTCGCCTCCGCAGTACCTGGTTCCATTTCCTGCATTAGATCCGCTGCCGGCTCCACCGCCTCCGGCACCGGCTATGGCCAAAGGTGTATTGGATAAAAAGATGGCACTCATTCCACCTCCATTACCGCCACCTCTTGCCAGCCTACGACCTACACCGCCATTGGGATAAGCGGCAGCCCCATTGGGCGCATTTCCTCCCGTAGTTCCGGCAGCACCACCGCCTCCCACACGGATTGTGAGCACTTGACCTGGGGTTACGTTTAACCTCCCTCCTACAAAGGCAGCTCCTCCACCATAACCTCCGTTGGAATTATCGGCTGATCCGCCTCCACCTCCCCACAACCTTACATCAAGACAGGTTACCCCTGCCGGAACGGTATAAAATTGGTCGCTGCCGTTGTAATCAAATATTGCCGTATCACAATTTGCCACCGTAACATTCTGTATGGCTACGGATGCGCATTGACTCGAACTTGGGGTGAACGTATATGTCGCGTTACCTAATGTGGTTGTGCTTATCCCCGAGGGACTCCACGTACCCGTGATGTTGTTGTTGGAAGTGGCCTGCAGGGCCGGTGCCGTTGCGCCCTGACATAACGTACCTATCGGGTTGAACACGGGAGTCACGTTCGTATTTACCGTTACCGTCATCGTGGCCGAAGTGGCACACTGACCCGCATTCGGTGTGAACGTGTAGGTTGTGGTCTGTGTGTTGTTGATTGCCGGTGACCAGCTTCCCGTTATCCCGTTGTTCGAAGTCCCAGGTAAGGTAATCGTCCCCCCGCTGCATACCGCGGACA
>CAYYRB010000036.1:0-24123 GCA_964473995.1 uncultured Candidatus Competibacteraceae bacterium | reverse complement strand
TCTGAACAAAGCCGGGAATTGGTTTCCCGTGAAATGCTTGAAAACCGGATAACCGAAATAGAAAAAAAATTCTATGGAAAGGATGTGGAAAAACCTCCCCACTGGGGTGGATTTTTGGTAAAACCCGAATCGATAGAATTTTGGCAGGGAAGACCGAGCAGGCTGCACGACCGTTTTCTTTATACGCATAATGTATCGGGACACTGGGAAATAAAAAGACTGAATCCCTAACGCCCGGGTTTTGATTACTTTTACGCCAAATTGAGAATTGCATCATGAAAGAAGTGTATATCGTAAGTGCCGTGCGCACACCCATCGGAAGTTTTAACGGACAATTCGCGGCCCTGGGCGCTCCCCGTTTGGGAGCGGCAGCCATCAAAGGAGCTTTACAAAGAATACAGTTAGATCCTTCGCACATAACCGAAGTGCTTATGGGCAACGTGCTCTCCGCCGGGGTGGGTCAGGCACCCGCCAGGCAGGCCGCCAAATTCGCCGGTCTACCCGATTCCACCGCTTGTACCACCATCAATAAAGTATGTGCCTCCGGATTGAAAGCAGTTATGTATGGTGCACAATCCATCCAATTGGGCGATCATGAAGCCGTGGTAGCGGGAGGTATGGAAAACATGACCCAGGTCCCCTATTACTTAGACAATGCAAGAAACGGCTACCGACTGGGCAACGGCACTGTGCATGACGGTTTGATTAAGGACGGTCTCACTGATGTGTATCACAATTATCACATGGGAAATGCCGCCGAATTATGTGCCAAAGAATGCCAAATCAGCCGGGAAGACCAAGATGCCTACGCCATCGAAAGCTATACCCGTTCGCAGAAGGCATGGGCAGAAAATCGGTTTCATTCCGAAATCGCGCCTGTGGAGGTACCTCAGCGCAAAGGAGATCCGCTTGTTTTTTCGGAGGATGAAGAGTACAAAAATGTTAAGTTCGACAAGATACCCGCACTTAATCCCGTATTCCAAAAAGAAGGAACGGTAACGGCGGCCAATGCATCCACCCTGAATGACGGTGCGGCTGCTTTGGTGCTTATGAGCAAAGAAAAAGCGGAATCACTCGGAATCAAACCGTTGGCCAAAATTCTCTCTTACGCCGATGCCGAACAGGCACCCGAATGGTTTACCACCGCTCCGGCCAAAGCCCTGCCGCTAGCCGTGAAAAAAGCAGGTCTTACCATGGAAGATATCCACTTTTTTGAAATCAACGAGGCCTTTTCCGTTGTGGCCATAGCCAACAACAAAGAGATGAATCTGGATCCCGCGAAAGTGAATGTATTCGGCGGTGCAGTTTCCCTCGGACATCCACTCGGCGCATCGGGTGCACGCATTCTGGTCACGCTCATCAACGTATTAAAGCAAAACAATGCCCGATACGGAGCCTGCGGAATTTGTAACGGCGGAGGCGGTGCGTCGGCTATGGTCATCGAGAATCTTCAGTAAATTCAATACCAATAGCATCCGCTGTCTCTATGGCAAACACCCACGGCATCTGTTTGGTAAGTTGCATCCCCGGAAGAGCAACCGATTCGGATAAAAGCGAAATGGTTACCCAGTTACTTTTTGGTGAAACCTATCGTGTTCTGGACGCGGATTCGGCAAAAAACTGGATAAAAATAGCGTGCACTTACGACGGGTATGAAGCTTGGATTGACCGTGGACTGCACACTCCCCTTTCCGAGGATGAATTTGAACGTTGGAATAAGGAGGCTGTCCAGGTTACACAAAACCTCATCACCCAGGTAGAAAACCACCGTACGGGAATCGTTTTTCCCATTCTGCGCGGGAGCTCCCTGCCCGAAAATCCGAAAAAAGGCTTTTCGGTGGCGGGGGATGAATTCAGCTGTGAGCTCAAGGATACATCCAAAAGGAACAAAGGAATACAGCACATGATGACCGACTTCGCTACATCTTACTTAAATGCCCCTTATTTATGGGGCGGCAGAAGTCCCTTCGGTTTGGATTGTTCCGGTTTCACCCAGATAATTTTTAAGTCGGCCGGAGTAAAAATTCCAAGAGATGCCTACCAACAGGCAGAACTGGGAACCCTGGTTCCTTTTGTTTCGGAGGCCCGGGAAGGTGATCTGGCGTTTTTTGAAAATGCAGACGGACGCATCATACATGTGGGTATGGTGATTGACGAAGGGTTGATTATTCATGCCTCATCCAAAGTGAAAATCGGGAAACTGGATCATGAAGGCATTTTTGACCTGAAAGAAAATCGGTACACCCACAAGCTGCGTATTGTAAAACGCATCATTTAATCTGTTATGAAATCAGCTTCCCTCTCTGCCGACGGTATAAACTACCTGAATATCGGGCTGATGGCTTTATCGCTGATTATGGCGGTGACTTTCCCGTTCGAACTTTTTTTATTTGCCTATGCGGTTTTGGGTCCGTTGCACTACATGACTGAAATCGGCTGGCTGCATCAACGCAATTATTTTGCCATTCAAAAGAAAGACATTCTCATTCCCACCCTGTTTTGTTCGCTTCTTCTGGTTTCTCTGCTGCTGGGGCTTTCATCCCGTTGGGAGGTGACTGCCGAAGCTGCCGCCAATTTGCGCAACGGATTTTTAAAGCCGGCCATAACGTTTATTGACAAGCACGGAGGTGCTTTTATTTTCCTCGCCTTTTCATCTTCCGTATGCATGGTCACCCTGAAGCGGCCCATCTTCCGCTATTCCATCATGGCAGCCATGGCCATCCCCGCCTTTTGGCTATCGGGCGGACAAACATTTGAAACCTGGTTTTCCATCTTCCTTCCCACCATCATCCACGTTTGCGTTTTTACCGCGCTTTTCATTTTGTTCGGAGCACTCAAGGCAAAAAGCCTCAGCGGCTACGCATCTTTCGGATTCTATGTGCTATGCGGTCTGATTATTTTCGGTTTCCATTTTGATCCCAAAAAATACCAACTTACCGAATATATTCTGGAGGCGTTCAATAAAAGTGGATTTGCCGGACTGAATAAAAGCATGTGGGATATTTTGGCCCCAAATCGGGAAAAACAATTTTTCCTGAACAGCATAACAGGTTTGAAAATACAATCTTTCGTGGCGTTTGCCTACACCTACCATTACCTCAATTGGTTCAGTAAAACAGAAGTAATCCGTTGGCATGCGGTGCCAAAACCTTGGCTGATTTTTACGGTGATTATCTGGATTTCAGCCGTGGGACTTTACCTGTATGATTATTATGCCGGTCTGTTGGCCTTGTTCTTTTTGAGCATGCTTCATGTATTTATGGAATTTCCGCTGAATATTCAATCCATAAAAGGCATTGGCACGGAACTCGGCTCCCGTTTGGGATTCGTCAAAGCCGCAAAAGCCTGAGGCCTAAAAAAGAGAATTGATTTTTATTTCCCTGAATTCCTGATCCCAAAAGTCTAAGGAACTCTGGGCGTCCCTCCCGATCAGACTTTCCATGAGAGCCGGGGAGGCTACGTTATCTTTGAATAAGAGACTGAACTGATCTTGATTGATTAATTCGGGAAACCAAACCGAGATGAAATTTTTGGTTACCGGCTCCATCAACTTTTTTGGAATCTCAATAGGAAAAAAAGTCTTTTCATTTAATTTGGAGGAATATTGCAACAGTTCCTTGAAAGAGAGCGGCTGCTTGCCTACTACGGGAATAACGCGTTCGTTGGACTTTCCGTTGCATAACGCGTAAACCGATTCCGACAGATCGGCACCCATCACCGGCTGTACCCGGGTTTCCAAAAAACCTTTCGGCACGATGGGCCTGTTTGCCAAAACGCGCGTCATGAAAACCAGCCATTTAAATTTTTGAACCAGAATGTTTTTCGGTAAACAAATAATGGAAGGCCTCAGGATATACGTTTCCGGGTTTCCCAGCAACAGCTCATCCCCTATTCCTTTCGTTTTTAAAAAGGCAATCTGATGATCGGAATCGGCACCCAGCGCGGACAGATGAATAATGGCAGGATTTCCGATGCGATATCGGTTAGCCAAAAGGGTTTTCACCAATTCCACGTGTACCTGATAAAAATCCTCGGTTCTGCTTTCCCTGAGAATACCCGCACAGTTTACCAAAATATCAAGATGACCTAAATCATTCCAATTTTCTGACTTAAAATTGAAAAATTGGAATTGCTCTCCCGCCGATTTTTTCCGTGTAAACCGGATGACATCAAACTCTCCCTTGGATTCCAGAAAAGAAGCAATGGCCGATCCTGCTGTACCCGATGCCCCTATAATGCCTACCCTACGACGCATGATGATGAAAAATTAAATCTGAAACATTGGCTATGCGATCGGATATGCGATAACGGAATAAAATTTCGGCGGTTTTTTGTAACGCCGGTTCAAACGGTTCATTCTCATAATAATTTACCTCGTTGAACCAACTCTGCGCGTCCATGGCATCTATACCATATTTTTTTGAAATAAAACCGGGCGCATCTTTCATTTTCTTAAATAAAACTCCAGACTCAACGATGGCCTGCTTTATCCGATCCGTCAATGAGGGTTGGGCCCTGATGATATCCTCCCGCATCACCAGCACAAAGCTGTTCCAGGGAGCCTTTAATTCACCCACCTGCTTAAATTCCCCGCTTTTTACCAAAGGCTTGGTCATGTATTTCTCCCAAAGAAAAAGGTGAGCCTTTCCCGAAGCAAGTGCTTTTCTGGCACCTTCCAAATCATTGGCCGGATAAAAATTTTCAATACTTAACTGTTCCCCCTGCATACCCGCCAGATATTGGGCCATTAAATGGCTTCCTGAATTAAAACGGCTGATGGCAAAAATGTGTTTCTTTAAATCGGAAAGATCATGCACGGAACTCCCGGCTGAGGCGAAAATGCCCCAAAAGAGTGGGCTCTGAACAAACGGACAAACAATTTTATAGTTGCACCCGCGGGTAATTTCAGTGACGGCTCCCTCGGTAAGTATCACGGCTCCGTCTAGAAACCCTGATTTCACGGCCTCTGAAAGCGCGCCCGTACCGCCGGGAAATTCATAAAAATCAACAGTAAGCCTTTTTTTCGTGAATATCTCTTTTACCGCAGGAAGATCCCAAAGCAGATTGAAATGCTCGGGAACCCCGCCTATTTTCAACTTCAGATTACCGCCCTCTTCTTCCTCCATGATCATTTGGTTTAACAATGTGTTGCCGGAAATTGTTTACTGAATGCCCGAACCATCTTCCTGCAATTTATCGGCCACGATGTAAATCCACCCGTCCTCATATTCCACAAATCCATAATCGAAGCAAAACCGGTACAATTGATTTTTTTTATTTTGATAAAAATGGGTGACGCGCTGCATTTCGTATCCTTTTTCCAAAAGTGTCTTTTTGGGCAGTTTGCGCTTATCCGCCAGGTAAAATTGCTCCAGAATACGCCTGTTCTTTTTTAACGCAAGCACCATTTTCCGTATAGTGTTGTTGGTTTCACCGGACAGGCGGTTATTGAACGCATTCCGACAGGCATCTCCGCAAAATTTTTTATCGGCTCTGCCCATCAGCTTTTCACCGCATTCTTGGCAAAATTTTTCCTCCATAGCTTAAGAAATAGGTTACTACAAAATAAACCATTCCGGCTGAATCAGGCAAATTCTTTATGCAGTAGAGCAAACCGCTGTTCATCTTATCCGATTCCTGCAGTGATTTCCCTTCTCAATTGAACCAAATAAATGAAATTTCGAAGCTTCATCATAGACAGATTTAAAAATCAGGCTATCTGTAAGAGCTAAATCGCAATTTTACTTCTTCAGGCTTTAAACCCGGCTCGTCATACCATTACAACCTTCAAATGAATAAACGAGACTTCGGCATCATATTTGATTGATTGTGCCGACATTTGAAAAATTATTTTCCAAGGTGAAAATAGATTTTATTTTTGCATTTAACTTGTGATGAAAATTTTCCGCATATACCACGTCTTTTTCATTCTGGCTTTGCTCTTGCCTAAAGGAGTTAAGGGACAGATCGTACCCAAAAAATACCTGTTTAATCAAACCTTTACCTACGAAGAATTAATCAATACATACAAAGCCCTGGAAAGTAAACATGGAATAACCAGGCTGGTGGAATATGGGAAAAGTGACGGAGGAAAACCCCTTCACTTGTTCATTATTGACGCCGATGGTGATTTTTCGCCCTCGGAAGCAAGGAAAAAAGGAAAAAAGGTGCTTTTCATTTTGAATGGAATTCATGCGGGAGAGCCGGATGGGATTGATGCCTCCGTGGAATTCGCCGAAGAGCTGCTGATGGATGCCGAATTGCGAAAGCAGCTGAAAAACATCGTACCCATCATCGTTCCCGTCTATAACGTGGACGGTATGCTGATGCGGGGCACCACCCGTGCCAATCAAAACGGTCCTGAGGAGGCCGGGTTTAGAGCCACCTCCCGAAATTTGGATCTGAACAGAGACTGTATAAAGGCTGACAGCCGCAATACCCGTTTTTTGATTCGTATTTTCAACGAATGGAAACCTGAATTTTTTGTGGATACCCATGTAAGCAACGGGGCCGATTACCGATACATCATGACTCACATTCCCACGGCACCTGATAAATTGGAGGAGCCCCAGAAAATGTATCTGATGAATGAACTAATTCCCAAACTGAATGAATCCATGAAGGTTTCGGGATATGAGTTGGCACCTTATGTAAACATGATCGGAGAAACTCCGGAATCCGGTATAGCTGCATTTATTGACAGTCCGAGATACACCATAGGATTCGCCTCCCTGTTCGGCAGCATCGGATTTACCACAGAAACACACATGCTGAAACCATTTCCCGACCGGGTAAAGGCCACCAAGGCTTTTCTTGCCTTTTTATTTCAGGAATTGGCTATTAACTACGATAAAATAGCTTCCTTAAAAAAACAAAGTGCCTATGCCATTGAAAATGCCGAGGGTTTTTTTCTGAATTATGAAAATGATTTTTCGCGTTTTGAGCCTTTTCTTTTCAAAGGTTTTGAAGCCGAATACAAACCGGGGCCGGCATCAGGAGGTGTCCGTATTTTCTACAACCGGAACAAGCCCACCGAAAAATTCATCAACTATTATCCCTTTTTGAGGGGAAAAAATTTCACATCCAAGCCGGTGGGCTATCTTATTCCTCAGGCCTGGCCGGAAATTGTGGAACGTCTTGTCTGGAACGGTGTGGAGGTGGAACAACTGGAGGCGGACAGCACCCTGCAGGTCGAAATTTATGTGGTGGAAGATTATAAGGCCGCCGATTTTTATGAGGGTCGCACGCGCATCAACCCAATACGGATTCGTACGGAAAAATCACGGATAAAGGCTTCAGCGGGCGACTATCTGGTGCTGATGAATACGGAAAAGGATAAGTTTGTGATGACGGCCCTGGAGCCCCTTTGCAAAGACTCCTACTTTCAATGGGGCTTTTTTAATGCTGTTTTGGAACAGAAGGAGCATTATTCAGCCTATATTTTTGAGCAAACCGCTGCAGACATGTTGAAAGCAAATCCCGATCTCCGGACAAGGATGGAAGAACATTTTCAAAAAAATCCCGCGTCCGATACACCCGATAACCGGTTGACTTATCTATATCAACAGTCGAAATTTGTGGAAAAAACAAAGGGTATGTATCCCATTTATCGAATAATGGCGCCTTAAAACGGCTGTTAAAAGCAAGTTAAGAAACCCATACGGCAAATAGAAAAAGTAAATTTGCGCTTATCGGTAAATATCAAGAATATGAAGCACACTGTCGGAATTATTTTCTTTTTCATATCTGCGAGCATCGCTATCAGGGCTCAGAAACCTGCTTATTCCATTAAAATAACGCTGAAGGATTACAAGCAGAGCGAAATTTATCTTGGGTATAGTTTCGCCGACAAAAAATACCTGGCCGACACGGCTAAATTTCAAAAGGGCGGCTTTTATGTTTTTGAAGGAAACAAACCACTTACGGGCGGTGTCTATTTTCTTTACACGCCCACAAAATTATATTATGAATTTTTGATTGATGACAACCAGTATTTTTCCATCGAGTCTGACACGGTGCAGTTTGTACAGAATGCCAAAGTGAAGGATTCACCACTGAATACCGTGTTCTTTTCATTTGTTTCAAAGGCAGGGCCTATTCAGGTAAAGATGGGTGAATTAGCCAAAAAAGCCGAAAAACTCAATGCACAGAAAGATTCTGTGGAGCTGGCAGATATCAGAAAACAGACCGAAGGATTGAATAAGGAAATAAAAGCCCTTCAAGACCAAATAATCAGTCAGAATCCTACTTTATTTTTCACCAAATTGCTTTTGGGAATGCGGGATCCGGAAATTCCCGAGAACATGTTCAAAAAGAAAGACGGTTCACGCGATATTCAGGCGGAAGCGCTTTATTACAAGTCCCGTTATTGGGATACCTTTGATTTCTCGGAAAATAGGCTTGCTTTCAGCGAAGTTTTTCATGGAAAACTGAAAACATTCATGTCCCGGTTGGTATTTCCTCAACCGGATTCCATGATCAATGAGGCCAAAATATTGTTCGACAAATCGGCAAAATCTCCCGACCTTACCAAATACCTTACCCATTTTCTCTATGTTTTTGGAGATACCAGCCGCATCATGGGCGCCGAGAATTTAGCCGTTTATGTAGGGAAAAATTACTACACCAAAGAAAAGGCAACCTGGGCCGATACGGCCACCCTGCGCAAAATCAAAGATCACGTAACCTCATTGGAGCCGCTCACCATAGGCAAACGATCACCTAATGTGCGGCTGGCTGATACCACGGGAAAAAATTTCCCGGCCCTTTACAATGTGAATGCCAAATTTACCGTACTGGTATTCTGGGATCCGTCGTGCGGACACTGCAAAAAAGATCTGCCCAAACTTCAAAAGTTTTACGAGGAGTGGAAATCCAAAGGAGTAGAAATTTATGCGGTATGCACCCAACGTGAGATTGAAGATTGGAAAAAATTCATCCGAGAAGAAAAACTGACATTCATCCACGTGGCCGTGTGGCCCGATATGGCTAAAACTCCCGAAAAATACATTTATGAAATGGGAGTTACCGACATCGAAAGCCTAAACATACACCGGACTTTTTACATCAGCAGTACCCCACAGATTTATCTCCTGGATAAAGACAAAACAATACTGGGCCGAAGGTTGAGTCCTGAAGCGCTTCCCAGACTTCTGGAAGTGTTTGACAAAAATGCGCAGGAAAAAAAATAGCGTCTGATTTTGAAAATCGCTCCCGTGTCCGTATTTTTGCGCTCCTTTAATTACGGTGGTTGTAGCTCAGCTGGTTAGAGCGTCGGATTGTGGTTCCGAAGGTCGTGGGTTCGAGCCCCATCATCCACCCCGCTGAAAAAAGGCTGTTTTAGAAACAGCCTTTTTTATTTTTCCGGTCATTTCTCTCCATCGGTTTTGTTTTCTTTTAGCTATTTTCGCGCTAAATATTTTCTGCATGAAAACCATAAAATACGTTGTTGCCTCGTTCTCGGTGGCTGCCCTTTTAACCGCCTGCAATAATCCGGGAAATACCTTCAATTTCCCCGTGCTTCCTCAAGAAAAAACGGAAGATCATGCTCACGGGAAAGAACAGGTAACCGGAACCTTCGGTGAAAAAATTTCAGAGAATGGTGCCATCGGCGGGGCTGAACTGTTAACTCTTTTAACCTCTTCCGACAGTGTAGCCGCTACACTGAAAGCGCCCATTGAGCAGGTTTGTCAAATGAAAGGATGTTGGATGACGGTGAACCTGGGGAATGATACCGACATGCGTGTTACCTTCAAAGACTACGGTTTTTTCGTACCCAAAGGATCAGGAGGACATGAAGCCGTTATGCAAGGAGTGGCATTCAAACAAATCCTGAGTGTAGAAACGCTTCGCCACTATGCCGAAGACGAAGGAAAATCAAAGGAAGAAATTGCAGCCATTAATGAGCCTGTAACTGAATATACTTTTGAAGCTGTGGGTGTCATCATCCGCTGATTTCATTTTTTCAGTAAACAAAAAACCGCCTCTATGGGGCGGTTTTTTTATGCGATTTATTCAGCAAAATGATCGTTTCAAAACGCATTTAAATACGATATCCGAGGGTTTTTAAAATTACTTTTACCTTCTCCACCACGTTGCCCTGAATGATGACCGCACCGTCTTTTACGCTGCCGCCCGTACCACATTTGTTTTTAAGCAGTTTACCGAGATTTTCCAAATCGGCCGTTCCGCCCACAAAGCCGGTGACGAGAGTAACCTCCTTCCCTGCCCTGTTCTTGCGGTCAATAGCCACCTTCAGCTTTTGCTTGTCCACGGACAGAGTCTCCACTTCGGATTCCTCATGAGCGCTATCCAGCCTTACATGAGCAGCGGTGCTGTAAACCAACCCGCCTTCGGATGGTCTTTTCTTCATAAAGGGGAACGTTATTTCGCCTGATTGGCCAAGGTAGCTGAGGAATCAGGAACCAAAGCGGAACGCTCCAATTTGATTCTTGATTTATCAATCATTTCCAGGATAACGGTGGACTCTTCCAACTTCACGATTTTTCCGTGAATTCCGCCGATGGTAATTACATTGTCGCCTTCTTTCAAATTCTCACGAAATTGTTTTTGTTCTTTTGCTTTTTTCATCTGGGGGCGAATCATGAAGAAGTAAAAAACGATCATGATCAAAACCAAAGGTGCAAACTGCATAATCGGGTTTGCTTCCTGTCCCGGGGCCGGAGCACCCAACATAACGATGTGTGAAATCATAACTTTATTGTGTTTTAACGAATCCTTTAAGTGAAAGTACAAATTCGGTGGGAGAAGTATTGGCCGTAAGGGTAACGGTTTTATTCTGATCACCGGAGCGTTTGTTGCTGTCAAACTGCACGTTGATTTCACCGCTGCCTCCGGGAGGAATGGCCTTCTCCGGATAAGTGGGCACCGTGCAACCGCATGAACCGCGGGCATCGGTAATCAACAGATCGGCATCACCCGTATTTTTAAATTTAAAGGTGTATTTCACAATCTGCCCTTCCGTAACCGTTCCGAAGTTATATTCGGCGGTTTCAAATTCAAATTTGGGCAATTTGCCCTCAGCAGGCTTCCCGGAGGCCGTTGCCGGATTGTTCACCAGGTCGGTATCTACAGGATTATTTCCGCCATTGCAGGCGAAAAGAAAAAGCGACAATCCAAAAATCCAGGCTGTTTTCATGATGTGCATGGTTATAGTTTGTTCTCAATCAATCCTCTTCCCGTTTTCTTTACCAACCCGAGTCTTTTCAAATCCTGTGCCGTTTTATCCAACACTCCGTTTACAAACGTATTGCTTTTGGGGGTAGAAAACAGTTTTGAAATTTCAATGTATTCGTTCATCGATACCTTGACGGGAATGGTAGGGAATTCCATCAGTTCACAAATGGCCATTTTCATCAGGAGAAGATCCATGTAGGCAATCCGGTCCGATTCCCAATTCTCGGTGTTCGGGGTGATGTAATTTCCCAATTCCTCATTCCTCAGAATAACCTTTCTGAACAAAACAGATACGAATTCCCGATCATCTTTCTCGTCTTTATACAAAGATGCCAGTTGAATTCCTTTAGCCGGTTTAAAGGCTTCCACCGTTTTAATCAGAGCCAGATTCACCAGATCGATATCATCGCTCCAGTGGATATTCTCGTCTTCGTAAATCGAATTCAAATATTCTTCGCTCCACAAAAGATGCTTGATCATTTCCCGGATGAAATCAACCTGGATTTTCAGATCCGGATTTGGGGTGAAAATATATTTCTTGTATTCAGGCAATTGCTTCAGCTGCCTGAACAGTTTATCACCCACATCGGGATATTTGGACCAACCCAGTCCCCGGTTTTTTATGAGCCGGTTTAATTCGTGGCATTCAAGGATGGCCAGAAGAAACACATTTTCTGTGAAGGGCGTGGTTTCCATCAAATCCTCCTCATCGGGGAAAAATTTGTTTTTTACTTCTTCCCTTTCGCGCAGCGCTGACTGATGTATCTCGCTCAAGAGCAAAAACTGAAGAAGATACAAATCATAGATTCTGTCCAGCGACTGAAATACGTTTTTTTCGGCGGTGGACAAATCGGAATTTCCGGATTGAAAAAATCCATACAAGGCCTGCATCACCTTTATGCGCAATGCCCTTCTGTTCAGCATGCAGAGTATGGCAGTTTAAGTGCCGACATTTGTTTTATACGATTCTCGGCCAAATCTTTGGCTGCTTGCAACGTGGTGCTGCCATTGGAGGCTGCATTTTGCAGCACCTGCCAAATCACGGAGTATATATTCTCTGTTTTTTCCAGTGCGTTTTTCCGGTTATAATTTCCCAAGAATTCGGCATATACATTGATCAAACCTCCCGCATTGATAACAAAATCGGGAGCATACACAATTCCCTTTTCTTTGATGAGCTGACTGTCTGCTTCCTCATTTCTGAGTTGATTATTGGCGGCTCCAGCAATTACGGAAACCCTCATGCTGCATAATGTTTCCTCGTTTACCGTAGCTCCCAGGGCACAAGGAGCGTACACATCAAAGGCGCCGTTGTACAGTTCTTCGCTACTGATGGCTTTCACACCGAAGCGATTTACCGTTTCTGCGATTTTATCCTCGAAAATATCGTTTACAAAAACCTCGGCACCCTCTTTAACCAGATGCTCAATGAGCGACTGCCCCACGCTTCCGCAGCCTTGAACGGCCACTTTTTTACCGGCCAACTGATCGGTTCCGAAAGCAAATTTAGCTGCTGCCTTCATACCGCAAAAAACGCCGAATGCCGTCACGGGCGAAGGATTTCCCGAACCTCCCAGGTGCTCCGGAAGTCCGGTCACATGCTTGGTATGATTTCCGATAAGCTCCATATCCTTTGCCGACATGCCTACATCCTCGGCTGTGATGTATTTGCCGCCCAAATCATTGACAAATTGACCGAAGCGACGCATGAGCGCCTCCGTTTTTTGTGTGCGCGCATCACCCAAAATAACAGCCTTGCCACCTCCCAGATTCAATCCGGCAACGGCGGCTTTATAGGTCATTCCCCTGCTGAGCCGCAACACATCGGTAATGGCTTCCGATTCATTTTTGTAAGGCCACATGCGTGTTCCGCCTAATGCAGGTCCGAGCACGGTATTGTGCACCGCGATGATGGCTTTCAGGCCCGTTGCTTTATCATGACAAAAAAGAACTTCTTCGTGGTTCATTTCGTCCATGGTAGCTAATACGGGCGTGGTCAGGCGTTCGGCAGTCATGCTCTCATCTTCAAACATAGGCTTATTTTAAATGTTACTTTTGCAACGCAATCCGCTCAAAGCGGCTGCAAATATAGCAATAATTACGCCAAGCGAACAGATAAGGTGAGAAGACTTCGTTTCCTGAACAGATACTTTCTACAGTATAAACGCTACCTCATCCCGGGCATTCTGCTCACCGTGTTCTCCAATTTTTTTGCGGTTTATCCGGCAAAGATTGTGGGCTATGCGCTTGACCTGATTGTGGAAACCATGCAGATTTATGCCGTCTTGGGGGACGGACTTTTGCAAAACCACTATTTCCGCTTCACCCTGCAGACCGTTGCCTTTTTATCCATTTTATACCTTGCCGTAGCGCTCATCAAAGGCATTTTCATGTTTTTCATGCGGCAGACCCTAATCGTCATGAGTCGTCATATTGAATACGACCTGAAAAATGATATTTACAACCACTATCAAACCCTGAGCCGCTCCTTTTTTAAAAGGCACCATACGGGTGACTTGATGACGCGCATCGGTGAAGATGTGGGAAAAGTGCGCATGTATGTGGGACCCGCCCTCATGTACACGGTGAACCTTCTGGTCATGTTTATTTTGGTAATTAACGGCATGCTCAGCGTAAGTCCATCACTTACCGTTTACGTATTGCTTCCGATGCCATTTATGGCTGCCCTGATTTACCTGATCAACAGCCGGGTGTTAAAACAGAGCACCGCCGTTCAGCAAAAATTATCGAGTCTTTCCTCCTTGGCTCAGGAATTTTTTTCAGGAATCAGGGTGCTCAAAAGTTTCAATCGGTCTTCTTTCTTCTCGAACCTTTTTTCAGGCCAAAGCGAAGCCTATAAAAATGAAACCCTGAAACTGGCAGCGTATGATGCTCTTTTCTTCCCGGTGATTCTTTTGTTGATCGGCCTAAGCACACTGATTACTCTCTATGCGGGAGGCATGGAAGTGATGGAAGGAAAGTTGAATCCCGGGGTTATCGGTGAATTTATCATCTATGTAAATATGCTTACCTGGCCCGTGGCCAGCATCGGATGGGTTTCGAGCATCATCCAACAGGCGGCAGCCTCTCAGGAACGCATCAATGAATTTTTGCACACACGCCCCGAAATCACAAATCCGACAAACGGCATCAAAGCCCCCGTGCGCGGAGAACTCACGTTCGAACGGGTTGGATTTACTTATCCCGATACCGGTATTCGGGCTCTGGATGAAATATCATTTCAGGTAAAACCGGGTATGCTATTGGGTATAACAGGCAGCACGGGATCGGGAAAATCCACCCTGGCATCGCTGCCGGGCAGAATGTATGATGTTTCGCAAGGTCGGATCTTATTGGATGGAAAAGATATCCGGGAATGGGATTTGTTTCACCTCCGTCAGCATATCGGTTTCGTACCTCAGGAAGTCATTCTGTTCAGCGATTCCATAGCGGAAAATATCGCGTTCGGATCAAACCGGAAGGTAGATATGCAGGAAATAAAAATGGCTGCCAAAAAAGCGGGTATCTTTGAAAATATCGAAGATTTCAGAGAAAAGTTTGAGACTAAAATCGGAGAGCGTGGCGTGAAATTATCCGGAGGGCAAAAACAACGGCTTTCAATTGCCCGCGCCTTAATAAGCCAAGCTCCTGTACTTATTTTTGACGATTGCCTAAGTGCCGTGGATGCCGAAACGGAAGAAAATATCTTGAATCACATGCTTGAGGCCTCTCAGGGAAAAACCACCCTGCTCATCAGCCATAAAGTTTCAACCTTGAGCCGCTGCGAAATGATCATTGTACTCGACGGAGGAAAAATAGTGGAAATGGGAAGCCACCGGGAATTGATCAGCCAAAACGGATACTACCAAAGAATAAGCCGACTGCAGGCTGAAAAAGAATAACATGCCCCACTCAGAGGGTTCCCCAGGAAACAATCTTTTGCGTATAAATGATGCCGGAACGAATACGCTGATCTAAAGGCCTTACGATAGTGTCAGGAATATTATCCGTGTCCACATAACCCACGATATCCACAATTTCTTTTTCTATAAGGCCCACCCTTCGGGCATACTTTTCTTGGTAAAAATCTCTGCCCAAAAGCGATTCCGTACTTTTCTGGAGTACCACAGCCGTACTGTCAAACGGCAGGTTGTTAACCGTGTAAGGTTCATCCACGGAAAGATAAGTGTACTCTTCTGCATTGAAAAAATTATAACGGTTTCCGTTCCAAGTGGCATTTTCGCTCACAGGATAATTGATTTTAACATACGGAATATTTTCTTCCACCTTAACGGCCCCTTTCTGCGTCAGGTATGTCCAATATACCCGGGGACCAACCCAATTGGACTGACCGGGATATTTGCGGAATTGCTCCACGCGGATTGCCGGATTTCCGGTTTCGGTCGAAAACTCAGAAATAAATTCTTCCCTCAGTCGGTAACTTACCCTAACCGTATCAGAAGAAAAGTCGTTGTAGAAAGTGCTGTCTACATCATATTCCCACCATAAACCAACGGCATAAGGATAATAATTTTCGCCCCGGTCCAGGGTATAATCCACCGCTTCCTTTCGACAGGAATAGGCTGAAATCAGAATTAAAAACGCGACTGATAAACGATATACGGATTTCATACTATTGAATGGTACCTCGATCCACCAGGACTTTTTTATACGAATACCCCGAACTGATCCTGTTCATCACGGGAATATTTTGCCAGTTGGCCGTATCCGTTCTTCCAAAAATGTAGGTCACTTCTTTATAAAACAACCCGACGTTAAAGGCGTACAATTCATAATCAATGCGTATTCCCAAAGAATCGGCATAATCCTGTCTGACCAGGCGCATAACCCGGTCATAGCTTCCCCCTGCCCCACCTCCCGGTGTTCCTATGGAATAATTATACCAGACATCGTTAGGCAAGGTATTTTTCATATTTCGGTTGAACGTATCCGTGACAACGAAAGGAGCTTTAAACAATACATAACGGATATTATTATCCACGCGTTCCACGGAGTATTCCTGCTTTGCGTTGTCATAGTACCGCTGAATGTAGGAAAAACCCACCAGCCGCCTGGGCAGCGAATCCACTTTCTCCAATTTGATCCGTGTTTCTAATTTACCTGCATTATTGGGAACATCCGTATCAAAAGATTCAAAAAGGGTGTAGCCTACCTGACCTGCAGGTACATTGGAAAAATTTTCCCACCAAACCGAATCGATGGCATAACGATACCAATTCCCAATGGCCACAGGCTGATAATACTCGTGACTCTCCGGGCTGGGTCCCGGATCTTTTTTGCAGGAAAAAAACAGCAGAACAAAAAGAAAAATCGGCCAAACCGAATGCAAGTGCTTTTTCATGGAAGATAAAATTCCTAACGCCAAAGCTACATAAAGAGTTTGATTAAGCGGCTTATTAAACGATAAATCCGCCGGCTACCACGTCGTCACCTTCATAAAATACGGCTGACTGTCCGGGCGTTACCGCTTTAATATTGACGGGGAAAGAGGCACGGAGCATATTTCCTTCCCGCTTTACCAGCGCCGCCGTTCCTGAATCCTTGTAGCGTATTTTCACAACGAGCTCCTTCTCTTCGCTTAAATCGGCATACTTGGCAAAATTTACGTCGCGAACGTATAATTCGGTACTTTCCAAATCCTCCTCATCGCCTAAGGTAATGGTATTGGTTTCCCGGTTGATGTGGGTAACAAAGACGGGTTTGCCGAATGCCATGCCCAGACCTTTTCTCTGCCCGATGGTGTAAAAGGGATATCCCTCATGCGTGCCCAATTCGTTACCCTCTTTATCTAGAAACTTACCTCCCGCCACGCGGCTTTCCAGACCGGGCACTCTTCTCTTCAGAAACCCTCGGTAATCATTGTCGGGAATGAAACAAATTTCGTAGCTCTCCGCTTTTTTAGCCAACGATTGATAGCCGAAATCAAGCGCCATCTGCCTTATTTCCGTTTTTCGGAAATTGCCCATCGGGAAAATGGTTTTGGCCAAAGCTTCCTGCTTTAAGCCCCAAAGCACATAGGACTGATCTTTGGATTCATCAAGACCTTTTGAAACGATATATCGGCCGTTTTCCTCGCGCACTTTGGCATAATGACCCGTGGCAATAAAATCACATCCCAGCTTATCGGCCCGCTTCAACAAGGCATCCCATTTAATATGGGTATTGCAGAGCACGCATGGATTTGGGGTCCTTCCGGCCAGATATTCTGACGTGAAATTATCAATGATGAACTCACCGAATTCCTCCCGAATATCGAGTATATAATGCGGAAATCCCCGATCCACGGCTAAGGAACGGGCATCGTTAATATCATCCAGGCTGCAGCATCCGGTGGTTTTTCTTGTCCCTCCCGATGAAGCATAATCCCATGTTTTCATCGTAATACCGATGACATCGTATCCCTGCTCATGCAGCAGAAGAGCGGCCACCGAACTGTCCAACCCTCCGCTCATGGCCACCAACACTCTATTCTTTTTCGCCATCGGGTGTATCCACTTTTATCGGTTGATCGTCTTTCTTGTACACATTTTTTCCTACAGGCATTCCATTCTTGTATTCAATTCGCTCCACCTGAACACCATTCTTATCATACTTCGACCACCAGCCTGTTTTCAGGCCTTCTGCATCATATTCACCTGCCGCCTCCATTTTTCCATCCGAAGAATAGTACCTACCGGGACCGCACAGTACATCATTTTTCTGGTAAGTCATTGATTTAAGCTGACCATTTGGATAATACTGTTTCCAAGGACCTTCTTTTTTATCGTTTTTGTACTCCATTTCTTCCAACAGTTTTCCGTCAGGATAAAATGTTTTAAAAAATCCATGTTTCAGACCCATTTGAAATTGCTCAACGGAACGAAGACGGAGCGAATCGTCATAAAACTTCCATTCGCCATTTTTCTTTTTATCCACGTACATGCCCTCTCCCGCCTTCTTGCCGATTTGGGAATAAATTAGGGCAAGGCAGGTTTTTCCATCGGGTTGATAGGTCATTTCTGCCCGCAAAACGCCCGACTCATAGTAGTGCTTAAAAACCCCTACGGGTAAATCGTTTTTATACTGCCCTTCGTATTTGAGTTTTCCATTATCGTAAAAAACCTTCCAAACACCCTGCTTTTTTTTCGCCGCATCCACTTGGTTTAGCTTCTGACCAAACGAATGAAGAACGCCCGTAAATACAACAAACCAAAACAATAATACCCTCATTATGCTGATTGTTTACCAGATATAAAACGTAAGCACATCAAAATAATTTTCTCACTCTCTAAATCAAAACCCAAAGGTACATCAATCTTTGCCCCGGCGTTTTTTCATGGCATCTTTTTTCACACCCCAGTAATCCTCACCGTAATCCACAAAAATTTCGCTTTCAGGGGGTATGTCGGCAGTGGCTATGATATAAGGAACCCTTTTTTTATTTACAAACTCGGCATTGTTGCTGAGCCCTTTCACCTTCACAAAACCGTTGGCATCATTGGCGTACCGGGCGAGAGCTTCCGGTGTATCACGGGAATCAATGCATTTGCGGTAGGATACAAAGTAAAGGTACGGTGCAAAAGGCAGCTCATCGCCGTACCGTTTTCTGCATTGCTCAATGGTGAATATTTCTCCCGTATACTCCACAATCAGAGAACCCTTGGGAATAAATTGCCGGGTAAAGAGTCCGAGTCCGGCCCCCGGTATTTGAGAATCGGCCACGAAGAGATCAAAAAAAGCTACACCTTGGTTTTTACTTTCTCCCATGATTTAATTTGCCAACGGGTGGTGGTTTCACAAATCAGCTGATCGTTTTCGTCTGTGATTTGGGTTTTCATATCCACGAATACGGAATCCTGTGTGAGGAGCGGCTCCAATATTTCTTGGCGCACAAAGCGTTCATCCAACTCCAAGCGACAACTGACGGCCGACTTAGCCTGGTATACATAGCGGGTTTGAAGCGATTCCAGAATAAGACGGTATTTCTTCGGATCCAAAAAACGGATCAGGGTAAGCCCGGCCACATATTCGGAGGCTGTAGCCAACGCACAGGCATGAATACCTTTTAAGTGATTCCAATTTTTCCTGCGGTAGGGCAAAATCACTTCGAAACCGGCAGGCAATACGCGACTTATCTTCAAACCATGTGGTTTGTTAAACGGAATGCGATGTAAAAGTACCCAGTTTAGAAGTGTCCTGTAGAACGTTCTTTTTGCGGCAAGCTCGAGTAATTTGTGAAAAATGGTCATAAAAAATGATTGCGAAAGTACAAAAACGACAACAGCAGAAGGGGAGATGATAATAAACGGATCGATTTTTTTTTGAATCAAGATATAAATCTTTGGATTAATTATTTATTATTAAAAACTTTATATACAATAATTTAAAATAAAAAAAGAAAATAAAAAAACGCCAAAGAAGAATTTAATTGCTAAAAATCAATTAATTGGATAAATAGAGCAAATAGTTTAGTTAAAAAGAAAATCGGAAATGGTGAAAATATAGTAAAGTTTAGATTGAATTAAATAATGTAAATTTTTTATAAACAAATAGATAGAATATCAATAGAAAAAATCTATTTAGGCAAAATGGTCATTTTGGCAGTACCAACCAAATGGAAAAAAACAGATTTCAGGTTAAGTAGTTTACCTGGAAGTTTTGTTTTTTTTAAGTCTTGATTATATTTGCTATCAACACAAATCAATAAACTGAGCAACATGAAAAAAACAAGTACTGTTTTCACGGCTCTGGCCGCTCTTCTCCTTTCGGGGAATATTTTCGGACAAATTATTTTTGAGGTGACTAATCCGGTTCCCGTTCAGGGATTATACGACTTTGAGCCTGCCGAAGACTGGGGAAGATCCCTGTCAGACACAGCCGTTTCCGGATTCGGAGCGCTGGTAGACGATGGTACGGCCGCAGATTCGCTGGGCTGCAATGCCTTAACCAATTCTGCTTCTATTGCAGGAAAAATCGCTTTTGTTTACAGAGGAACCTGCGAATTCGGTCAAAAAGCCCTCAGAGCCCAAAACGCCGGGGCTATTGCCGTAGTTGTAATAAACAATGTAGATGGAACCATGGCGATGGGAGCCGGGGCACAGGGAGCCAGTGTAACCATTCCCGTTGTGATGATCGGAAAACAGGAGGGTATTCTCCTGCGGCCTTATCTGAATGCGGGAACCTTGGAATTATTCATCGGTTCTAAGCAAAATCTGTTCAATTTCGACCTGGGAATTACCCCGGGAGACCCCATACGTCCATTAAATTATGCCACTCCTTCCCTTCTGGTTCCCGGAGCTGAAGAACTTCAAAACATGCAGATCGGTTCCGTGGTCCGCAATTTCGGCAGTCAGCCGCAAAGCAATGTCACCCTCACTGCACGTATTGACCTGAACGGTTCTCAAATTTGGCAACAATCCACCACGGTTTCCAACCTGAATTCCGGTGACAGTACTTTTCTTTCTCTTCCTTCTTGGACCATTCCGAACGCGAACGTAGCCAAATACACCCTCACCTACACGGCAAGTTCCGCCAATACCGATGAGGAAAATACAGATAATACGATTTCTCAAGACTTTTATGTAACCAACGGAGTTTATTGTAAATCTCGTTTTGATGCAGCCACCAACAAGCCCATCCGAAACGCAGGTCTTACCGCTACAAACCCAAGCATTACCTGGGGTATCGTCATGAATGCCGTACTCGGAAATAATTTGAAAGCCACGGGAATCCAGTTTTCCGCATCCACACGAACCACGGATTCCCTTACAGGGCAGCTTGTTTCCGGTATACTTTTCGAATGGAATGACGCCAACAGCGACGGCGGTGTAACCGATGATGAACTGGTGGAAATTGCCGTAGGTTTTTATTCCTTCGAAAGCGACTTACAGAATGAAGTACTCACCATCGATCTTGGAGAAACACCAGGCGACGGACCGGCTTTGGCTGCCAACAAAGTTTACCTTGCCGCGGTTCAATACGAAGGAACTGTACCTGTATTTTTTGGGGTAGATCAGGATTTGGACTACAATGAAACCATTAATGCGTACGGCCAATCCGTAAATCCGTTGAATTCAGAAGGTACCTGGTTCGGCGGCGGATTCGGAACCGATCAGGTTCTGGCCATTGCCTTAAATACCGCTTTTAACAATGTAAGCATAAATGAAGACCTCATTTCTGCATTAAATCTGTCGGTTTATCCTAACCCCGCCACCGATGCGGTGAACGTGGTATTCGGTCATCCCGTGGCCAACTCCGATGTGGAAGTGCGCGTGCTGGATGTAACCGGAAAAACCATCCTCACCCAACAGTATGCCATCGGTACTGCCGAAAATTACGTAGCACTCAATACGCAATCAATTGCCGCCGGTGCCTACTACGTTCAGGTTTCCCTGAATGGCAAAGCGGGAAAAAGCCTTCCGCTCATCATTGCACGTTAATCAAACCTCTTACACATTTAAAAAAGGGAAGTCTTCGGCTTCCCTTTTTTATTTTATGGAAACCCGTTTTCTTGAATACATGCCAAACAGAATTGGCTAAATTTGTTTCACTGATAATTTGTATGAACCGCTTTTTTTTCGCTGCCGCCTCACTCCTATTCTTATATAACGCCACGATGGCCCAGTACCCTACCGATCCCCGTTCGGATAGCCTGGACATCACTTCCCAAAAAATCAGTTTGAATATCACCGATTTCACAGGGCGAACCGTTACCGGCTATTCCGAGCTTACGTTGGGCGCAAAAACAACCGGAATTAATGGCCTATACCTTGATCTACTTCGCTTTACCGTTGATTCTGTTTCCATCCAGGGGCAGACATGGCCCTTTTCTTATAACGACACTTTACTTAAAGTAACCTTTCCTACGCCTTTACAGCAAGGCGATACCCTTACGGCGAAGGTTTGGTATCATGGTGAAGCCAGGCAGGGCTCAGGCGGTTGGGGAGGTTTTTACTGGAATCAGGGAATTGCTTTCAACATGGGTGTCACCTTGTATGATATCCCGCACGGAGCCGGCCGTTTTTGGTTTCCCTGTTTCGATCAGTTTACCGAGAAGGCGCTTTATGACGTGGAAATCACCACCCTCTCCAACCACAAAGCCGTTTGCGGTGGTCTGCTTACTTCCGAAACCGATAACGGAAACGGAACCAAGACCTGGTACTGGCGGCTAAATCAGCCTGTTCCATCCTACCTGGTTTCCGTAGCCGTTGGTCCGTATGCTTTTGTACACAAAACCTTTAACGGAGCAAACGGCCCTGTTTCCGTTATTCTGGCGGGCCTTCCATCGGATACCGTGGCCATGAAAAACTCATTTCAGAATCTCGAATCCGCCTTTCATATTTATGAGGAATTATTCGGCTCCTATCTGTGGGACAGAATCGGCTACGTGTTGGTGCCCTTCAACGGAGGAGCCATGGAACACGCGGCCAATGTGGCTTATCAGCGAACACTCATCGACGGAAACACCACCTATGAAGCTGTCATGGCGCACGAATTGAGCCATAACTGGTGGGGCAATCTCGTCACCTGCGAAACGGCCGAAGACATGTGGATTAATGAGGGTATGGCCGTATTCTGTGAACATTTATTCCGCGAATTTCATTACGGAAGAGCCAACGCACTTTCCGGTTTACGCACTGACCTGACTTCAGTGATCCGCACTGCGCATACCGAAGATGACGGCTACCATCCGCTCAGCGGCGTACCGCAGGAATTTACCTATGGAAAACATTCGTACGACAAAGGCGGCCTTGTTGCTTGGTCGCTGCGCGGATACATGGGCGATTCCCTCTTCTTCCGTGGATTAAAATCGGTACTGAAGGCACGCCGATTCGGAAATGTAAATGCCTGGGAATTCCGGGATATTCTCACGGATTCCACCGGCTTTGATGCGGGACCCTTTTTTGACGGATGGATTTTTCAGCCCGGATTTGCCGAATTCCTGATTGACAGCGTGCGTATTGAACCGCAGGGGAACGGCTATCTGGCCACCGTGATTACTTCACAACGATTACGCGCCGCAAACCAATACTACCAACAGGTTCCGCTGGAGCTCAGTTTTGTAGGCCCAAACCGACAGGAATATACAGTTACCCATTGGCACTCGGGCAGCAATAGCACAGGTACGTACAACATTCCATTTGTTCCCGCCTTTTCAGCATTAAACCGCAATGAAAAGTTGATGTATGCCGTAACCGCCTTGGAAAAAGAAATAAAAACCACCGGAAACAGCTCCTTCACCTATGCCAACTTCCGCATCAACACGCAAACGGTTTCTGACTCTGCTTTGGTAAGGGCTGAGTACCATTGGGCCGCTCCAGACCAAAACTTGGCGGAACCCTGGAAGTACGAAATTACCCCTGACCGGTTTTGGCGAATCAGCGGTATTTTCCCGGCCGATTTCAATACAAACGGTGTTTTCCTGTATGACGGAAGCGCCGCAGGGCCCGATCAGATTATCTATTCCGAGGACAGTGTTCTTCTGTTTTATCGGAGAAATGCCTTTGAACTTTGGAGACCTGCAGAAAATACAGTGCTCAATAAGCAAACGGCGAACGACAAGAAAGGAAATGTTACGGCAAACAACCTCAAGCAGGGAGAATATTGCATAGGAACCAAAAGAGCCGTGCTGAGTTTCGATGCATTGATCGCCGAACCGGATATCAGCTTATTTCCCAACCCTACGCGCCATCATTTCACCATAAACGGCGCTGATGCAAGTGTTCCTTTTGTCATACTGGATATGCAGGGACGTAGCGTCCATTCAGGAAAGACCGACGAAACGGGACGGGCCGAATTCGGGAACCTGCCCGCCGGTCAATATCTGGTGCGGCTTAGCATGGAATACGGAAAAACAAAAACGGGCGTATTGATCGTCAAGCCTTAAGGTTCGGGTAGATTGTTGATGCGGGGACGCAATTTTTTGAA
>CAYYRB010000035.1:14967-24193 GCA_964473995.1 uncultured Candidatus Competibacteraceae bacterium | reverse complement strand
ATTTCCTAATCCAACTTCAGGAATGCTTTTTATCCGTTCCGACGCTGAACTTAAAAGGGTATCCATTTTGTCTTCGGCAGGTGCCAAGGTGTGGGAATCCAATCTGAGCGGCTTGGAATTTCAGGCCGATATTTCCCATTTGTCAGGCGGTATATATACCGTTCGAGTAGAAGGTGGTGAGGGTAGTTTATCGTTCCGGAAAATAATCCTGATTAAATGAGGAAGTTTCTGACGTTTTTTATCGTCCTGGTCGGTCTGTTTACAGCAAAGGCTCAGCCCCTTGTTTCTCTTCGAATTGCCGATCTCTGGCTGGAAGAAATAACTATCCCCGGATTTCCTGCTTTTCATTCAGGAGTGGTGGGACATCATGATGGAAAATGGATTATCATGGCGGGACGCACCAACGGGATGCATGGCTTCTATCCGCCTTTCGCTTTTCCGGGAAACGGTCAACAACTGAATGTGTATGTGGTGGATCCCGCACAGGGGAATATATGGTCGGTACCCAACGACGGTATAACCGACTCGCGGATACGCGAACAGCTCAGTTCGTCCAACATGCAGTTTGCCCAGAAGAACGACAAGCTTTACATCACAGGCGGTTACGGATACATGAACGCCATTGATGATTTTACCACGTTTCCATACCTCACTTCCGCGGATATGGGCTGTCTCACAGATTCAGTCATTGCGGGAGGTGATATCAACCCCTGCTTCAAAATTACGGAGGACAGTCTTTTTGCCGTGGCGGGGGGAAGAATGGGCCGCATCGACGACCGGTATTTTTTGGTGTTCGGACATTATTTCCACCATCGGTATTCGGTGGCCGATTTGGGCAGTTTCATCCAACGCTACACTTATCAGATCCGCATGTTCGACATTACGGATGATGGCAGCGTATTGGCCCCTTCCAACGTGCAGGTGGTGACCGATTCGGCCAATTTCCGCCGGCGCGATTTTAACATGACTCCTTTTGAGGAGGAAAACGAGAAAGGGTTTTATGCCTGGTCGGGTGTGTTTCGCGATTCGGTGGATCTGCCTCATTACACGCCTGTTCGCATCAAGTCTGACGGATCTTATCAGGTGCTGCCCTTTGAGCAAAAACTGGCTCATTATCACAGCGGGTCTTTCAGTTTTAAAACCAACTCTCCCGGTGATTTAGGAAGTAATAACATGCATGTTTTTCTGGGTGGTATGGCCGAATATCAAACTAACTCAAATAACCAGTTGTTTCAGGATAGTCTGGTGCCGTTTACGAAACAGTTTAGCTCTGTTCAAGGCACAGGGCAAGCAATGAACGAGTTATATCACGGAGTTACTCCCTACCCGGAAATCTACTGCAATTATTTTCAACCGGGACAGATTCGGTTTGCCTTCAACGAGTATGAAGGCACCAACGCCGAATTTATTCCCAATCCGGATTTGGTTTCAGAGCAAACGGGAGTAGTAATGGATACGGAATTATTTAACGGTTCCGTCGTTTTGGTGGGCCATGTGGTGGGCGGCATCCGATCTACGGGGCCCAACATCGCGGATATGAATGATCCTTCCCTGAGTTTTGCCTCAGACCGCATTTACAAAGTATTTTATCAAATGCAGGTATGCACAGATATGGATGAATCTTCTGCTGATCAGGTGAAAATATTCCCCAATCCGGCCGTGGAAACCATTCGCATAGATACCGAGGAGGAACTGAAAACCGTGGAGATTACCGATGCCACGGGGAAAACGGTCCGCTCACAAACGGGAAATGTGTCTCACCTGATATATGTGGGCGATTTGGCTCCCGGTGTGTATTTTTTGAAGGCGCAGACAAATGAAAAGGCACTTCGGGCCACGTTCGTAAAACAATAAAATGGCTGCATTTCTGAAACGTTTGGAAGATTGGTGGAATCCCGAAAAAATCGAATTTCCGCCAGATCCCGCATTTGGTAAGGAGTTGTCCGAAGATCTGAAGTCATGGATGGCCACGGAAGAATCTGCCCGTTTGCGCAAAGCCTTTGAGGATTCCTGGTATTTTTCCCGGCAGGGAATCAACGGGGCGATGCCCGTACACGAATTTGAAGCTTCAGGCTCGCATGCTGCGGTTTTTTCTTTGCATGATTTTCCCGGAATGGACTCCCGTCAGGCCGACCTCTTGCTCATGCACTTTTCCGAAATTCTGAAAGTGAGCGGCTACCGGTCTGTTCATCAGAATCAGAAAATGGAAAACGGTGGATATGAACGCATCCGCTATTTTAAACCTGTTCCCGATTATGAGGCGCAGTTTCCCATCAATCAGGAATTCGGAAATATTTTTCTTCACCTGAAAGGGCGTAATAAACGTGCCGAGTGGATTAAAATTCAGGTGAATTTTTATTCCGACCGCAATTATCGGCAGCCCAAATCCTTTTCGGAGCTCCTTGATCTTTTGTTTAGTTTTGAGGCATGAACGTAATTGAGGCGTCCGATATCTGCAAAGCCTATGGCAGTCTTCAGGTGTTGAAGGGAATATCCCTCTGTGTGGCGAAAGGGGAATTGGTTACCCTGGTAGGGCCATCGGGCTCCGGAAAATCGACTCTGCTGCACATCATCGGGAGTTTGGACAAAGCAGACTCGGGCGACGTGTTGATCAACGGAACAAAAATTCAGGGAATGAGTGACCGGGAGATCTCCGCCTTCCGCAATAAGCACATCGGTTTTGTATTTCAGTTTCATCATTTGTTGCCTGAATTTACCGCATTAGAAAATGTATGCATGCCTGCCATGGTGGCGGGTATGGGGAGGAAGGAAGCGTTGCCGGAGGCTGAAAAATGGCTCAAGCGCCTAGGCTTGGTAGGCCGTATGCAACATAAGCCTAACGAACTTTCCGGCGGTGAACAACAGCGGGTGGCCGTGGCCCGTGCACTGATGAATCGCCCGGATGTTATTCTTGCGGATGAACCCAGCGGGAATTTGGACAGCAAGAACGCGAAGGAACTGCACCAATTGTTTCTTGATCTTCGGAAAGAAACCGGACAAACTTTTTTAATCGTTACCCATAACGAAGAGTTTGCCGAACTTTCAGACCGTAAGATTTACCTTTCGGACGGAAGGTTGGCCTGATTGACGTTTTGTTTTCGTTATCTTTTTTTTGATCGCCGTTAATTTGGGAAAGCTTGTTATTTTTACACCATACAATCGAATTAAACCATGAAAAAAGCATTATTTGCGTTTTCCCTATTTTCGGGATTTTCACTTTGGGCCCAGCAGCCCGAAAATCCGGCTGATTACAGTACCCGTTCCGGTTTTAATCCGGCATTGGCTCCTTTTTACCACGGTGTGGCTTCCGGGGATCCGCTGAGCGACCGGGTTATTCTTTGGACCAGAATTACCCTGGATACGCCAACCGACCCTGTAACGGTCAATTGGAAAATTGCCACCGATACCGGATTGGCCAACATAGTCAATTCAGGTACGGCAACCACCAATGTATCCAAAGATTACACGGTAAAGGTAGATGCCACCGGCCTTCAGCCGAATACCTGGTACTATTACGGATTCAGTTACGGAAATCAGAAGTCCATAACAGGCCGCACCCGGACTTTGCCGGTGGGCAATGTGGATAGTCTCCGGTTTGCGGTGGTTTCCTGCCAGGATTATCAAAACGGATATTACAATGCTTACAACCACATGGCTACCCGCAATGATTTTGATGCTGTTTTTCATCTCGGTGATTTTATTTACGAGTATGCCGCAAACAGCTCGGTAGGCAGGGAACATGAGCCGGATGTGGAAATAATCAGCCTTTCCGATTACCGGATTCGTCACTCCCAGTACCGCCTGGATGCCGATTTGCGCAGTGCCATGCAGCAATATCCGTTTATCTGCATTTGGGATGATCATGAGACGACCAATAATTCCTACAAAAACGGTGCGGAAAACCACACTCCCGGCACCGAGGGGAACTGGACTGATCGTACCTCCTATGCCACTAACGCCTATTCGGAATGGATGCCCATCCGTTTGCCCGAGGCCAACAATACCTACAAAATTTACCGCCGCTTTACCTGGGGCAATCTGGTTGACGCATACTTTTTAGAGACCCGTCTTTTGGCCCGTGACGAGCAGGTAGCGGGAGCTTTGGTGGACATAAATAATGCCACCGTGTTGGACACCAATAGGCGCCTGTTGGGTCCCGAGCAGATGGAATGGCTCCGAAGCGGGTTTGCCGGCTCCGCGGCTACCTGGCAGCTTCTTGCGCAACAGGTGATGGTGGCTCCTCTGCTGTTTGACCTATTCGGCCAAAAACGGATTATCAATACCGACCAGTGGGATGGTTATGTAGCAGAAAGAAATCGTCTTTTCAATCATGTTCAAACGGAAAATGTGGATAACTTGGTAGTGCTCACCGGCGATATCCATACCTCATGGGCCAACGATATACCACTTCCCAATTACAGCAATGGCGCAAATTCATTGGGCGTTGAGTTTGTGGGAACCAGCATCACATCAGAAAATTTGCTTAATCTTCCGGGTGCAATCGGATTGATTCAATCTTCTAATCCCCACATCAAATGGTCTGATTTGGATCAGCATGGGTATATGATCACGGACATGAATCAAACCCGCACCCAAAATGATTGGTATTTCGTCAGCACGGTGGCCTCTACCGATTATACTGTAAGCTGTGGAAAATCATATTTCGTCAATCAGGGTCAGAAAAGCCTCACGTTGGCGCCGGGTTGTGTTACCCAAACCCGTGTATTTCCGCCTTTGGCTCCGGTTCCCGTATTGAATGCATCTGTTGGAGAGTATGACAATGTTCTTGTCTTCAGCGTGTACCCCAATCCGTTTATGGAGCAGGTGGTTGTGCAGTTTCATTTGATGGAGCAAGATGATATTACTATGGAAGTTTTGGATATCAACGGCAAAAAAATCTATTCCAGTCACTTGGGCAAATTACCCAAAGGGCTTCAATATGCCCATTTTGACGGATCACGGTTTGCTAAAGGTCAGTATGTGATTTTGCTTAAAGGCAATAAAAAAGCGGCAGGAAAAATGCTGCTTAAAATAGAGTAAAATATAACACTGCTTTGCCAAACGAATGAAAACCCGGGTTTGTCCCGGGTTTTTTTATAGGTTGTTTTTAAATCAAAATGCTGAATGCAGAAGGGAATAAATTGTTCTGACTTTAGACCATTTTTTGATTGGTTTTCCTTAAAAATACAGCGTACATTTGTGTGCGTCGGCTGCTCTGGTCAAGCTTGTTTTTCTGTTATATTTTTTAGGATTTTGTCAATAATTTATATATGAATAAAGGTAAGATAAATCGTATTATAACACATGGGAATAATTAAGTCACTAAAAAAATACGGATTAGTATTGGTATCGGTGTTGGTTTTGGCCGGGTTATATTATCTTAACCGATATTCCCGTATTTCCCGTGTGGAAAGGGGTAAAGGACTCTATGCCGCACATTGCGCCAATTGCCATGGAGAGAAAGGGGAGGGGCTAAAAAAACTGATTCCGCCTCTCGCCGGAACCGATTATGTGCCCGGGAACCTGTCGAAGTTGCCTTGTATCATCCGGTATGGGATAGACGGTGCCATTTCCGTGAACGGACAAACGTACAACCAGCCTATGGCGGGAATACGTGCTTTGGAAGCAGATGAAATCAAAGCGGTTATTGATTACATGCTTTCGGAATGGTATCCGGAGCAGGAGTCGCTTTCTCAGGGGGAGGTTTCCAGGTTGCTGAAAACCTGTGCCGACTGATTTGCCGATTGATCTTCTGCTGCTTTGGTTTATTTCTTCGGATTATATTTGCTTAAAAATAGTTGATGCAGTTTGAATTTTCCCATGAATTCGCCTTACGTGCCGATGCTTCTGATTCCCTCGCGAAATTTCGGGAGCGATTTTTGTTTCCTAAGCATGAAGGCCGCCCCTGTTTCTATTTTACGGGGAATTCACTGGGTCTGCAACCCGTTTCGGTCAGGGATCGCATACAGGCCGAATTACACGATTGGGCGGAGTTTGGCGTAGAAGGTCATTTCCATGCCCGAAATCCATGGTTTTCCTATCACGAACAATTTTCCAGTCTCCTGGCAGGGCTTGCCGGAAGTCTTGAAAAAGAGGTGGTGGCGATGGGCTCCCTCACCAACAACCTGCATCTGCTGTTGGTAAGCTTTTACCGGCCTACGGCTTCCAGGTATAAAATTCTCTGCGAAAAGAAGGCATTCCCCTCGGATACCTATGCCCTAAAATCCCAAATTCGTTTTCATGGATTTGATCCCTCTTCCGCGTTCGTTGAAATAGGTCCCAGGGAAGGTGAATACCTCATTCGCGACGAAGATGTTTTGGCCGCCATTGAAGAACATAAAAACGAATTGGCCTTAGTGATGATAGGCGGGGTGAATTATTTCACCGGACAGCTGTTCGACATGGGTAAAATTACCTACGCCGCAAAGGCCGCGGGTGCATTCTGTGGGTGGGATCTGGCGCATGCCATCGGTAATGTGGAATTGAAATTGCACGATTGGCACGTTGATTTTGCTGCCTGGTGTTCCTACAAATACCTGAACAGCAGTCCGGGAGGAGTGGCCGGATTGTTTGTACATGAAAAACATCTCGGTAGAAAAGATATTCCCCGATTTGAGGGATGGTGGGGCACGGAACCGACAACACGTTTCCTGATGGAGGATACTTTTGAACCCATGGATTCCGCGGGTGCCTGGCAACTGAGCAATGCTCCCGTTTTGGCGATGGCAGCTCACAAAGCTTCCTTGGATATTTTTGAAGAAGCGGGTTTTGAAAAATTGCGCGAAAAAAGCAAAACCCTGACGGGATATCTGGAATTTCTGGTGGATGAAATCGCTGGCAGGAAGCCGGGAAGCGTTGAATTAATTACTCCGAGGGAGCAGAGCAGAAGGGGATGTCAGTTATCGCTGGTATTTCCCGGAAAGGGGAAAGCCTTGTTCCAGGCGCTTACCGAGAATGGTGTGGTGGCTGACTGGCGTGAGCCGAATGTGGTGCGCCTGGCTCCCGTGCCTCTGTACAATTCGTACGAAGATGTTTTTCGCTTTGGGCAGATTTTGGATTCCCTTCTCTGAATCCGGAAAACGTGTACCTTTAACTGGAATGAGAATTTCTTTCGTCATATTGTTTTTTCTTTTTTTTGGGTGTTCGTTTTTTGATACTCATGGACAGGTCGCAGATTCTTTTACCGATGGAGATTTTCTTCAAAATCCCTCTTGGCAGGGCGATGTAGGTGATTTTGAGGTGCAAAATCAACAATTGCGTTTATTCTCAGTAGGTACCGATACATCCTATCTCTCGGTGGCTAATGCATCCATTGACGGCGCTGAATGGAATCTTTGGGTCAGGCTTTCCTTTGCTCCTTCCGATAATAATTTTTTCCGCTTTTATCTCGCAGCTGACCAGGCCGATTTAAAAGCACCGCTAAACGGATATTTTCTCCGATATGGTGAAAATGGAAGCCTCGACGGGCTTGATCTTTGGCGCCAAACGGGTTCTTCGGTCGTGAAGATTTTCGACGGACCTTCCAGTCCAAATGCAGGATTGACCAATCAGTTTATCCGAATTAAAGTGACCCGTCAGCCGGGCGGACTTTGGGAGCTATTTGCCGACCATGGTGGCGGCTACGCTTTACAATCGTTGGGCACCATCACGGACAATGTCTTTTCGGTTTCGTCTTTTTGCGGAATCTGGTGCCGCTACACGACCACCAATTCTTCCGGGTTTTATTTTGATGATTTCTACGCAGGTCCTATCCTTGTGGATACGGATCCTCCGCTGGTGTCGGCCGTTTCCGCCCCTGCAGCCGATACTGTTTTGGTCGTATTTTCAGAGCCGGTTACTGCGGTAACCGCCCAAAATGCAAGCTTCTATTCACTTTCGGGAGGAATCGGGAATCCGGCGAGTGTGTTATACAGTCCTTTGCAGGCCGACAGGGTAAGGCTGGTTCTTTCCACTCCCTTGGTTTCCGAGCAGATATATATGCTCCAAATTAACGGTATCGCCGATTTTGCCGGGAATGCCATGAATCCCTTTTCAGGGCCGGTTTCCTATTATTCTCCTCAATCTTTTGATCTGCTCATTACCGAGATTATGGCTGATCCTACTCCCACCGTCGGATTGCCCGAGGCAGAATACATCGAGTTGCACAACCGAACCAATTTTCCCGTAAATGTCAGCGGTTGGAAAATCCAGGTCGGATCAACCGTAAAAAGTATTCCTAACGGAATCATCCCTGAAAATGGTTACCTCCTGCTTACCGCCGATCCTCTTCCTCCTCTTTTTTCGGTATTGAATGCGGTAGGTATGCCTTCTTTTCCTCAGCTCTCCAATGCAGGGGCAACGGTTTCTCTTTTAAGTCCCGATAATCAGATTATTCATCAGGTTGCATATTCAGATAGCTGGTATGGCGATCCGGCCAAGGATGACGGCGGTTGGTCTCTGGAGATGATTAACCCGTTGGATTTCTGCAATGGATCCTCTAATTGGATCGCATGTCAAAACTTTACGGGCGGAACGCCTGCGGCTCAAAATTCGGTGTTCAACTCCCCGTCGATCACTTTTGATATCCTATCCGTTTCTCCTTTCGGAAACAGCGCGGTAGATGTTCTTTTTTCCCAATTCGTCAATCAGAGCAATGTAACCATCCAGGATTTCTCCATAGATCCCCAGATCGGAATCCCTGATTCGGTGGTATTCATCACGCCCTCTTTTTGTCGTCTGTTTTTTTCTACACCCTTCGCCCAACAACAGGTATATAACCTCAGCGTTTCTTCCGCACTCACGAACTGTGCGTCACAGGCTATATCGGGAAGCCTTTCTTTTAGTTTTACCTTTTATACGCCTGTTCAAAATGATGTCATTATAACAGAAATCATGGCGGATGAAAGCCCTTCGCAGGGGCTTCCTTTGTTTGAGTATGTAGAGTTATATAACAGAACATCCTTACCGCTCCAGCTCGCAGGGTGGACCTTTTCCACCGAAGCCGTTACCGTTTCTTTGCCTACTTATCAGCTCGCCCCCGGAAGTTTTGTAGTGCTCGGGAAAGTTGAAGCTGAGTCAAGTTTTTCGGGTCCTTTTCTGGGTGTTTCCGGGTTTCCTTCACTCACCAATGCAGGGGGTACGCTCGTGTTGCGCAATGCGGAAAGTAAATTGGTTCATTCCATAACGTATTCGGATGGTTGGATACGCGAAACATTCAAACGGGAAGGGGGCTGGTCAATGGAAATGC
>CAYYRB010000035.1:2279-14867 GCA_964473995.1 uncultured Candidatus Competibacteraceae bacterium | reverse complement strand
TGCCCGTTGAACCCCGTTTGGAACAGGTGGTTCTCAAATCGTCTAACTCCTTCGCTCCAGGAGTCACGTATAGGCTGAACATCAGTGATTCGGTGAGGGATTGCGCGGGTAATTTTTCTGAGATAAAGGCTCCCCTTTTCTTCCGTGTGCCTGAGGAAATTGAACCGGGCGATGTAATCACCAATGAAGTGCTGTTTGATCCCAAAGAGGAAGGGGTTGATTTTTTGGAGTTTTATAACCGTTCGGATAAACCGGTTGATTTGGTTCAGCTTTTTCTTTCTGATGTTGATTCCGCCACGAACACCTTGAGCAGTAAACTTACAATAGCGGACCGTTCCGCCATCCTCATGCCGGGCGGTCATGTGGTGTTTTCGGTAGATCGTAAACAGGTGTATCAGCAGTATTTTACGTCCCAGCCTCAGGCATTTTGGGATGTTCTTTCTCTTCCCTCGCTATCCAATTCCGGGGGCAGCGTGGCTTTGGTAAATCAAGATTTGCAGAAGATTGATGCGTTTACTTTTTCCGATGATTTTCATTTTTCCCTACTCAGCAATCCGGACGGAGTTTCTCTGGAGCGCATAAATCCCGAAGGTGTAACGCAAAGTCGCTACAATTGGACCTCGGCTGCCGCTTCCGTGGGTTATGGTACGCCCGGATATACGAATTCCCAAACCGGGGCTGCAGCGGAATCAGACGGAGCCATTTCGCTTTCTCCCGAGGTTTTTTCGCCAGATCAGGACGGGTTTGACGATGTGCTGTTCATCCGTTATCAATTTGAAAAACCGGGAAATGTACTCTCCATAAATGTGTTTGATGAGGGAGGACGGCTGGTGAAGAAACTCATCAACAATGCCTACTGCGGAATTTCCGGTGATTTTGTTTGGGACGGAGGAACCGATAACGGAATTATGCCAAAAATTGGGATATATCTGTTGGTGGCCGAATGGTATAACGAAGACGGAACAAGGGGAAGAGCCAAGAAAACATGTGTATTGGCAACACGGCTGTAAGCATTTAAAACATGGATTTTATAACGCTTGATTTTGAAACGGCAACACCTGATGGAAACTCTCCCTGTGAAATTGGGTTGACGGTAGTTTCGGACGGGCAGATTAAAGCAACCTACGGGCGACTCATCAAGCCTCCGGGGAATGTGTTTGATTATAAAAATATCCGTGTGCATGGAATAAAACCGGCTGACGTGAGGCAGTCGCCCACTTTTGATCACCTGTGGGATGAATTATATCCTCTACTGAATGATGCTTTTCTGATTGCACATAATGCTTCTTTCGATTTGGGTGTACTGCGCAAAACACTGGATTATTATCAATTGCCTTATCCGGGGTTGCACTATGCATGCAGTGTTCAGATTCTTCGGAGGATATGGACCGGGCTGTCCCATTATAACCTGAAATTTCTATGCGATCTGCATAAAATATCGTTAAACCATCACCGTGCCCAGGACGACAGCATGGCTACTGCCCATTTATGCATCAAAGCATTTCAGGAGGCGGAAATCAGATCCCGGGATGATCTGCAAACAAAAATAAAGGCCCCGCTTTGGAAATTATCACCGGGCGGGCATCACCGAATCAGCTGAGCCCATCGGCGGTACACCGATTAGTTTTTTTGAAATTTCACGAAACGGGTTTCTTTCGTTTCTTCCGCATGCAATCCCAGCAGGTAAACACCGGGGGTCAGGTCGGATATCTCCGCAGTGTTTTCTTTGGGCGACAGGAGTCGGCTCTTGACCGTTTTCCCTTCGATAGTTAGTATAACCAGACGATTGAAGGGAACATCGCCCCTGTTTTTCCAATGAATCGTGTTTGACGCCGGATTGGGAAATACGCAAAAATGGTCCGAGGCCGCTTCATCTACCGAAGCTGCGGTAAGGTCAATAATCGGGAAAATGGCAAAGTCTACATCCAAGGTCCACGCATTCTTGATCGTATTCCATTTCCCGTTCCATTTTTCCCAACTGTAATCGGTAATATTCACTTGCCCATCCGTAGAACCGAATAGCGCAACGGAGTCTTTGGGGTGCATCAGCTCCATGGAAAAGGCTCCCAGATAGTTGTTGGTCATCACCAACGGTTGGTTTAGTGAAAATACATTCAGACCCGATTCAAACTGCACATTTGCCGAAAGGCTGTTTAATAAAACCGTATCGGAGTCCAAAACAGTTCCTGGGGCCAACCGGGGTTGTCCGTTGATGATTTCCGCAGAATCTTTTTTGTAGAGTTTAAAAACGAGTGCGGAAGTGTCGCCACCCGTCGTTTTGTTTTTAAAAGCAAACCAATAAACAAATCCGCCGAGCAAATAGGTTTCCGTGAACTTGATTTCTTGCGCCTTTTCAGTGTCGAAATAGCCGTTGGTGCCGTTCATCCATCCGCCGTTCGGCGAAGAATATAACACAGGATTAAGGTTGAAAAAATTATGAAAAAGTGTGTCCGGAATGACCTTTTCTGAAGGGTGGGAGGGGGTAATTCCCCACAAGAGGGGCTCGCCTGCTTGTTTTTGTGCCGAAAGTTTTGTGGTTGCCGCCAGAATCGCGAGAGCTAATAATAAAAAAAGAGACTTCATTTTATGGAGTGGTTATGATCAGTTTGATCATTTTTGTTTGTTCATGAATGGTAAGCCGGCACCAATAAATACCCGGGGGTAAATCAGGTGCAAATTGGTTTGTCGGTTCATTGGTTTCCCAAACCTGGGAGCCCGCAGAGGAAAAGATACAAATCTGGGAAACAGGTTCGGAAAGTTGGAAAAACCCGGTACCCGGGTTGGGAAACACCAACGCTTGCGAGGTTATGGCATGGTTTTCCATTTGGGTGGTTACCGCCGTGAGGAAAAAACGTACATCCCAGTTTTGGATAAAACTTCTTCCGTCCACCGATTCATCAAAAGCAGGAAGGGTATCACAGGTGTAGAAAATATCAGCGCCCGCGGGGGTAGGTAAAATCATGTTGAGCTCTTTGTTCAGTCCGAATGAATTCGGGAAAAAGGTACTGTTCAATGCCCGGTTGATGCCCGGAATTTCTTCGCATGTTCCATCGAATCCGTAACCTGACCATGCCCAAAGCGTGTCGTTCTGAGGCGCCTTGTAGTGAAGCAGAAGGCTGAATGAGGTGGATACATATTCTCCGACGGGAATGGACAACCATATGGGGTTTCCTGAAGCAGAAACAGATTGGTTCAGTAAAATAGTATCTCCGAACGACGCCGTTTCCTGCGGGAAGTTTCCGTTGTAGGTTCCCGTGATTCCCCAAATCAGGGAGTCGGTTTGGCCTGAATGGTTTACGTGGCTCAGGCGAATCTGCATGGAGTCCAACCGAAGGATGTCAAAAAAGGTTTGTGAATAAGCGTTTCCTGAAATCAGATCGGGAAATGTGTCACACACCACGGCCAACATGCCCAGAGCCGTTGAATCTGTTTTGGAATTAAGCCGAAAAGGGGCGTAGGCAAACGAGCCGGTACCAAAAATAGCTGAATCGGTTTCGGCGTAATTCATTTGAACCGGAATCACCCCGCCTTGAGCCTTCGCATTCAGCGAAAGCAGCCCGACGAAAGCCTGAACCAACAGAAGGGATTTAATCCAATCTTTTCTTTTCTTTTTAGGATTGCTCACGGAGTTCAACGGATCACTTTTTGGCCGGGCCTTCGAGTTGCTTGGCTATTTTTTTGAGCTGATTTTGTTTGTCCTCCAAGTCTTTGATCTCACCCTTGGCGCGCTCAATTTTGTCGAGATAAGGCTTTACCAATGCCTCTGCATTCTTTGAATTGCCAAAAAAACGGATGTTGTTTTCCAACTGATTGACTTCTTCCCTGAGTTTTTCGAGCCGGATCCGGATGCCCGTACGCTCTTTACGGAGTTGTTCCTCACCATCCGGCGAATCAAGCATGGCTGCGGTTTTGTTCCGGAATTCAATCCGTGTACGCTCGGCCGGGTCTATGTTTATCTTGCCGAAAAACGATTTTACCGCTTCGTCAAATTCTTTTTCAATGACGGGCTTTTCTTTAAAAGAGACATGTCCCGCCGCAAAGAATTCCTTCCGGAAAGCGTCCATGGCCGCAAAGCTGTCTTCCAGCCGTTCGGAATGGGCATAACTTTCCATGCGGTTGATGATTTCTCTTTTAGCGACAAGATTGGCAGCCTCAACATCGGGCAGCGCTTTAAAAAAGGCTTCTTTCTTGGTGAAAAAAGCATCTGCGGCGGCCCGGAATCTTTTCCAGATTTTATCATTCATGTCACGGGAAACCGGTCCGGTTTTTTTCCAGTCCTCCTGAAGACGGACGAATGCCGTCGTGGTGTTTTTCCAGTCCGTGCTTTCGGCAAGGGCTTCCGCTTTTTCACAAAGACGGGTTTTGGCCTCCAGGTTTTTCCGGTAATGGGCTTCGGCTTCCGCCATCAGGGGCGCACGTTTCGCATTATAGGCTTTTCTTGCTTCCCGGAAGCGCGTCCAGATACTGTCGTTAAATTCTTTGGGGACTCTTCCCGTAGCTCTCCAGCGTTTGTCTAATTCGGCTACCTTTTTATCGGTTTCCCTGAAGTCGGACAGCTGATTGAATGTTCCTTCCGCAAGCTGTTCCATTTCTTCGCAGAGCGTATTTTTTGCCTCCAGGTTTTTTTTGCGCTCTTCATTCAGCCGGTTTACATGCTCTTCTCTGCGTCGGTAAACGGCATCACTGGCCGCTTTGAACCGCTGCCACAAGGCTTCGTTTTTGGTCCGGGGCACGGGACCGGTTTCGCGCCATTGTTTGTGGTATTCATGCAGAAATTCCAAAGCTTTGTTGATGCTCGGCATTTTAAGCAGACTTTCCACTCCTTTGGCAATGCGCTCTTTCTGTTCCAGATTTTTCGACAATTCGATGCGGAAGAGCTCTTTGTGGATTTGAAGCGACTGATAAAATTGCTGAAGCCTGAGACGATAAGATTGATTCAGATCATTAAACTTAAGCTGAGGAACGGGTCCTGTTGACTTCCATCTTTCCTGCAGTTGACGAAAGGTTTCATTGGCTTTGGCAATATCGCTTTCGTTTTCGATAAGTTGGGTCAATTCCTGAATGATGTCCTGTTTTTTCAGCACATTTTCAGCCAGTTCCCTTTCTTTCTTTTGTTTTAATTCTTTGAATTTTTGTGCCGTCTCATCCAATTTGCGGCGCAGGGCATCTACTTCAGTCGGTGCTTTAAATTCAAAATAATCCGCCTCGCCTCCTTCTGATAAATAGGTTTCACGGGCTTTGTTTTTCAGTTCGTCCGATAGGAAATTAAATCGCTCCCGTATTTTTTTGAAGTTTTGCTGCGAGCTAAAAATGGTGCCCGATTCCAGTCGCTGAAGGAAAGCCTCGGAGAGAACTTCCAGGCTCATATCTTCTGGATAAAATTCATCCTCATCTTCCTTTTCTTCTTCCTTTTCTTCCGATTCGGTAATGGAAACCGGCAATTCCTCCGTTTCCTGGCCGAAAACGACGTCGCTCAAATCCTCGTCGGATATGGAAGCCGGCTTGCCTGCCTGCACGGTTGGTTGTGTATCGTTTAGAGTTTCGTGTTTCAACTCTTCGGAATGGGATTCTTCGGATGGCAAATTTTCCTGCATGGTGTACTTCTTTGTTTTGCGCTAACTTATCGGGTCAAAAATACTAAATTTCCATCCCTTCCCTAATTTGCGGAGGGGAATGTGTTGATTCTTCTCCAGCTTTTATTTTACTTTTTTGAGCAGTACGGAAGAACGGATGTTTACCCCACCATAGAGAAAAAGGCCATGGTCGGGGTTGAAAAAACGCCCGCCGGGCGCATTGATTCGCAAAAAGCTGTAGTCCTTGGTGCCGGTAAAGTTGTTTACTCCGAAAAAGAGTTCGGGGTGCAAAACGGAAAAAAGAATACCGCTCCAGGCTATGCGCACATTTCCTCGGAAAATCCCCGGTGTACGGTCTGTGTTCATATAATTGAGAACAATGCTGCTCCGGTAAGTAAGATCCATGTCCAGACGAAATCCGTAGCGGAAAACCAATGCTCCCAACAAGGTGAGCCGGTGGGATGCAGTTCCGGGGATTTGATAACCGGAGTAATCGGTTCCGCCTTCCGAAAATTCGATAAAGCGTCCTTGGGTATATTGATACCTCAGGGCGATGTCACTTTGCCGTAGTGCCGATTTATTTTTTTTTGCCCGGTAGGGAGTGTAATCCCATTCTGCTTCTATGCCCCATTGTGCCGCGGCACCGGCGTTGGTGAATCGTACGGGTGATTCAGGCGTGGGGTAGTAGGGCACGATATAACGCGTATAATGGTGGTAATAGGCTCCGAGTCCCCAACTCATGGCAATCCTGCCAAGTTGCCCTCTGGTGCCGATTTCGGCTTGTTGCATGCGTTCATTACCCAAGTCGGTATTCAGGAATCCGCTTTCGCTTAACAGTTCGTTCAGAACAGGCGTGGTATACCCATGAGCATAGCGTGCAAAGTAGGAATAATTTTTACCTGCTTTTTTGGAAAATCCCACAAAGGGATAAAACCCCGGTTTGCCCGTCGATGCGGTTTCATTTTTAGCCGTGTCGGGCGACAATTCATTTTTTTCGATGCCCGATACGGCAGCATTCAGCCCTCCCTCTATGCGTAATTCACGCGGTAAAAGCAGGGTGGCTTTCAGGTAGGCAAAAAACAGGTGGTGCGACAAATTATACCGGCTTTTTTCATTTCCTTCCAATCCGCCCTTGTTTTCGGTTTCTCTGCCGGCTGTGGTTTCCGTCTGGTATTCAAAACCGGTTTGCACATGCAGGGGATGTTTTTTTCCGAAATGAAAATCGGCATTTTCCCGAATGCCAAATCCCCAAATCTGCTCATCCTTGATTCCCGAAAAGGTCGGGGTGGTGCCGTACGGATTATATTTATCGGTGCTACTTCCATAAACAGTGAGTTCATTGGTAAAGCGTTCGCCCTGTTTAAAACGGTGGGTAATCCCGCCCCGGAAAAAACGTTTTTCCAACCTGGCGGAAACGGCCAGAGAATAGGGATTGGCCATTTGGGGATCGGTGGCAGCCTGCAGTGCCGTTAAATCTCCCGGCAAACCCCAGTTGGAGATGCCATAGATAGCTTTCAGGATGAAGGTGTGGTTGGGGTGAAGTTGCCAATCGGCGCCGGCCATGTAGAGTTTTCTGTTTACATATTCCTGTTGCCGAAAACCCCGGTGTACCATGCTCATGCCCTTGGCGTACACGTGAAAATTTCGCGCAGTGTAGGATGCGCCGGCCTGTGCGCGAAGCAGTCTGTTTGATCCGGCTGTGGTACCTATATCAAAGGTTAATCCATATTCTTCAGGTGTTTTGGTTTTTAAGATGAGTGAGCCTCCAGCATAGCCCCCGTAGGAAACTCCCGCGGGACCCTTGAAAAATTCCAATGATTCGAAAAAATAGGGGTCTGCCAACTCCGGCAAACCAAATCCGTCGGATTGGGAAAGCGGAATCTGATCTAAGTATAACCGTGTGCCCCTAATGCCGAAGTTGCTTCTCCATCCGGAACCTCTCACGGATAGTTTCGCGCTTCCGCCCACGCCCCGTTGTTCCCATTGTACTCCGGGTATGGTATTTAGAAATCGGGGCATCTGCAGATTGTCAAAGCTGAATGGTTCGTCTTTGTTTAATCTGGCGCCGTACAGGGGGGTCAGTAATTTGTTTCCGTCGGCTCTTTCCGATACAATGCCCACGAGCTGCAGGTTTTTCGCTTCGGGTGTTAAAAAAACGCGGTATATGCCTCCTTTAAAAACAATCAATGTGTCCCTTTTGTATCCTTGGGCGCCTACGGCTACAAAATTGGTTCTTAGTAGGGGTCTTTCCGATACATATCCGTTGTCATCCGCAAAAAGCGTGTCCTCCGTTCTGTCCGGTATCAGCCATGCGCCGGGGATCGGTCTTTCGGTGTATGCATCACGAATAAAAATTTCGGCCGGTTTCTGACCGAATATCGCTATGGGTAAGCATACACAAAATAGAATAAAGCCTGTTTTTCTGTAGAACATAAACCCGAAGGTAGGAAGTTTTGCCTCATCAGTAGCCTATTTGCTTTTGCGTCCCGGGTCTTGGATTTTTAAATCCGCAAAATTTCTACTTACTTCGCGCCCACATTGTAAAATTCAAATTATGGCTACCGTTGCTGACCTAAAAAGAGGACTTTGTATTGAATTGAATAAAGAGTTATTTGTTGTGATGGAATTTCTCCGTTTTCAAACGGGCAGAGGTGCTTCCAACGTGCGCACTAAACTTAAAAGTCTCAACACGGGAAAAATAATTGATCATACTTTCGGCGGCAGCGAGACTATCAACGTGCAAACCATTGAGCGTAGACCGCATCAATTTTTGTACAAAGACGACGGAGGGTATAATTTTATGCATCAGCAAACTTATGAACAGGTATTGCTTTCTGAGGAATTAATAGATTCTCCCGAGTTCTTAAAGGACGGCATGGAAGGAATTGAAATCGTATTTCATGCAGAAAAGGAGTTACCCCTTTACGCAGAATTGCCCGAGTTGATTGAAGTGGAAGTAACCTATACCGAGCCGGGAATCAAAGGAGATACTTCGGGAGGTTCTTTGAAACCGGCCATCGTAGAGAACGGCCCGCGCGTGATGGTTCCTTTGTTCATTAATCAAGGTGAACGCATCCGTGTGAATACCAAAACAAAAGAATACAAAGAAAGAGCTAAATAAGGAGTTCTTTTTAGGCAATCAGCTTTGCCTAAAAACCAAACGAGTCTACCGGGCGGCAGACTCGTTTGACAGTCCTAATCTTTAGTAAGTCCCTTTGCGTAGTATTATTTGTTTTTTGGAAACTTACAGGTCAAAGTTAAAGAGCTTCTAAAAGAAATTCATGGACAAATTTCTCGATTTTTAACATTCGGTTTAGTTTGTTGATTTTTAGTTATTTGCACGCCGCTCATGACGAAAAAATAAACTATGGGTATTCTTATAGTTTACATTTATTGCCTTTTTTCTACTTGTAAACCTGTGTAAAATTGCATATTCGTGCTACCTTTTCATACTACGTCATTGTTTTGAGTTCCACTCATCCATTTTTGTGCCTTGATGATTCCAACCGGTCAATCTTATTTTGAAATTCAGGCTTCGCAGATAGGATTCGGCATATAGATTCAGGTTGGGCATCTGAAAGAAAATCTGTTTTCGAAACGACTGTATCTTTGACGCCGTGAAGCCTCAAACCATTATGCATTCCTTCGGCCGGCATCAGCTGGCTCTTCATCGGTTTTCCAAAGGCCAGTCGCCCTACCCGCCGGTATTGTTGATCCATGGCTCGATCGAAAACGGAAAAGTTTTTTTCAGTAAATCCGGAAAGGGTTACGCTCCTTTTCTTGCCGATGCGGGGTTTGACGTTTTTGTAGCCGACCTCAGGGGCAAAGGGGAATCGACCCCTTCCGTTGCCAGAGGATTCAAGGCTTCTCAAACAGATACGATTTCCGAAGAGATTCCTTTTCTGGTGGATCGTGTGCTAAGCATCACGGGCGCTGATTCGCTGCATCTTGGAGCCCATTCCTGGGGCGGCGTATTGTTGCTTTCTGCTTATGCACTCTGTCATCAACAGTGGAATATTCGCAGCTTTATTTTTTTCGGAACCAAACGTAGAATCGGCATTTTTAATTGGGCCCGTTTCACCACCATCGATTTGGGATGGAGTATTCTCGGTGCTTTTTTTACGATTTTGTATGGTTATCTACCGGCCAAAAAATTGAAGATGGGCTCCGACAATGAACCGTCCCGGTTTTATTTTCAGGTAAACCGTTGGGTGTATTCCAAACGTTGGACAGACGCCGAAACCGGAACCGATTATCGAAAAATATTGAAGAATCTCATGCTTCCTCCCGTTCATCTCTATACGGGTAAAAACGATAAACTGCTCGGTCATCCGGAGGATGTCAGGCGGCTGGCCTTAGAAATAGGTCACCCTGAAGCCGTAACCGTTCTTTCCCGAGAAAACGGATACCGCCATGATTATGACCACATCAACATACTCACGCATCCTGATGCGGTTCATGATCACTTTCAGGAAGTGCTTACACAGCTCCAAAAATACTCCCGGTAATTTTCTTTTATGGACAACCTGCTTCAATTTGAAACCAGCCCGTATCTGCTGCAACACAAAAATAATCCCGTTCATTGGGTGCCCTGGGATGAGCATTTTTTGAAACAGGCCGCGGCTGAGGATAAACTGGTTTTAGTTTCCATCGGGTACTCCGCGTGCCACTGGTGCCATGTCATGGAGCACGAGGTGTTTGAAGATCAAGCCTGCGCTGCCATGATGAATGAGCATTTCATCAACATTAAGGTGGATCGGGAAGAAAGACCCGATGTAGATCACGTATACATGCAGGCGCTTCAGTTAATGACCGGCTCGGGCGGTTGGCCCCTCAATTGCATTCTTCTGCCCGACGGAAGGCCTGTTTACGGGGGAACCTATTTTCCCAAACAGCGATGGATTCAGGTGTTGGAGCAACTCGTACTGCTTTGGAAAAATGATCGGCCGAAAATGGAGGAGTATGCCCAAAAACTTCACCAAGCCATGCACGAGGGGGCTGCCGTTACCCGAATTTCCGATGAACCGTTTGCGGATATTCCCCGTAAAATGGTGGAAAAATGGAAGAGGGGATTTGACCGCACATTTGGCGGACCCGACAAGGAACCCAAATTTCCCCTGCCCAACAACTATCAATTTCTGTTGCGGTATGGGCAAATATCGGGTGATTCAGAGGTGTTGAACCATGTGAATTTTACCTTGAAAATGATGGCTTTTGGCGGCATCTACGATCAGATTGGCGGTGGTTTTTCCCGTTACTCCGTGGATCGCTATTGGAAAGTGCCCCATTTCGAAAAAATGCTGTACGACAATGCCCAACTCATCTCTTTGTATGCCGAAGCATATGCCGTGTTCAAAGATCCTTTTTTTGCTGAAGTGGTTCATGAAACCATTGCATTTTGTGAACGGGAACTGAAAAATCCGCAGGGCGGATGGATTGCCGCTCTGGATGCAGACAGTGAAGGGGAGGAGGGTAAATTTTATGTGTGGGAATTGGAGGAGGCCCGGGAAGTACTCGGAGCAGATTTTGAGTTGGCCCGTGATTATTACAATTTGAATACGGAAGGTTTTTGGGAACACGGGAAATATATTTTGCTCCGGCAGGACGAGGATGATACTTTTTGTCAACGGCATCAAATCAGTTCCGTTGACTGGTTGGAAACCAAATCCCGGATAAAGTCTGGATTACTTCAGGCAAGAGAGAAGCGGGTGCGGCCGGGTGCGGATGATAAAATTCTTTTGGGATGGAATGCCCTGATGATTTCTGCCCTGTGCGACGCTTACCGCTACACGCGCCGGTGCGGATACCTGGAGTCGGCCAAAGAAACCTGGGCTTTTTTGGAAGCGCGCTTGTGCAAAAACAGTCATTGGTATCGCACGCACACTTCTGGGGAAACCAAAATTCCCGCCTTTCTGGAAGACCTCGCTTTTTTGGCTTCCGCTGCCCTAAGTCTGGCCGAAGTGTCTTTTCAGCCGGAATATATGGATAAGGCGGTATCCCTTACGGATGATGCGATGCGTGATTTCTGGGATGAAGAAAAAGGATTTTTTCGTTTCCGGTCGGCAGGCAGCCCGGCATTGGCCGCGGAAACTTACGACATACAGGATAATGTAATACCTTCCTCAAACAGCCGTATGGCGCTCAATTTGTTTATCCTCGGCAGGGTGGCCGATAAGCCGGCATGGGAAGCCCGTGCGTTGGAAATGGCCCGCAAGATGACAGGTGATGCTTTGCATTACGGACCCGGCCACTCCAACTGGGGCATGCTGTTTCAACATCTGACTGATTTTCGTGAAGAGGTGTTTACGGGCGAGGGCGTTTTCCTTCATGCGGCTGATTTTCTGTCATCATTCCACACGGGTTGTTTCGTGGCGGCAACCGAATCGCCTGCTGAGTCAGCCTTGTTCCGAAACCGGGTGGTGACCGGGAAAAAGCTGAGGTATTCCTGCCGAAACAGGGCCTGTTCCATGCCCGAAGAACTCCTGTAGCTAATTCGCTACTTTTGCCCCATGCTATCCGAAGAACTCAAAGCCGGGAAAGTACTTCTCGTCAATAAGCCCAAGGGAATTACCTCTTTCGGTGCCGTGTTTGCCATTCGAAAAGCCTATCAGCGCATCAGGCGCGAGAAACTCAAAGTAGGTCATGCCGGTACGCTGGATCCGCTGGCCTCGGGTTTGCTCATTATTTGCACGGGCCGGGAAACCAAAAATATCGATCAGTTTATGGGGCTTCCCAAAACCTACACCGGCACTTTTTTCTTAGGCGCCTCTACACCATCTTTTGATTTGGAAACCGAGCCCGATGCTGATTATCCTACCGATCACATTACCCCTGAATTAATCCACGAAACGGCCCGTTCATTCCTAGGTGTTTCCCATCAAATACCCCCGGCTTTTTCCGCCATAAAAATGGGTGGAAAAAAAGCGTACGATCTCGCCCGCTCAGGCCGTGAGGTGAAAATGGCGCCGCGGGAAATAGAAATTATGTCTTTCCGGATAACCGATATCCGCTTCCC